>NZ_BAAGTT010000040.1:0-478896 GCF_054781775.1 Spirosoma areae | reverse complement strand
ATTCGTTGTTGAATTGGCTGGCCGACTCTCAGGCAGAAGCGGTCATACCGGCCAAGAAGAATCGACTCATTGAGCGTTCGATTGACGAGAACTTATACAAAGACCGCAACAAAGTAGAGCGCTATTTCAACAAGCTCAAGCAGTACCGACGGGTGGCTACTCGCTACGATAAGACAGCCAGCAGCTTTGCTGGATTTATTTACATAGCGTCAGCTTTGATTTTGTTAGCTTGAATGTCAACACGCCCTAGAACTTATTGAAATATTAAGCAGTGGCACAACACCAATAAGCGAATAACTCATTGATCTATAACTAACTTTTCTCAACACTAAACGAATCAACGTTATGAGCGTAAGTAGCAAATCCCGGAAAGAAAGCACGGAGTCAAATGCGGCCCAGCAGATGCACAACACAATGGGTATTCACCCTGACTTAGCGCAGTTGAATGACAAAAATTTAGACAACGACCTGCCCTCGCGCGTTGCCGACAGCAATGATACCGACGTGCCAGGCGACGCTGCTGCTGCTGAAGCTAATGCGTCGGACGATGAGCCTGACAGTATTACCGACGAAGCCATTGAAGAATCAAAACGGGCGTCGTGGGGACAGGCTCCCCTGCATCCCGATGCTGATGATGCCTCAACGGTAGGTAATGCCGACTGGAACCAGAGTACAAGCGAAGAAACCGTTCCGGCAACGCGGGCCAATGAGCCTGAGCGGACGCTGGGGAATGCTTAATTGACCTGCTCCGTAAAAAGGTTGTGCCCGTATGGGTGGTGTTAGATTTTCAAACCTGACACCACCCATACGGGCACAACCTTTTTACAGTAGCTCACTTCACCAGTTGGTTCAGCGTATAGCAAACCACCCGGTTCATGAGTTTTTTCTGACCGTTAGTGGCCCGGAGGTCGCCCATGGTGAGTTCATAAATCCGACTTTTTTTCAAGTCGGCAAGTTTCAGTGATACGGTTCTACGGTCGGCCGATAAAGTAATGGCCGAAACGGCTACCGTTTGAACATCTTTCTGCGGTGACCCATACGTTTGATGGTATTCGTAGTAATACGAGCGGAAATGGTAATTAGCCACTTCGCGGGCCGTTGCTTCATCAACCGGCTGTGTAAAGGTCAGGTCGAAGCCGATGGGAGTTAGTTTCATGGCCAGCAGGTCGAGCGGTGTGCCGGATTTATACCGTATGCGTTGAATGCCCCGGTCGCCTAACCAGCCATGGTCGGCCTGGCCCAGATATAAACTCCCGTCGGGGGCAAAAGCCAGCCGGTTATTGCCAATCCGCAGCGGTACACCATTCGAGCCACCTTTCTCGAAAAACGGCACGCAAGCGCCCTGAATCTGCCCCCCGACTTCATCGGGCAGGATGCGTAACAGATGAGGAAAATCCATTTCGCCCACAAACAGCTGACCCGCAAACGGCCCAAACTTGCCGCCGGAATTGTCGAACGCAATCTGCGTTGGCGAATGGGCCATCAACTCGTGTGGAAACGCAACGCTTTCCACGGTTCGCATACTGTCGAGGGCCTGAACCGATAGCGTTAGTGGGTCTACATCCGGGAAGCCCGGCCGCCAGACTAAACTGGCCGGATGTCCGTAAAATTTTCCTTCTTCAACGTGGTATAACTTGCTGGTACCGAGCCAGTCGCCCTGATTATCGGTAACAAACAGCCGCCCCTTTGCATCGAAGCCAATTCCGTTGGGCGACCGGAAACCACTGGCGTAGGGTTTTACCTTCCCATCGGGTGTAAGCTGCATGACCCAGCCCCGGTAGGGTACACAGGCATACATGCGTCCCTGCCGCCCCAGCGGGTCATACTGCCCACGAACTTCCTCCCGAATGCCCGCCCCATTAGAACCTGTATTGAGACTGAAATACAGATTCCCTTTTGCATCGCGCACGGGTCCAAAAGCAAATTCGTGGTAGTTGCCCGACATGCCAAACTGATCCGTTACGGTCTCATACTGGTCGGCCACACCGTCGCCGTTGGTATCGGTCACGCGGGTCAGTTCGGGCCGCTGAACCACCAGCAGTTGGTTGTTGCTGATGGCCACCACGCCCAGCGGATCGTGCAGCCCTTCGGCAAAAAGTTTCCAGGATTTAGTTTTGGGGTTATACAGCATCACCTCGCCCCGGTGAAAACAGGCCGCCATTCGCCCGTCGGGCAGGAAGGCCAGACCACCGGTTTCGGCCACTAAACCGGGCGGAGTTGGAATGGTCTCTATCTCGTAGTAGTCAGAAATTGTGTCGGCAGGAAAGAAGGACAAGAGCGAGGAAAGCAGCAAGGAAGCAAGCATTTTTTACTGTAGAATGAAGAGTGAATAATGACTGAACGAATAAAAAAACAGACAAAAACACACTATTCCTTTTTAATTCGTTGAAACCGTTAACGTGAACTGCCTGGTGCCGGGCGGCAGACGGACTTCGCCATTTTGCAAACGGCCTACCGATGGCGTTAGCCGGATGCCGGGTTGAGCGGCAGCGACAAACGAAACGGCCTGTTTTGTTGGGCTGAGTGTAAAGGTGCGAATAAGGCCGCGTCCACTGGCTACTGGTTTAATAAGTTCGCGTACATCGACTCCATTCACCACATACCTAAATTCAGGGTACCGATTGACCAGCCGATAGCCTTTAAACTGAGGTAGCGTGGCTACATTCCCAACCCGCCACGGGAAACTGCCGCTGTCCCGATAATAAATCTCACCGACAACTTTGCTAAACCGTTGCCCCTTGCCATCCCACTGTTCCGAATTGTCCACGAACCCCCCCGACCAGGCATAGCGCAGTCGACACTGGCCCGCATCGAACACATACGACTGGCCGCCGTCGGGGCCGGGCAAGCCTACGGCAATGGCCGCCGGTCCGCAATCGGGCATGAAGGTTCGGTAAACCGCCGGTAATTTGAGCGCGTAAGGGTGGCCGGATTCGGCCGCGTGGCGATGACCCGCTTCCGCCACACGGGCCGGGTTGGGCAGGTTCCGGTCGTCGTCCGGGCTGGGCAGTCGTTTGGGCTGGTTAGTGGCGTAGATGACGCCGTACATAACGTAGCCGTGGCCCGGATAAGTACACACAAACGGGTAAGCCCCTTCGGCAAGCGTCACCGTCAGTGAGTCGGTATTGCCCGGATCAACACTCACGGTATGCGCCAGTACTTCATCCATTAGCGGCACGTGATGTTGTGCCGGGCCTTTGGCTCCCAGCGCCAGCGCAAACTCAACCACGCGCAGCCGCGAATTAGGGCGGGTAACGACAAGGTTATGCTCCATGTCGTCTTTATTTCGAAAAATGAGTTTTAGCCGGGTATTAGGCTTGATAATGAGTCGTTTATGGTCAAATTGCAGGCCCTCCGCCGACGAAATGGTGATGATTGTGTCTCGCTGGGCCTGTGCTGTCCCTACGGACAGAAGTAGACCCACCAGCAGCAATAAATAGGTAGACATACCAGTAAAAGCAAAAAAACGCTGATTCTAACGGCTATTGTTGATGTGATGTCAGCATCTGACAACGTAATACACCAATTATTCGCCAATCAAACCCAATAATGTTTGCACGGCGTGGGGGGGGAGTAGGGTGCCGGCCCGTACCTGGGCTTCAAGGCTGACCAATTGTTCACGAATGCCGGGACGGGTATAAAACTGAGCATCCAGCGCCTGACGTACCAACGACCGAAACCAGATTAATTGCTGTTCCTGCCGTCGCTGGTCGCGGTGGCCGTTCCGGGTGGTCAGTTCCTGGTGCTGCTGAATGGTTTGCCAGACCCCGGCGATACCGAATGGCCCTTCGCTACCACTACTCAGGGCTGAGCAGGTTAGCACGGGCGGAAACCAGCCGGTACCGGTCGCGGGAAAAAGATGCAGCGCATTCTCATACTCCAGTCGGGCGCGGTTGGCCGGAACCTTGTTGTCGCCGTCGGCTTTGGTGATTACGAGCGCGTCAGCCAGTTCCATAATGCCGCGTTTCATACCTTGTAATTCGTCGCCTGCCCCGGCCAGCATCAGCAGTAAAAAGAAATCGACCAGGCCATGCACAACGGTTTCGGACTGCCCCACGCCCACCGTCTCGACCAGAATAATGTCGAACCCGGCGGCTTCGCATAGCAACATCGTTTCGCGGGTACGGTGGGCCACCCCACCCAGCGAACTCCCCGCCGGCGACGGGCGAATGTAGGCGCTGGGGTCCATGGAAAGCGTTTCCATCCGGGTTTTATCGCCCAGCAAACTGCCCCCCGACCGTTGGCTGGTGGGGTCGATGGTGAGCACCGCCAGCCGATGGCCGAGGCCCGTCAGGTATTTGCCAACCGTTTCGATAAACGTACTTTTGCCAACGCCCGGCACGCCCGTGATACCCACCCGGATGGAATTCCCGGTTTTGGATGAAATACCGGTCAGTACCTGCTGCGCCAGCGCCTGATCGTCGGGGCGCTGGCTTTCGACGAGCGTAATGGCCCGGCTCAGCAGCAGCCGGTCGCCAGCGAGGATGCCGCTGATGTAGTGGTCGGGGGGAAGGCGATCGCGCATGTAGCTCACAAAATGGAATCGACTAAGGTAAAAAACGGCGTTAACTCCGTTGTGCGTTCGGTGAGCCAGAGCATCCGCATTTCTGCTTTCTGGGAAACATCCGTCAGTTCGATGGTTTTGATGGGTAGGTTCTGCCCCCGCAAGGTCGAGGCCGGTTCAATGCTGATGCCCATGCCTGCTTCGACCAACCGCAGAACCGTTCCCGAATAAGCCGATTCATAGGCAATAATCGGTGAAAACCCATGTTCCTGACACATAGCCTGAATACGTTCGACATAGCCAATGCCCTCCGGCAACGGCGGCAAAATAAACGGCTCCTGAGCGAAAATGGATAGATCCGTGAAGGTTTCGCTGCAAACAGGATGGTTTTCAGGCAACAGCACGACGAAGTTTTCGGTATAGACAATCCGGCTGCTCACGTTGGCAGGTACAATAATATTGGGCGAAAAACCAACGTCGATGGCCCGGTTTTGCAAAGCTTCCATCTGAAACCGGTTTGTGGTTTCCATGAGCATGGCACGCAAATCGGGTGTTTTGTTCCGAATGCTGATCAGCAGTTTCGGCAAAATCGACTGCATGGCCGAACTCGCGTGGCCAATTCTAATTTCGCCGGCTTCGCCCCGGTGAATTTGCGCGGTTCGCCGGCAGGCCTGCTCCAATTGCTCAACCAACCGACCGGCCTCCTGTTGCAGATGCGCCCCGGCAGGGGTCAGGGATACATTGCGTTTGTTGCGTTTGAACAGCAACGCGCCTATTTCGTTTTCCAACTGCTGAATCTGCCGACTTAGTGCAGGCTGTGCAATGAACACGGACTCGGCGGTTCGGCGATAGTTCAACGTGTTAGCTAAGGCCAGAAAGTGCTTAAGCTGTAAAATATCCATTGATGCGTTTTGGCTATCAATTCATCAAAAATAAGCATTTCCAGGCATCAAAAATAAGTAGTTGCTTTGTCCTGAAAACCCATCAGCCATGAACGACCGTTTAACTGCCGCCTATTCGCCCGAAACCTTTCGCCAACAGGGTCATGCCTTAGTTGATCTGCTCGCTAATCACCTCGTTCAGGCCCAGTCTGGAACGACGCCAGTGTTGGCATACACCCCGCCCGACGAGCAGTTGGCGTATTGGCAGACCGACTTTGCCCAGCCTGTCAACCCCAATCCGACGCCGTTGCTGGCAGATATTGTCCAGCGATCCATTCACCTGCATAATCCAAAGTTTATGGGTCATCAGGTGGCGCCCCCGTTGCCGCTGGCCGCTTTGACGGGCCTGCTAACCGGTATGCTCAATCAGGGGCAGGCCGTCTATGAGATGGGCATGACTGCCAACGCCCTCGAACGCATCGTATGCGAATGGCTGGCGGGTAAACTCCAGTTGGGCAGCCAATCGGGTGGTTTTCTCACATCGGGCGGTACCCTCGCCAACCTCACCGCGCTGCTTACGGCCCGGGCCGTGGCGGTTGGATCGCCGAACTCACCTGTCGACGTTTGGGAAGCGGGTCACGACCCGACGAATCGGCTGGCAATTATGGTTTCCGAAGAAGCCCATTACTGCGTAGACCGGGCCGCCCGGATTATGGGGCTTGGTAGTGCCGGAATTATCAAGATTCCAACAAACGACCGCTTTCAGATGCGAACCGACCTGCTGGAGCCATATCTGGAGGAGGCAAAGCAGGCAGGCCTGACTGTTTTTGCGGTTGTGGGTAGTGCCTGCTCCACCTCAACCGGCTCGTACGATGACCTGACAGCCATTGCCGATTTCTGCCAGAAGCATAGCCTGTGGTTTCATGCCGATGGCGCACATGGTGGGGCTGTGGCCCTGTCGGACAGGTATCGGCACTTGATAAACGGCATCGACCGGGCAGATTCTGTGGTGGTCGATTTTCACAAAATGATGATGATTCCGGCCTTAGTTACGGCTGTACTCTACCGGCGAGATGCCGACTCTTACCGAACGTTTCAGCAAAAAGCGCAATACCTCTGGGCCGACTCTACCACCAAGGATTGGTTCAATTCCGGTAAACGGGCATTTGAATGCACAAAATGGATGATGAGTGCAAACGTGTATGCCGTTCTCCGAACCTACGGCGAGGAAATCTTTACGGCCAACGTTGACACACTCTACAACCTGGCACGCGGGTTTGCTGAGCAGGTACGCGCCCGGCCCGGCTTTGAACTGGCTGTTGAGCCGGAAAGTAACATCGTGTGTTTTCGCTGCATTATCGACGGCTACACACCTGAGCAGCTCGACCAGCTCAACACCCAAATCCGAAGCCGATTATTGACAGATGGCCGGTTCTACATCGTGCAGACGACCCTGCGTGAACGCGTCTATCTGCGCGTATCGCTCATGAATCCACTGACAACAGATGAGCATTTGACGGGGCTGCTGGATGCGATAAGTACGTGAAGTGACCTAAACGGAAACGGCCACGTCCGTTAATCACTACTTATTCGCCCGGAGGTGGCCGTCCAGGCTACGTTAAATCCTCCGGCGTTGTAATTTTAATGTTCTCGTAGGACCCATCGATGAGTGTAATGGGAAAACCGCTATGCTCCATGACACTGGCGCAGTCGGTAAAAAACGGTTGCTCGTTGGCCTGAAAAGCTTTCCTGAATAAATCGAGACGGAACGTTTGGGGCGTTTGTACTAAGCGGTACTGACTGCGGTCCACGGCCTGACTCGTGCCATCGGCACCAATCATCCGCACCGAATCTTTCACCGGTACGCAGGTCACGGCTGAGCCGGTGCGGGCGGCAGTGACAAAACTATGCTGAATAATTTCTGCGGAAACAAAAGGCCGCACCCCGTCGTGTACAGCAACTAACCCGTCGGTTGCCTGAATGGCATTGAGGCCGTTGCGTACCGACTGGAAGCGCGTAGTCCCGCCATGAACAGACTGAATGGTTGGATGGAAATTGTGTTCGTCGCAAAGTTTTCCCCACAGGAGTAGGTCACGGGCGGGCAGAACGAGAATGATCTGAACGGATGAGGGTTGGGTCGATGGGGAAACGGACCCAGGGAGTTGTACGGCCAGAAATCGCTCGATGGTATGCTGAAGAATGGGCTTGCCGTTGAGCAGTAAGAACTGCTTCGGCACATCGGATTTCATGCGGCTCCCACTCCCGCCCGCCACAATGATGGCAAAAAAATTAGTCGATACGGGGTTGCCCGGCGGTCGATAGTCGTCAGTCATCAGTAAAAAGCAAAGACCAGAAATACCATTGACTATCGACCGCCGGGCAACCCCGTATTGACTATTGACTGACGACTAAATGATCAGCATCGCGTCGCCGTAGCTAAAGAACCGATACTTCTCTTTTATGGCAACCTGATACGCTTCTTTGATGAGTTCGTGACCACCAAACGCACTGGTCATCATGATCAGAATCGACTCCGGCAAATGCAGGTTCGTCAGGAGTGAGTTGGCGATTTTGAATTCGTAGGGCGGAAAAATAAACCGATCCGTCCAGCCTTCAACCGGCTTCAGTCGGCTATTGGCCGATACCGACGATTCGATGGCTTTCAGCGAAGTCGTCCCGATGGCACACACGCGCTTACCGGCATCGAGCGCGGTATTGACAATCTGAGCCGACTCTTCGGGAATGCGGTAATTTTCGGAATCGGTTTTGTGCTTGGTCAGGTCTTCCACATCGACTTGCCGGAACGTACCCAGTCCAACGTGCAGCGTGACCGGCGCAAAGTGAATTCCTTTGATTTCCATGCGCTTCATCATGGCGCGGGTGAAGTGCAGGCCGGCCGTTGGGGCAGCAACAGCGCCAACATGCTGGGCAAAAACGGTTTGGTAGTCTTCGCGGTCGGCAGTTTCGGCTTCCCGGTTGAACTCGCGCGGAATGGGGGTTTCGCCCAGTTCGTCAACCGCTTTCATAAATTCCTCGTGGTTGCCATCAAACAGAAACCGGATGGTTCGACCGCGCGAGGTGGTGTTGTCGATCACTTCGGCAACCAGGTCGCTGTCGCCAAAATACAGCTTGTTGCCAACGCGAATTTTGCGGGCGGGGTCCACCAGCACATCCCAGAGTTTCATTTCCCGGTTCAGCTCGCGCAGGAGGAAAACTTCGATTTTAGCGCCTGTTTTTTCTTTATTGCCGTACAAACGGGCCGGAAAAACTTTCGTGTTATTGATCACCATCACGTCGCCATCGCCGAAATAGCTCAGCATATCCGAAAACTTCTTGTGTTCAATGGTTTTGGCTTTCCGATCAATGACCATCAGCCGCGATTCACCGCGCTCAACTGGATGTTTGGCAATAAGGCTCTCGGGTAAATCAAATTTAAATTCGGATAACTTCATAATGTGTCGGCACGAAAAAGAACGGCGTGTTTTTGTAAAGGCCGCAAATATACTGAAAAACCCGAAAAATTTGACATCTTCCGGGCAATTTTCTTGCAAATATCACAGAAATGACTATTGGGTGGTTGTTGGCTGGCTGATGGGTTGAACGGCTCCGTCGGTGTTGACATGCGCCCGGTCGGACAGGTCAAATTTAGCCATCAGTTCGGGCGAGACTTCATTGGCATAAGTTCCCTGTGGCGAGACAAAAACGCCCTTCATGCCGTTAGAGGCCGTAATGGCATATAGCGTCATCTCATCGCCGGGGTCCGATGTGCCCTCAAACCGGTGAAATTCATCGACGTTAAAGTCTTCACTCTTCAGCTTTGTTTCAGTACTTTTTTCTTCCAGAAAATCTTTTTTAGGACCGAACTCATGCGTGTAGCCCCGGCCATGAAGGTCTTCCATAGCTTCGGTCAGGGTGGTGAAATGTTTCATAACGGTACAGTGTTTGTATGGGTATAAAACTGAAAAAACAACGGATAGTTTGCTGCGTTACTGTTTTGGTTCCGTACAATCAGTTTAATGAACGCCCACGGCAAATCTTATCTTATAAGTTAGTTATTTTGCAGTAAAACCGTACCTTTTATGCTGACCCATACCCCGTCAATCGCTACGTTTACATTGATGCTGCTCTGCGTTACATCGTGTAATACCAGCGACCCCGAATTCAACGCCCCGGTAATTCCTGAACGCATCGCCTTCTCGGCCAGCCGCCAATATCCCGAAGGAATAACGTATGCCCCCTCATTCGATAAATTTCTGGTCAGTTCAGTTACGCAGGGTAAAGTCGGAACGGTTGACCAGAATGGTCGCTATGCCGACTTTGTATCAGCCGACGTGCTCATTAGCGGCATTGGCCTGAAAGTGAATGGCAATCAGCTTTATGTGTGTAACAGCGACCAGGGTGTTTCAGAAAAAAGTACGCCCAAAACGATACTGAAAACCGCCGGTTTGCTGGTATTCGATCTGGCTTCGCGCCAGTTGGTCAAAGCAGTTTCTCTGGATTCGCTGCTGCCGGGCGTCGATCATTTTGCCAATGACATGGCGTTCGATACGGATGGAAACACCTACATAACCGATTCGTTCGCGCCGGTTATTTATAAAGTAACGCCCGACTTCAAAGCAAGCATTCTGGTGAATGATCCGCAGTTTCTGGTCGAAGGCATCGACGGGGTGAACCTGAACGGGATTGTGTATCACCCTGGCAAGTTCCTGATCGTAGTGAAATCAAATGAGGGGAAACTCTTTAAAGTCGATCTGAATAGCCCCGGTAAGGTGACGCAGGTGACGGGTAATTTCAGCTTGCCGGGTGGAGACGGTATGGTGCTGTATAACAATGACTTATATGTTGTCAATGGCCGAAACAAAGTAACGCAGTTGAGCAGTTCGGATGGCTGGAAAACGGCTGCTGTGGTTAAAACAGATGCGGCTGGCTATGAACAGGCGACCACGAATGTGGTTGTAAATGACAAAATTTATACCCTCAACGCCCGGATAGGTGAGGTAAATGATGCGGCTATGCAGAAAAACCCGGCCAAACTCCAGGCCAGTGAGTATAGCATCCAGCAGTTTAAATAGCCAGGGGCGAGGTGCAGGGTGCTTCAACCTCCGCTCCAGGCACCCTGCTCAATGGCAGGCCGTAGCATAAGATGGGTAAACAAATCGGATTCACAGGCAATTAAGAGAGTTTTAATGCCTCAGACTTCGTGTTTACTCAATTTTATGCCAACGCAGCGTTTATGAAAATAACGTACATTTCCTGCCTTTTTTTAGTGGTTTCTGCGCTATGCCTCACCGCCTGCGACGATCACCGGCTTAGCCCAAATGCATCGTTTCCCAATCGAATTAATTTTGTTGCGGCCCGCCAATACCCGGAAGGAATTGCCTACTCCGCGCAGTTAGACCGGTTTGTTGTCACCTCCCTTACCCAGGGAAAAATTGGTACAGTCGACGTTGACGGGAACTATGCCGATTTGATCACGGCCCCTGAATTGATTAGCGGTGTTGGCGTGAAAGTAGCGGATGGGCGCATATTCGTCTGCAATGGCGATCAGGGCGCATCCAGCAAGAGCACTCCGCAAACGACCAATAAACTGGCTGAGTTGTTGGTATTTACGCTCAACAGTCGTCAGTTAGAGCGTCGCATAGACCTCGACGACTTGTATGCCAGCCCCCGGCATTTTGCCAACGACCTGACCATCCAGCCCGACGGAACAGTTTATGTGACCGACTCGTTCGCCCCGGTCATTTATAAAGTGTTGCCGACCGGGCAAGCCAGTGTGCTGGTCAATGATTCTCGGTTCAGTAGCATTGCTTTTGGCCTGAACGGGATTGTGTATCACCCCAATGGTTACCTGATCGTAGCCCAGACGGGCGCGGGTAAGCTCTATAAAGTCGATTTACAGAACGGTAATGCCATTTCGGAAGTAGGGGGTTTGCCCAGCCTGCCCGGCGATGGCCTGACCCTGCTCAACGGCGACTTGTATGTAGTGACGGGCAGCGGCAGTCGGGTGGCGCAGGTGCGGAGTACGGATAACTGGCAGACGGCGTCTATCGTCAAATTCGATGCCGACGGGTATTTTCAGGCAACAACCAACGTGGCAGTTAATGGAAGCATTTATACCCTCAATGCCCGCATTGGTGAAATCGGCGCGGCTATGGGCAATTTGGCATTGCTTCAGTCAAATGACTACAGCATTCAGAAGTTTAGGTGAAAAAAGCAGGGAGCAGGGTGCACGGATTGAAACGCTCCGTGTACCCTGCTCCCAGCACCCTATGCCCCCTGCTTTTTAATCCGGCAGCACTTTCACCATGATGTCTTTAAAAAAGACTTTGCTTTTCGGATCGTGACCTTGCAGGGCAACCGTGCCGCTGCTAAGTTTTTTGTTCGATTTGCCGTTGCTGATGCTGTCGGGTTCAGTATAGTTGTTAATGACCTTGTCGTTGACTTTGATAATCACGTTTTTGCCGTTCACAATGATGTGTTCGGTATACCACTCGTCGTCTTTCACAAACACCTCTTTCACGTCCTGAAGCGCATAGACACTGCCTGTTTTGCGCCAGTCGGTATGGGTTTGGTTGACCTGAATCTCGTAGCCTTTAGAGGGCCAGCCCGATGGTTGATAGGCGGTATGAATAAACATGCCGGAATTGGAGCCAGGCATGGTTTTCACCTGCGCCTTCCACTCAAAATTCCTGAAGTTGTGGTTATTCACCGGGCCTTCGTAGAATAGGTGCGCGCGTGGTCCGGCAACGACAATGGCGCCATCCTGAACGCTGAACGTTGCCGGACTCTCGTCGGTAAGTTTCCAGCCGTTGAGTGTTTTCCCGTCAAAGATACTGACCCAGCCGCTGGCGTTGGGGCGCGTGGTAAAGCTGATACAAATGCCAAGCAGTAACGTGACTGCTAAAAAAGTTAACCGGGTTTTCATGTGCCTACAATAAGTTATACAGTTCGGAATCGTCATCCATAAACAAAAGCACATAACCCCGTAAAACTAATCAACCGCACTTGCCACTACCCCGGTTGTCTGCCTGGTTCGTACCGTTCACAAGAATTTTTTAACGTATTGGCCCGCCTGTCGTTCATTGTTCATCGCTTGTGCAGCGCCGGTTCTTTGGCCGTGTAGCTACGACTCCCGGCGAATAGTGTACCTTTGCTGGTTAATTTAGTACCACTAACAGTTGCGTTTTAATGTTGCCCGAACAGTCCAGTCCTTTAGCGCTCAGTCAATTGCTCGACGCCCTGCCCGATTCCGTTATCTGGATGAAGGCCTTGCGGGATGAAAGCAACCGGGTCGTTGATTTTCAAATTGAATACGCCAATCAGCAGGCGCTGGCCGCAGCCAAAGACGTCTATCAGGTAAAAGTTGGCACACGGGTGCTGGCCGACAACCAGCATGACCGGGCGCTCATCGAAAAAAGCGTTGGGGAAATGGGTCTCGTGCTCGAAACCAACCAACCTCTGGAGTTCGACTATTTCAATACGAGGCTGCAAAGATGGTTCCTGATGAACTGGTCGAAAGTAGGCGATGGCATTCTGAGTGTTACGCGCGACATATCGGCTCTGAAAGCTGCTGAGCAGGCCAGCATAGCCCATCGAAATCAGCAGACCGATCTGCTGAACAGTGTACTGAACGGCTCCATCAACGGCATCATGGCTTTTGAGGCCATTCGGAACGAGACCGGCGTCGTTCAGGATTTTAACTGTCTGCTGGTCAATCAGGCTGCCTGCCGAATGGTCGGAAAATCGGCGGATGAGCTAACCGGTTCTACCTTGCTCACCCATTTTCCGGGTAACCGCCAAACGGGTCTGTTCGATAAATACGCGCACACCACAAACACCGGCGAACCAACCCGCACCGAAATCGACTATAAACACGACGGGCTGGATGTCTGGTTTGATATATCAGCGCAGAAACTCGGCGATGGTTTCGTGGTTACCTTTACCGATACATCGGTCATTAAGCGGGCGCAGCAACGCATCGAACAGTCGGCGGCCGACCTGCGAACCGTTATCGACTCGGCGCAGGTTGCTATTTTTCTGCTACATCCCGTTCGCAACGAGGCAGGTAGAATTGTGGACTTCTGGTTTAGGATGGCCAATCAGATGTTTGCCCACTACGTGAATCAGGAGCCGGATGCGCTCACTGGTAAATTGGTAAGCCACTGGTTTCCGTCCTATAAAACAAACGGCCTGTTCAGCCGGTACGTCGCTATTTATGAAACGGGACGAACGCAGCATTTTAGTTTTCATTTCAATGCTGATGGCATCGACATCTGGGAGAGCGTTACGGCCACTAAGCTTGGCAACGATGTGCTGGTTACGTTTTCGGATTATACGGAACTCAAAAAACTTCAGCAACGCCTGGAAGCATCAACGGCTGAATTGCAAACGATTATCGACACCAGCCAGACCGGCATTTTCCTGTTTAGCCCGGTGCGTACTAAAACGGGCGAGGTCATTGATTTTCGGTTTCGCGTAGCGAACCGGCAACTTGCGTCGTATGTGGGCCAGGAGCCAGACGCGGTCGTTGGAGCATTGGGCAGCAAGTGGTTTCCCGATTATAAAACCAACGGCCTCTTTGAAGCGTACCATAAAACCTACGCCACGGGGGAGCCGCAGCGGTTCGATTTTCATTACGATGGCAGCGGAATTGATGTCTGGCTCGATATTATGTCGACCAAAATAGGCGATGAAGTGCTCGTCACCTTTGGTGATTATACCCCCCTCAAGCTACTTCAGCAACAGTTGGAAAAATCGGTTGTCGAGCTACAACGGTCGAACAAAAATTTAGAGCAGTTCGCCTACGTCGCCAGTCACGATTTACAGGAACCTTTGCGTAAGATTCAGGCCTTTGGCGATATTATTCAGCAGGAATATGCCTCTGCCATTGGCGATCAGGGCTCCGACCTGATCCGCCGGATGCAGTCGGCAGCAGCCCGGATGCAGATGCTGATTAAGGACGTTCTGGCCTACTCCCGGACGGTTACCAAACGGGAAGCTATTGGCCCGGTCGATCTGAGTCGGTTAGTAACTGAGGTGCTGAGCGATCTTGATACCGTCATTGCCGACAAACAGGCTATCGTTCGGGTGGATCCATTGCCTACTGTGGGGGGCGATGCGGCCCAACTGCGCCAGCTTTTTCAAAACCTTGTCAGCAATGCGCTGAAGTTTGCAAAGCCTCAGGGGCAGGCTGAACCGCCAACGATTATCCTTACCACCCGGCGAATACGAGGGCGCGAACTGGTGGCCGCACCAATTTCTGCCAGTGACGCTGACCAGGAGTTCCACCTGATCAGCGTCGCCGATAACGGCATCGGCTTCGACCCCCGTCAGGCGGAACGCATCTTTCAGGTTTTTCAGCGACTACACAGCCGAAGCGCGTACCAGGGCACGGGGATTGGGCTGGCCATTGTTCAAAAAGTGATCGATAACCATCATGGCTATATTGTGGCCGAAGGCCGACCGGGTGAGGGCGCTACGTTTCGTGTGCTGCTGCCTGTGTGATTACACTTACCATCCCCGGACCCGTCGGACTGCTCCTAAAGCAGCAGGAGGTTGAGGTGGTATCTCTCAATCAATAAATAGCTTTCTTCCCCCTTAATTCATCAATTTTGCGTATCTGTTCGTTACTTTGGCGACAGAATCAACCGGAAATTTCCATGCGTACTTTCATTTTGCTGTTTTTTGGGCTGGCGGCATGTTCCTGCAAACTCACTGTACAAAGTGTTTTTGATACCAATTTTACCACCGAGCCAACGGCTACACCGGTTGCTCCCGGCCAGATTGACGAAGCGTCGGGCATGGTCGACAGCCGAAGTCAGCCCGGTAATCTTTGGATTGAGCAGGACAGTGGCAGCCCGGCGGAACTGGCACTGCTGGGCTACGATGGCAAAGTGAAAGGGAAACTAAAAGTGCCTACGCTTGCTAACCGCGATTGGGAAGAACTGGCCATTGGGCCGGGGCCAATCGACGGAACGAATTACATCTACATCGGCGAAATAGGCGATAACAACGCCCAGAATCAGACCTGCCAGATTTACCGGATTGCCGAACCCGCTTCGCTGCAAACGACAATTACAAAGATTGACCGCATCGATTTCCGGTATCCCGATGGCCCCCGCGATGCCGAAGCGATGTTTGTCGATCCCAAAACAAAAGACATTTATATTATCTCGAAACGGGAGGAAAAAGTCCATCTCTACAGCCTGCCGTATCCGCAGAACACGAGCGAACTCATTACGGCTCAGGCACATGGCGAATTGCCATTGACATTTGTGACCGGGGCCGCCATTTCGCCCGATGGCAGCGAGATTATCATACGAACGTATACACAGGTCGTTTACTGGAAACGCGAGGCTAACAAGACGGTTCCCGACGCGCTGCAATACGGTACCAGCCGCCAGTTGGTGGTTCGGTCGGAAACGCAGGGCGAAGCCATTTGTTTTGACAAAGAAGGCAAAGGGTTTTTTACCATTAGCGAACGAGCCAGCGCTTCGTCGGTAAATCTGTATTATTATGCCAAAAAATAGTCAATAATAGTCAGTCGATAGTCGTTGGTGACGGGCGTATGAATTCTGCACACATCAGCCACGAACGACTATTGACTGACTATTATTGACTGCTGACCTATGGATTCATCAATACTGATTATCGTTCTGAGTCTGTCGGTGTTGATTTCCTATGCGTTTGACTTATTCAGCAGCCGGTTTAAGACTCCCTCTGTTTTATTATTGCTGGTGCTGGGAATGCTCACCAAACAGGCGACGGACTATGCCGGGGTTCAGGTGCCTTATGTTAATGCCATTCTGCCCACGCTTGGTACGCTGGGGCTGATTCTGATTGTGCTGGAAGGCGGGCTTGATCTGGAACTCCATGCCGATAAGCTAAGCCTGATTCGCCGAACGCTGCTGGCATCCCTGCTGTCTATCGTTGGCGGCACGCTGATTATGGCCGGCGTTCTTTACCTGCTCCTGAACGACTCCTTTTATCATTGCCTGATTGCCGCCCTGCCCTTTTCCATCATTAGCAGCACCATAACGGTACAAACAGTAGCGACCCTGTCGGTTGGGCAGCGGGAGTTTGCGACCTACGAATCGGCTTATGCCAGCATTTTGGGTATAATGGCCTATAACTTTCTGTTACTGAGCCGCGATTCGGTTCTGGGAGCGGTGTGGTCATTTACCCGCGATACGCTTGTGATGGCCCTGATTTCGCTGGCCTGTTGCTTTTTGTTACTCTATCTGATTGGGCGCATCAATCACCGGATCAAATTCCTGCCCATTATTTCGGTGCTCTTTTTAGTCTATGCGTTAGCCGAAATAAATCACCTGTCGTCGTTGCTGCTGATTCTGATTTTCGGGCTGTTCCTGAATAATACCGAGTTGTTTATTCGGGGTCGATTAAGCCGGGTACTGAAAAACGACTTGTTCGAGAAAGAACTGGATCAACTCAAAAACCTAACCGCCGAGGGCGCCTTTGTCGTTCGCACGTTTTTCTTTCTGATTCTGGGCTACGCGGCTACTCCCCGCGACCTGGTCGATGTAGACGCGCTGATTGTTAGTGTCTTATTTGGTATTCTTATCATTACCTGGCGCTGGATAACCCTTCGGCTCACCTACCGGGGCGTATCGAGTCCGCTGCTTTGGATTGCCCCGCGTGGGCTGATTACGATTCTGCTCTACCTGAATATTCCCGAAGACCTTCGGTTGGTAGGCTTCCGGGAGGGCATACCGATACTGGTCGTCGTGCTGACGTCATTAGTCGCTATGGCCGGGGTACTGGGAAGCAAAAGAATAGATAATGAATAATGCAGAATGACCAATAGGAATAGATTCTGCATTATTCATTATGCTTCACGTATCGCCAGAACCTCCAGAACGGGCGATTTTTAAGATACGTCAGGTTCTGATCGTTGGCGAAGGCTTCCCGCTCGAAGGAGATATTTCGGTAGGCCTGGTAATGAGTACGGTACTGAAACCGACGAATCATGTATTCGAGCACATACCAGATATAAAACGCAAAAATGCCGAACTCGGCCTGTTGACGCAGGTGAATTCGCTCATGATTGAGCAGGGTAGGGCTGGGGTTAGGCTGCCTTACCAAAATAAATGGAAATAAGGCCATGCCATCCGGGCCAAGTGACGGAATATGGACGACAAACATGCTGGCTACTTTAGCTGTGAGATGAGCACCTGCACAAAATTATCTATTTATAACTGAGTTGGTGGATTACGGGTATGACCATACTACTGATTGGTTTCTTTGTGGCTGGGTATGTGCTCATTACGCTTGAACACCCCATCAACGTCAACAAAACGGCGACGGCCCTCATCACGGGCGTCCTGTGCTGGACGGTGTATGCACTCATGAACGATGCGCCCGATTCGGTCGTGCAACACCTCGGCGAACACCTGGCCCAAACGTCCGAAATCCTGTTTTTTCTGCTGGGGGCCATGACGGTCGTCGAACTGATCGACGTTCACGATGGGTTCACCCTCATCACCGACCGCATTGCCAGCCGGAACATCCGCACACTGCTCTGGATAATAAGCTTGCTCACGTTTTTCCTGTCGGCCTTATTAGACAACCTCACCACCGCCATCGTCATGGTATCGGTAGCCCGTAAACTGATTCGAAACGCCGAGCAGCGACGCATCACGGCGGGGATGATTATTGTAGCGGCCAATGCGGGTGGCGCCTGGTCGCCCATTGGCGACGTCACAACAACGATGCTTTGGATTGGCGGGCAAATCACGACGGTCAACATCATGCGTATGCTGTTCCTGCCGAGTTTGGTGTCCATGCTGGTACCACTGGCTATGCTGATGCGGATGTACAAGTCCGACACGCAGGCGGTTACACTGACCAATAAATCAGGCATCAGCCGGCCGTATGTAACCCCTGCGGCCCGCCGGGAACGCCGGATTATGCTGGCTACAGGCTTAGGGGGCATGTTGTTCGTACCTGTTTTCAAGACCCTCACACATCTGCCGCCCTACATGGGCATGATGCTGGTGCTGGGCCTGATTTGGGTCGTGTCGGAACTGCTCCACAGCGACAAGGACGAGGCTGACCGGCAAAAGTTCACGGCGGCTTATGCCCTCAGCCGCATTGACGCGCCGAGTATCCTGTTTTTTCTGGGGATTCTGCTGGCCGTCGGGTCATTGGAAGCAACGGGGATTCTGCGTAGCCTGGCCGGATTGCTCAATGGGGGAGTGGGTAATTTAGACGTGATCGTGCTGCTGATTGGACTGGTGTCGGCGGTGGTCGATAACGTACCGATTGTGGCCGCAGCGATGGGCATGTATGACCTGCAAACCTACCCAACCGACGCCAAACTGTGGGAGTTTCTGGCATATTGTGCCGGTACGGGCGGGAGCTTACTGCTGATTGGGTCGGCGTCGGGCGTGGCCGTCATGGGCATGGAGAAGTTAGCCTTTGGCTGGTATCTGCGGAAAATCAGTTGGCTGGCATTGATCGGCTACGTTACCGGTGCGCTGGTGTATCTGGCCCAGTTCGCCCTGGTTAACAACAAATAAGTCAGGCTATTAAACGGCGTTGTTGTTTTGGCGTCTAAAGCTTACTTTTGACTAAAACCATTGACAAAACCATGAAAAAAATACTGTTTATCGCCTGCCTGCTAACGGCTTACTGGCAGTCGGCAGCGGCTCAGTCGACGCCAACCGCCGAGGAAGTAATCGGCAAATACATTACCGCCATTGGCGGAAAAGAGGCCCTCATGAAAGTGACTGACCTAACCACCACGATGTCGAGCGATGGGCAGATGGGCGCCATCCTGATTACCCGCAAGCAGAAACTGCCTAATAAGTTCTCGATGGTTATCAATGCCAACGGGATGGAAGTGATGAAGCAAACCGGCGATGGCTCAAAGGTGCTGATGGGCGGGATGCAGGGGAGCCGTACCATCGACGGCCCGGCGGCTCAGCAGATGACCCTGATGAGTACGCTCTTCCCGGAGGTACATTATACCGAAAATGGCGTGAAGTCAACCCTCGTTGGCCCCGAAAAAATAGATGGGAAAGACACCTACAAACTCAGCCATACGATAGGGGAGGGAGGGGCCGTCTGGACCGATTTCTTCGATACGGAAACGGGCCTGAAAGTGCAATCGATTACGACGAACAAATCGCCCCAGGGCGAAATGACAACGACGACCACCTATCTGGATTATAAAGACGTAAACGGCATCAAATTCCCGATGACGATTAAGCAACAGTCGCCACGCGGCCCCATGACCATGACCGTCGATAACGTGAAGATGAATAAAGGCCTGAAAGATTCGGATTTTACGGTGAAGTAAGTAACCTGCAGCGTGGACGGTCGGTCGCGCTGCCATTACAAAAAAGACCGCTGGAGAAAACCAGCGGTCTTTTCTGTTGAATGAAGTTTTATCCTGTTAGTGAACGATAACCCGCTGGGCTGCCCGGCGAACGCCCGCTTCGGCTTGTAAGAGGTACATACCGGCGTTAGCTTGTTGAATTGGCCACTCAAATTGTTTGCTGCCACTGAATGCCGGTATCTGAACATCCAGAATTGCTTTACCGGCTGCGTCGAGTAACCTGATACGCACCGTCGCGCGGTCGGGCTGGTCAATTTCTATGCGAAGTCGTTCACTAACTGGATTCGGTATCACGCGCACGGCAAGCGATATGTCTGGTTCCAGTGCGGTCAGGACAAAGGCAAAAACATCGGACGGTGGAGATACACAGCCATTTAGGGTCACAACCACAAAATAAGGATTGCTTTGGAAGGGTGTGAAGGTCGACGCTGTTGCATTCGGAATGGGTTGCCCGGTTGTCAAATTTGTGCCGCTGTACCATTGCACGCCCGATTGAGCACTACTCACCAAATTTCCTCCCGATGGCGTAATCGTTGGCTTGGGCGGCAATGGGTTTTGCGCTGTTAACGTCCCCGAAATAGCCGACGAACAGCGATTGTTGTCTGTTATCGTCACCGTAAATTCCCCTTCGGGTAAGCGCGTTACGCTGGGGCCTGTGCCCAGCGAGTCTGTTGGTTTTTTTGTCTGCCAGGCATACGTAAAGGGTGCCTGACCACCCGTAACCTGTACAGTCGCGCCCCCATCGCGCCCGCCCGCACAGTTCACATTTTTCAGATTTGCTACTGTCAGCGTTGCGGCTGTTGCATTTGAAATAGTCACCGTCAGCGAGGTTGGACAGCCCGCTTCGTCACGAACAAGTACAGGATACTGACCCGATGTGAGACTTCTGAACGTGTTGCCCGGCTGAAACCCCGACTGCCCTACCTGATACTGTTTTTGACCAATGCCGCCACTGCTGGTCAAGGCCACCGAACCGTCGGGGCAGGTGCAGCAGGAAGCCGCCTGCGTGGTGGCCTGTAGCAGCAATGGTTCCGCTTTCTTAACAGCTACTGATGTGTTGGCCGTACAGCCGTTTGCATCCTTCGCTACAACGGGGAATGACCCTTCGCGGATGTTGCCAAAGGCGCTGCCCGCCTGAAACGCCCGCGTGCCAACCTGATATTGATACGGGCTTGTTCCTCCATTGGCCGAAGCCGTTATAGATGCAGTACTGTCATTCACACAACTAACCAGGGTGGCCGTTGCAGAGACAATAAGCGGTGCCGGTTGATTGACCGTTATGTCGGCTTTGCCTTCACAACCGTTATCATCTTTCACAGTGATGGTGTACGTTCCGGCTTTTAAATCACTGAACGTATTGTTGGGCTGTTGCGAATTTTGCCCTAACTGATACTTGTAAGCACCGTTCCCTCCCGATGCCGCCACGCTGATTTTGCCTGAACTTTCCTCTGCACAACGGGCAGGTGTTGGTGTTAAGCTAACTACAATCTGATTGGGTGCTCCTACGTATGCATTGGTTGTGGCTGAGCAGCCTTTTCCATCAGTAGCCTTAAGAATGTACTCCGTATTGGCTTTTAGATTCTGAAACTGTCCATTGCTTTGATCTGAGCCGCCATTAATGGCATACTTGAAATTTCCATTACCACCCGTAGCTTCCACATTGACAGCCCCATCACTACCACCGGCGCATTTGGCGTTGACAGGGGCTTTTACCGAGAAGGTAATTGGGTCGGGCTGTTTGACTTCGACCTGAGTTTCGGCCTGGCAACCGGCCTGATCCCGTACCCTCACGGTATAGGTGCCTGCCCGAAGACCCGAAAACGAAGATGAGGATTGAAAGTCTGTTCGATCCAGCAGACTATATTTTTTGTCATCTAAGCCGCCCATAGCTGTCGCCGTAATCGACCCATTGGCGTCACCGGAGCAAGTAGCCGGCTGTGCCGAAGCGGATGCACTCAGCTTCGGACTAACCTGTAGCGAGACTGCACTGGATAAAGCAAATCCGCAGCCACTCGTTACGCGCACCTGATACGTACCATTGTCGGCCGTTGTGACATCGCTGATAATCAATTTTGCAGTTGTGTCAGAAGCTTGTACGGTTGTATTAGAGAGGGGTTGTCCATTACGCGACCATAGATAACTTATATTGCCGCTTCCAACTGCCGTTACGCCAAAAGATGCCTGACTTCCCTCGCACACTGCCGATTGATTGGGCTGTATAACGATAGCGGTTGTCGGATTGACCGAAATGGTCGTAGTTGCCTTTGCTCCCTCCACATTACTAATAACACAACTGGCCGAGTAGTCAGTTTTTTGCGTTGGATTCACCGTGATGGATGAACCAGACGCGCCGGTCGACCATTTTATGGTACCCGCACAATTGCCCGCCGTCAGCTTAACCGATTCATTGGGGCAAACTATATTTTTGTTGGCCGAGATTGTTGGCGCGCTTGGTGCGTTAACGGCGATGGTGATTTCGTTGGAGGGATCACTATTACAGCTAAGTAGAGGGCCTCGCCCAACATCCTTACAGGTGACTGTGTATCGAGTAGTTTGTGTTGGTGAGACAATAATCTGTGATCCTGTTTTTCCATCAGACCAAGAAAAATTACCCCCCGAGCAACTTCCTGTTGCTGTTAATGTTGCTGTTTGGCCAACTGTAAGATTATAATTGTTACTACTGATAGCCGGGGGCGTTATTTTCCAGACACTTATGTTCTTAGTAGTTGGATCGCTTTCGATTCCCTTTATTGTACATGTAGTATAAAAAACGGAGCTATAAAAATTAGAACCAGTATTGTTGGGAACTGTCGATAAAGGCACACTAACAAAGTTGTTACCAACAAAACTCTTATTATTATCATACCAGCGTATTACTCCTCCATCACAACCAGACGCTCCAAGAGTATAAGATGATTTATTACAATAAGTTAGATTGTCACTTGATACATATGGAGCCGATGGAAGTATTCTCAAAATATAATCTTCCGTTTCGCCGTAGGACATCACTGAGCAGGCATCAGTCGTTTGTGTGCGTATCCGCATTCGATAATTTCCGGCTACATTATTTCTAAGGGTAAATGTAAACGTAGGCGAGTTGTCTGATTTGATTAGCTCATCGCTGTCAAATGTCCCGTTACTATTATAGTCAATCCAGACAGCGTAATACGCCTGATTACTAATGCCGGTGTAGGTGCGGGAGTCATACTCATACGTATTGACTGTCATGTTGTAACTGTATCCGGTCGTTAACACAATCGGGTCATCTGTGCCACCGGCTGTTCGGTTAACAACGCCCGCGTAGCCTGCCTGCGAGCAGCCCGTACTGAAGGTGCGGTTATTCAGTGTCACATTGCTGATGTACAACCGTCGCTGAAGTGTGTTGCAGTCGACAAAGTTGTATTTGGGCGTACAATAGGATGCCTGCCCGAAGGAATAGCCGCTACTTAAAAGCAGGGAAACACACCACAACCAGGTGTAGGCGCGGGTTGGTAAAGAATGCTTCATACGGTGATGGATAGATTAGAGGACAAATACATAGCTAAAGAAGGTAAGTTATAGCGGTATATATCCGTAGACCGTAAAAGGTAAGTCCTTCTCTGAAGCCTTATTTACTAAGCGGTGTATTAGGGGGCACTTGACCTACAAATTCTTAATAAACTCCTCCAGCGCGTTCAGGTGCTCCGAAAACGCCTGCTGACCGGCTTGGGTAGCCGAGTAGGTGGTATTAGGCTTGCGCCCGATAAACTGTTTCTGCACGAGCACATAACCCGACTCCTCCAGTGCGCGCAGGTGCGTGGCGAGGTTGCCGTCGGTCAGGCCGAGCAGTTCTTTCAGCGCGTTGAAACTCATGAACTCATTAACCATCAGGACCGACATGATGCTTAGCCGCGCTTTGCTTTCAAAGGCTTTGTTAAACTGAGCCAGCAGGTCGGTTTTCATGGGTAGTTCGTTCATATTTGTAGTACATGGCCAGCCCATACACAATGTGCAGGACGCCGAATCCAATGGCCCAGGTCAGCAGGTTATAACCCGGCAGAAACAGCGACAGCAGTCCCAGCCCAATCTCGCAGTACGCCAATGACTCCACATCCCGAAGCGTGTATTTACTGCCGTTAAGCAGGGCCAGCCCATAAAAAATAAGTGTTGCCGGAAAGGCCAGCCAAATCAAATTGTAGTAGAGCAGGGCTAAGCAAAAAACGCCCCCCGTTGCCAGGGGCACGGCCATCGCCCAAAGCAGCCGTTTCGACGGTTGGTTCCAGACCGTTTGCCCCTGCCGCCGGGCTTTCCGAACGGTAAAATACGTGCCCGATACCAGGGCCAGCACCAGCACAACAGCCGCAACCGTCACTAAAAATCCGACCACCGACTGATGGGTTACGTCGTCATATCGTTGCAGCCGGTCATAATTCAGCGCGGTGAGCCAGTTGGTTCGCAGGCGCATGTACACAACGGTCGCCCCTGCCAGCGCAACAACACCCGCCGAGACGCCCGATAAGCCGCTCAGTGACAGAAATTTAGAGGAACGCTCCATCAGGCTGCGGATTTCCGTCAGCGTTTGCAGGTGTTCGCGGGATTCGTGCATGATCAAAGAGCGAAAGAATGAATGAGTGAAATCGGACCGCCGAAGCGGAGCGAGACTGGAACTGTGCAAAAGGTAGTTTATTGGTGATGTAGTGAACTGATTTCCAACAACCTGCCGCCGAGGATAACAAGCCCAACAAGGGCGGCCGTAATAGCTAACATCAGCACAGCCCCCGACGACAAATCTTTAATGGCTTTGATTTGCGGATGCAAACCGGGCGACACAAAATCGCATAACTTCTCAATAGCCGTATTGAACGCTTCGGCGGCCCAAATTAAGCCAATTTGCGTCAGAATAATAGCCCACTCGACCCGGCTGAGTTCCAGAAAAAAACCGGCCGCAATCACCAGTCCGGCAACCAGCAAATGTACTTTGGCATTGTTCTCGAAGCGGAACAAATCAACAACGCCCTGCCCGGCAAACCGGAAACTGCGCCCCACTTTACGAAGGTCAATCATTGGGCAAACATAGCGTTAAAATAAGCGAATTTTAGTACGCTCAAACTGCCGCCCATCAAGAACGTCGCCCATGAGTATGGCTCCCCGAACTTGTAGATACGGTTTCCGGACAGTTTTGGGGAGGTCGAAAACCAACTGGGTTGAGTCGGTGTGGCCCGCTGGTGTTTTGTACTGGTCATGCCAGCCGAAGGGTTGCAGAGTATTTAACTGTTGCTGTGCATTGGTCTGATTTTCAAACACCTGCCCACTGGCATCGGTAACGAAAGCCGTTGTGTTTGTCCACTTATGATCGACCCGTTTGGCCTGATTATCCACCTGAAAGGTGACAATCCAGAAACGGCCTCTGGGTTTTAACGTACCAAGAGTGTCCCGCACATTAACCTGCTGAACAGAATACAAAAAGTCATCGTGTAAAATGGGGTCAGCCAGCCCTATCTCCTTCTCGTGAGCTGTTTGGCAGGCGTTCAACACCACCGCCATAGTCAATACGACAAGTAATGGTCTCATCTATCAATTGATTTTACGTTGTTAATTCGTCCTGCGTTTGGTTGTCATGCTCAACGTACCAGTAAAAGGCTACGTACACAATAACCAGCACGAAACCATAGGCGACTGTCAGTTTCAGGCTCAAATGGTCGTGGTAGGAGTGAGCGATGGCCCGCGTGAGTAACCAGGGCTTCGTCAGGATGTCCCAACTGTTCCAGCGGCCAAACCGACCCAGGTAAATGCCAAACCCGGCCAGCACCTGACTCCCCAGAATCAGCGCCCAGGCCAGCCACTGACCCGCCAGCGGCCTAAGCATTCGATGCACAATCAGCACAGAGTACAAGCCTGTCAGTAAGCCCGTTAGCGCGAACAAAAAGATGGTCATGGTGTCGAACCAGAGCAACGGATTATCGACATGCCGGATGTGAAACAGGTCGGTGATGATGTAGGGTGCGTTTGGAAAAAAAACCAGCCAGGTCAATAGCCCCGTACCCAGCAACCATCGACTGCGGAAGCCGGACAGCCTCAAATCGCGCAGCACCAGCACAACCCCCAGCGGAAACCAGGCCAGAAACAGGTTCCAGGTGAGCATGACGAAAAACCACCAGTTGCCGGTTAGCAGGCCCCGCACCGTAACTAAACTTAATCCGGCTATCGTCAGCAGCGTTAAGGCCATCAGTCCTTTGCCGGGTCGGGCGTCTTGGGGCGAAAGAGTGCCGGGTGTATAAGCGGGGAAAAAGGATTGTTCCATTATTACAAAAGTACTTTGTTGTACAAAGTAAACAATGAATAAGGTAGCCATCAAGCGAACGGGTGAAAATATTTTTTATCGGTTTAGGATAAATTCGATTTGCTGACGGAACCAAGTTGTCTGAACGAGTCGCTTTTTGTCCAGATTCAAACGTGTCAGGTAGGTTTTATTGAAGGCGTCTTTCATGTCAAAGTATTTATAAAACCGCTCAAACTCGTCGCTTTGCAGGTCATCGACAATGGTATCGGGCGTTTTGTCCATCATATCACCCGTTTTTAGTTCTTCGTATGAACGGGAGGATTTTAAGTTTAGCAACAGGGAGTTAAACCGCTCCTTCTTCTGCCGCAGGATTTCCGCTCCATAAGCAGCCTTGTCAAAATCAGGATGGTTTAATTCTGTAATGTTATCGGGGTGGTAAACGTAATTTTCGAAATCGTAATATCGCAGAATGCGATAATTCAGATGCAACTTCTCAATACGGTCAATCTCCGTATCCGATAAATAGTCACGGTCACGGAGGGCATAATAGCGAGCATCATTTTTCGCTTGCAGAAACAGACTTCGAACGTCTTTCATCCCCACGAACAGCGTATCAGGCAAAGCCAGCAGGTTGTAATACTCATCATTCTGATTCTCACACAATACGATTTTCTTGCCCTTCATAATCTCAAACAACATCTCTTTGGGAACGGCAATGTCGTACACGTCTAACCGCTCTTTCGGTTGTGGGAGCAGCGTTTGCGGCTGGTCGAAATCGAGGTCATCAAAATCAATGATGACACCCTTGTCGTATTTGCGGGCGTAGTCAATGAACCCCAGCGAGTGCGAGGCCGTCCAAAGTTGACAATTTTCGGGAATCCAAGTTTCCGTAATTTCTTTGAGCAAATTGAATTGCAGTTTGGTATCCAGATGCAGGTCAATTTCATCGAAGAAGTAAACGGTATCGGTGAACTGATCCCGACGGACGAGCAGGTTTAACAGAATATTTAGCACTTCTTTCTCGCCTGCACTCAGATAATCGTAAGGAATTTCTGAATTGCCTTTACGAAAATTTATCTGGGCAGGCTTTCCTTCTAAAGGAGGTAATATTTCAAATAATGATAACGTAGTGTTATTTGTGGCCCCAAAAATTTGCTTAAAGGCATTATTAATGGCCCCAATGTATGTTGCTCTTATTTGTTCAGCAGAAGAGTTATCTCTGAATAATTCACGTAAAATCTGACCTGATATACGGTCGATGTCATTCTCAAACCTGTTCTCACGATCAATAAAGTTTAAAGGTCTATCTGAGTCATTTTCAATATCAAATGAATCGTCAGTTTGCCTTCTCACTAATCTCGAAACCTGTCGAAAACTGGTTCGTCCGTAAAACGAACCGCCATCAAATATAGGATCACTCAATGCTGAAGAATTGATGATGTGCTTTTTTGAATCGGCAGTAGTAACTGAAAGAGAGTAAGACTGGTTTCTGTCCTTCACTCGATCTACTACTCTGCTTGATATCGCTATAGCAATACCTCGTTGTCCACTTCTGCTCACACGTGACGTATCTACTTTCGAAGCACTATTAAACACCTCAAACGCATCAAACACCGACGACTTCCCTGATCCGTTCGACCCAATGAGGAGCACCAGTTTAGCATCGGCAGGAATACCGTCGATGGTTAGGTCTGTGAAGCGTTTAAAATTCTGGAGTTCTACCTTGGTAATGTGCATACTTCAAAGTTGAAAAATTCCGGTTGTACTTAGGCCATTCGCTGCCTTCCTGATAACGAGAATAGGTTGAAGAAATCAATCGCGACAAGAAATTTTTTGTATACTAACTATTAATTATGGTTTATAAAATAGACGTTAATGGACTTTAATTTGAACTAACTGTAACAAAGGCAGAGATTTCTGTATTTTTATAGCATAATAGTAAGTAAAAGTACCCGCCTGAATTAAACTAATCCATTTATCCTCAGTCTAAACGTTTCTTAACAACCCCATAATCTACTCATGCCCGTCTGGAACGCCGATAACGCCCGACACCTGCTCGCCCGCGCGTTGTTCGGCTATACGCGAAATGATCTGAGCAGGGCCTTGTCGTATGCGTCGGCGGCTGATTTCGTCAGTAAAGAATTGCTGGCCGATTTGCCACTCCCCGCGCCCCCTAATGCCTGGGTTACCGAAGCGCCGGTGGCCAACGACCCAAATACCGGTACCCGCTACACCGAGTTGACCACCTGGTGGCTGAAACAAATGCTGACGGAAGGCACCTCGATGCGCGAGAAAATGGTGCTCTTCTGGCACAATCATTTCGTGTCGGACCGGGAAAAAGTCAACTACCCGCAGCACATGTATCAGCAGAACGACCTGTTTCGGACGTATGCGTTCGGGGATTTCAGGCAGTTTGCCAAGGACGTGACCATCAACCCGGCTATGCTGATTTACCTCGATGGGCGGCAGAATAACAAAAATGCCCCCAACGAAAACTATGGCCGGGAACTGATGGAACTCTTTACGCTCGGCATCGGCAACTATACCGAAACCGACGTGAAGCAGGCCGCTTTAGCCCTGACCGGCTGGCGCGTCGATGGCTTGAAACCCACGTTTAACAAAGCCAACTTTGCCGATAAAGACAAAACCTTTCTGGGTAAAACCGGCAACTTCACCTATACCGACATTGTCGATATTATTCTGACCAAAAACGAAGCGGCAGAATTCATCTCCCGAAAACTCTACAAAGAGTTTCTCTTCTACAAACCCAACGAGGTGTTTGTGAAAGAAATGGCTGATGTGTTTCGCAAAGCAAATTATAACATCCGGGCGGCACTCCAGTTTTTGCTGACCTCCGATGAGTTCTACAAACCCGAATACCGGGGGGCGAAAATTAAAAACCCCGTTGAACTGTCCGTGGGCTCACTCAAGTTCCTGAATATCAGCAAGCCTGATTTTAACTACATCGCCGAAACCTCCCGAACGCTTCAGCAGTATTTGTTTTTTCCGCCCAATGTAGCGGGCTGGCCGGGGCAACGCGACTGGATCAGTTCGAACACCTACCCGGCACGGGGCGGCTTTTCGGACGCGCTGGTGAATGGCCGCAAAAGCAACGGACAGAATTTGTCGTTTAAGGTAATCCCGCTCGATTACGCCCGCAGCTTTAAAAGCTCGGAAGATGCTCCGCTCTTTGTGAAAGATGTTATTAGCCTGATGCTGGTTGTGCCACCAACGGCGACGAAAGAAAAACTGCTGTTAGACACACTCTTAGACGGAACCATTGTGAGTAACTGGTCTACCAATACGCCAATGGCCGACGTTCGTATTCAGAAATTTCTGAAAGCCGTTATGCGCCTACCTGAGTATCAACTCATTTAAAGAGCGAAAGAGTGAAAGAGCGAAAGAGTGAAATCCTCCGGTAGCCAGCCACTCTTCCGCTCTTTCACTCTTTAATCATGAACCGCAAAGACTTTCTACGACAATTAGGGTTGCTGACGGGCGGGGTTGCCTTCGGGGTGAAGGGTATGCCAGTGCGGGCCTATGCCCATAGCCCGTTCATGTATGATTTGGCCGGTACGAATGGGAACATTCTGGTGCTGGTGCAGCTATCGGGCGGCAACGACGGCATGAATACGGTGGTGCCCTTCACGAATGATATTTACTACCAGAAACGCCCGACTATCGCCATTCCGAAGGATAAGGTACTCAAACTGAACAGCGAACTGGGGCTAAACCCGGCAATGGCGGCCTTTAAAGAACTGTACGATAATGCCCAGCTATCGGTCGTTTCCAACGTTGGCTACCAGTCGCCAAATCGCTCGCACTTTCGGTCGACCGACATCTGGCTGTCAGGCTCGGATGCGAACGCATACCTGGATGAAGGCTGGGTTGGCCGGTATCTGACGCATAAATTTCCGGCTTATCCGGTCACACTGCCCGAACAGCCATTAGCGGTGCAGTTGGGTTCGGTGGAGTCGATGCTGCTGCAAAGCGAGGTGGGGTCGATGGGTACGGTGTTCGATAACCCCGACGCGTTCTATCAATTAGTGCAGGGAACGAGCGCCGACACAGCCACTATCCCGAACACGGTGGCGGGCGAAGAACTCAAATTCCTGCACCAGATAGCGGCTCAGTCGATTCAATACTCCGACATTATCAAGAAGAAAGCGGACATTGGTAAAAACGCCGTTACCTATCCCAACACCAACCTGGGCAAGCAATTGGCTATCGTGGCCGACCTGATTGCCGGCGGATTGACAACACCCGTGTATTTAACCACCATTGGCGGCTTCGATACCCACGCCAACCAGGTTGTTGCTGCCGATACGACAACGGGAAGCCATGCCAACCTGCTGAAAACGGTGGCCGAGGCCATCACAGCATTTACGAAAGACCTGACGAAGCAAAACCTCGGCAATCGCGTAACGGTAATGACGTTTTCGGAGTTTGGCCGACGGCTCAATCAGAACGGCACCACCGGCACCGACCACGGCACCGCAGCGCCCCTTTTTGTGGCTGGTCAGCCGGTTCGGGGGGGCGTTGTGGGGACGGCCCCCGATTTGAAAGACCTCGACAGCAGTGGGGATATAAAATTCAAAAACGACTTCCGGCAGGTGTATACCAGCATCCTGCGCGACCACCTCGGCGTCGATGCGGCTACTACAAAAACCATTTTAGGGCGTGACTTCGAGATTCTGCCAATTTTCCGTCAGACACCGGCCTTAGAGGTTACGGAAGGTCAGGTGGCCCTAAGTCAGAATGCGCCCAATCCGTTTGCCGATGCCACCGAACTTCAGTTTTCGCTCAAACAGGCTAAAGATGTCCGGCTGAGTGTATATGATATGAAAGGGCGCGAAATCATGGTTCTGCGTGAAGGCCGGTTCGACACCGGCAACTACATTGTTCCCGTTAGTGGCGTGGGTCTGATGGCGGGCCATTATCTCTACAGCCTGCAAACCGACGAAGGACGGCAGGTGAAGCGGATGATGAAGGTTTAACTAAGAGGAGAAAAGGGAGGAGGGGGAGGAAAGGAATAGAGGGAATTCACATTTCCTTTTTCCTTTCCTCCCCCTCCTCCCTTTTCTCTCTTTTTGTTATCTTTACCCAAAAGCAACTATGGCGATGGTAGCAGTCGACAATCTGGCAGAATACCTTCTGGAGCAACTCAAGACGCAGGAGATGGTGCGCGTACTGGCTTCGGAGGCTGAGTATCTGGATATTGCCCCCGGATTTCCGGGACGGCTGGAATACCAAAATGGCGAAATAATAGCAATGAGTTTAGCAACTGCCCTTCATGAATTAGTCGTATCATTTATCAGCCGTTTACTGACGAACTATTATTTTGACAAAGATTTTTTAGTGACCAGTAGCAACGCCGGAATGCAGATTCCTCGCCCCGACGGCAGCTATTACCAGCCTGACCTGATGGTGACAAAAGGAGCCTGGCAGTTCAAAGAAGGCTCGAAATCAATCATCACGAATCCTTATTTGCTGGTCGAGGTCATGTCGCCGGGTACGCATCGGTACGATAAAGAAGACAAGTTGCCCTTGTATAAAGATGTTCCAACGTTACAATACCTGATTTATGCAGCCCAGAACCGGCCCTACCTGACCGTTTATGAGCGCACAAATCAACCCGATGTCTGGCTTAATACCGATTACAAATCCCTTGATAGTGTAGCCCAACTTGGCGATTTAGCCTTGCCGCTAAGCGAGATTTACCACAAAATTCAGTTTCCTCAAGCCTAAACCTAAAAGCCGGGCCGCCGTTGCGGTTTAAAAAACCGTTTAGGTTTACAACCTCAATGAAGCAATTCCACCAACTGCCCCCCCGCCGTCAGGAACAATTAATGGCGTTTGACCGGCTACTGACCATCATGGACGAACTGCGCGAACAGTGCCCCTGGGACCGCAAACAAACGCTGGAAAGCCTGCGCCACCTGACCATCGAAGAAACCTACGAACTCTCCGATGCCATTCTGGAAGGCGACCTGCCCGAAGTTCGTAATGAGTTGGGCGACATTCAGTTGCACTTGGTTTTCTATGCCAAAATTGCATCCGAAACCGGAACCTTCGACATGGCCGATGTGCTCAACGGCATTTGCAATAAACTCATCAGCCGCCATCCGCATGTCTACGGTGACTCGGACGGTCGCACTGTGATTGCCGAAACTGAGGAGCAGGTCAAAGCCAACTGGGAGCAGCTTAAACTCAAAGAAGGTAATAAGTCGGTGCTGGGGGGCGTGCCGGGGTCACTGCCCGCGCTGGTGAAGGCCATGCGGATTCAGGAGAAAGCACGCGGGGCCGGTTTCGACTGGGACGAAAAACAGCAGGTGTGGGAGAAAGTGGAGGAAGAGATGCAGGAATTTAAAGCTGAATTCAATGCAGAGGCCAACCAAACCATCGACCACCAGCGTGCCGAAGGTGAATTTGGTGATTTACTCTTCTCACTGGTCAACTACGCCCGCTTCATCGACATCAATCCCGAAACCGCGCTGGAACGAACCAATAAAAAATTTATCAAACGCTTTCAGTATCTGGAAGAGCAGGCCCGCGCCAACGGTAAAACACTAACCGAGATGACGCTGGCCGAAATGGACGTGTACTGGAACGAAGCGAAAGAGAGTGTATAATGAAGAATGTACAATGGATAATGAACGACGCATTCCCATCGAATCTCAAACCGTTATACATTCTTCATTAACCAGTATTCATTAATTATGCGAATAGTCTTTATTACCGACCCACATCTTGGGGCTGAAGATGAGCAGCCCGAAGGCGTTGATGTCCGGCAAAATTTCCGGAAGGCACTGGCCTATACAACCGACCTGAAGCCGAATTGTGTTGTCGTTGGTGGAGACATCTGTAACGCCACCGGCGACAGGGCCATCTATGAGTGGGCAAAGAACGAATTAGACAAACTATCGCTGCCTTACTATATCATTGCTGGCAATCACGATGATTCGCCCCTGATGGCCGATGTGTTCAGAAGAAACCAGGATCGGCATGATCGCGAATTGTATTATGCCTTGCCGCTGGAGGGCCGCCCAGCCTTGTTTTTAGACTCAGCCAAAGGTGAGTTTTCTGCTACCCAATGGACCTGGTTTGGCGAGTACATGCGGGCGCTAAAGGAGAATAACCTGCTGATATTCATGCACCACCCGCCCCTGCCCGCCGACGTAACCTTTATGGATACAAAATACCCGTTTCGGCAAAGCGACGAGTTCCTGAAACTCACTCATGATTTACCCTGCCATGTTACGGTTGTTTGTGGGCATTACCATGTTGAGAAAGTTGTGCAGCGCGGTAATCTGCTGGCCTTACTGTCGCCCTCCACATTCTACCAGATGAAACAGGATACACCCGGATTTGCCATCGATCATTACCAGATTGGGATTCGTGAAATTAACCTTACCACACACGGTACAACCAGCACGGTGCATTATATTGATCCGGACCAACCGAAAACCTAAGCGATGCAGCAGGTACTTTTACGGCGCTTCTCTTTCAATAAATCGTATTGCTACTCATCTGAAAATCAGCATTTATACGGTTGACCGATTTCGTAGTTCTTCGGTAAAAACCGGCGCGTAATCGACTGACCTTTGAGAAGTTTTCACCATAAACCAACTTCTCGAACATGGAAACTCCTAAAGACAGTAAAGGCAGCGAATTCCACGTGTTGCTGAGCGGCATGAAATTGCCCGCTAAACTCGAAAGCAAGATTGCCCTTCGAATCCAGTCTGCCGTATCGTCGGTGTTGTCGGACTATCCTAACCCCGACGATCCCGACGGCGATGATGGCCCCGCTGGCGGGGGCGGGGGTCCATTTCCCGGCGGGGGCGGTCTGCCGTATGCGGTTATCCCGTCGATTCGCTGGAAAGGCTACTGGATTAAAGCCCTCGGAAACGACTTAAAAATAAATACGGCTGAGATCGACACGCAGCAAATCCAGTTACAAAAGGGGGTTCAGGTTCATTAATCGCCATGCTAACGCCCAGCACCACCCTCTGCCCCAGCGCACGCGCCGAAGAAGGCGCATTGCTGCTGGGTGTTGTTGGCCCCGACCAGTCGGTCAGGATGCTTTCGGAGCCGGAAGTACTTACCCCCGAATTAGCCGAAGCGGTTGCCGCTATCGACGCCCCTGAACAACAGTTTCGGTTTGCGAATCGCTGTGTTAAAGCGGGCTGTAATCAGTGGCATGAGGGGCGATGTGGGGTAATTGACCTGGTGATGTCGTTCAACCGACATCTGGCGGAGCCAATTGCATTGCCTGCCTGCGCCATCCGGTCCCAGTGCCGGTGGCACAAACAAAACGGTCCTGTTGCCTGCACGGTTTGCCCCTTCATCGTGACCGACTCCGCGCAAACGAATGAGGAGCGGTTGGTGTACATCGATTTACACGCTTACGAACGAAGCGCGTAATTACGCCCTTGTTTTCGCTCGGCTCTGGCCGGGTGAAGACCAGGCAGAAGGGCCTCCGGCCCGGATTGACTAACGAGCAAATAGCGTTGATAGTCAATCCGGGCCGGAGACCCGTTAACTTTGTAACACAGACGCTGAAAGCGAATGTCGTTGACAGCCAGAACTACCGCGCCGAATAATTTGGCGCTTCTTTCTGAATGGAAATATCGTGCGGATGACTCTCGCGCGAACCGGCGGTGGTAATCTTCACAAATTTGGCTTGCTGGAGGGCCGTGATGTCGATGGCACCGCAGTAGCCCATCCCGGCTTTCAGGCCGCCCACCATCTGATACACAATCTCGGCCACTTTGCCTTTAAACGGCACCCGCCCAACGATTCCTTCCGGCACGAGTTTCTTGATGTCGTCTTCGGCATCCTGAAAATAGCGGTCTTTTGAGCCGTCTTCCATCGCTTCCACCGACCCCATGCCCCGGTAGGTCTTAAACCGGCGACCTTCATAGAGCACCACTTCGCCGGGGGCCTCTTCGGCGCCAGCCAGCAGCGAGCCAATCATCACCGTACTGGCGCCACCCGCGAGGGCTTTCGTAATGTCGCCCGAAAAGCGAATGCCACCGTCGGCAATCACCGGAACGTCGGTTCCCAGCAGCGCTTTGGCCGCTTCATAAACGGCCGTTAGCTGGGGCATCCCAATACCGGCAATGATGCGCGTGGTGCAGATGCTACCCGGCCCAACGCCCACTTTCACGGCATCGGCTCCGGCATCGGCTAACGCTTTGGCACCGTCGCCCGTCGCCACGTTTCCGGCAATGACCTGTAACTTCGGAAACTGTTGTTTGATGTTCCGAACGGCATCCAGAACACCCTTCGAATGGCCGTGTGCCGTATCGACGCTGATGACATCCACCCCCGCTTTCACCAGAGCTTCGATACGCCGGTGCAAATCCGGCGTGACACCCACAGCAGCCCCTACGCGCAGGCGACCCAGTTCGTCTTTACAAGCGTTGGGGTGGCTCTTTTTCTTCAGAATATCTTTGTAGGTAATCAGCCCCACCAACCGGTACTCGTTGTTGACGATGGGTAGTTTTTCGATGCGGTATTGTTGCAGAATACTCTCTGCTTCTTCGAGCGTTAGCCCTTCCCGCGCCGTAATGAGGTTGTTGCGGGTCATCACATCCGTAACGGGTTTGGTCATGTCGTGCTGGAAACGCAGGTCGCGGTTGGTCAGAATGCCGACTAACTTCCCCGTCTCATCCACAACCGGAATGCCGCCAATCTTGAACTCGCGCATAATTTTGAGCGCGTCGCCGAGGGTAGCGGTCTCCAGCAGCGTGATGGGATCGATAATCATCCCGCTTTCCGACCGTTTCACCTTGCGGACCTGCTCGGCCTGGGCTTCAACGCTCATGTTTTTATGGATAATACCAATGCCGCCTTCCTGCGCCATGGCGATAGCCAGCGCCGATTCGGTAACGGTGTCCATTGCCGCCGAAATAAGCGGAATGTTCAGTTGAATAGTACGGGTAAGCTGGGTTGTTGTTTGCGTATCGCGTGGGAGAACCTCCGAATAGGCAGGTAAGAGCAGTACGTCGTCGTAGGTGAGAGCCTCGTAAAGAAACTTGCTGGTATCTAAGCTCATGAGCAAATAGCCGATTTGTTATTTGCCGGATAAAAGTACGTAATGATTTACGATTTATGAAGTACGATTTACGATTTCAGGTATCCAGGCCTAAACCGTACTTCATAAATCGGAAGTCAATCCAGCGTTATATGAATCGTTTTGCCGTTATCGCCCACGCTAAACTGGCAGTCTTTAAACTTAGGGGCCGAAAATGTCGGACGGAAATTGTTGCTGAGCCCGTAAGGTTCTTTTGGAATGCCAAAGATGCCTTTATCCATTTTGCCGTTGCCATTTTCATCGTGAAAAACAGCAATGGCATACTCGCCCGGTTCAACGGAGAATGCGGCCTGAATAGTACTGCTTTGGGCATCCAGTTTTTTGCCTTCTGCCGGTTTGCCCGAAGGAAACCGACTGTCGGGCCGGAAAAGGGCAAAAAAAATAGCTCCCTGCCGGGTGCGAATGTCTTGAACCTCAACCAGTAAATTGACTTTCTGCGTTGACGTTTTCGGGTGCTTATCCGTTAAGAACAGACCCAGAATTAAGGGCAAATAGAACATAGACACTGTGTTTTTCTAAAAACGGATTTATCTTGCAGTTATGATAGCCCAACCGCCCCCCCCGCTCAAACGATGGATGACCAAACCGTTCCCCGATTCGGTGGAGCAACGAACGGCTATCGAGTCCTTAACTCAATCATTGGGCATAAGTTCATTTTTAGCGGCTTTACTGGTGCAGCGGGGCGTACATACCTACGACGCGGCCCGGTTGTTTTTTCGCCCCGAAATTACTCACCTGCACAACCCCTTCGAGATGAAGGACATGGACCGGGCCATTATGCGGCTGCAAATGGCGATGCTGCCCGAACGGGAAGAGAAAATCCTTATTTACGGCGACTATGATGTCGATGGGACAACCTCGGTGGCGCTGGTCTACGGCTTTCTGAAAAAGTATCATCCGGCCATCGATTATTACATTCCTGACCGCTATAAAGAAGGGTACGGCATTTCGCAGCAGGCGATTCAATGGGCGTTCGAGTCGGGTTTCTCGCTGATTATCGCCCTCGATTGTGGCATCAAATCCATTGAGCGCGTGGCCGAAGCAAAAGCGCTCGGCATTGATTTTATCATCTGCGACCACCACCGCCCCGGCCCTGCACTGCCCGATGCAGCCGCCGTGCTGGACCCGAAACGGGAGGACTGCCGGTATCCCTACAAAGAACTAAGCGGTTGCGGAGTGGGCTTCAAGCTGTTGCAGGCGTTTTGTCTGCATAAAGACATTGACCTGCAGCACCTCTATCCGTGTCTCGACTTAGTGGCGGTCAGTATTGCATCGGACATTGTGCCGCTCACGGGCGAGAACCGCATATTGGCCTACTATGGCTTAAAATATCTTAATGCGGCACCACGCACGGGCCTGAAAGCGTTAATCAACATAGCGGGCTTTTCGCAGGAGTTAGACATCACGAATCTGGTATTCGGGTTAGGGCCGCGTATTAATGCTGCCGGTCGGATTCAGCACGCCAAAGCTGCGGTGCAATTGCTGCTGGCCGAATCGGAAACGGAAGCCAACGCGTTTGCGATGGCTATTAATAAGCACAACAATAGCCGACGCGAATTCGACAGCAGCATTACCGAGCAGGCATTGGCCATGATTCGGGAAAGTGAACTGCTGACCCAGGCCAAAAGCACCGTGCTGTTCGATGCGGGCTGGCATAAAGGTGTAATTGGTATTGTGGCCTCGCGCTGCATCGAACATTTTTACCGCCCAACGATCATCCTGACCCAGTCGAACGATAAAGCGGCCGGGTCGGCGCGGTCGGTGCCGGGGTTCGATGTCTATGAAGCCATTGAGGAATGCGCCGATTTGCTGGAGCAGTTTGGCGGGCATACGTTTGCGGCTGGCATGACCATGTCGGTGAGCAATATCGATGCCTTCCGGCAGAAGTTTGAAGAAGTTGTGGCGCGGAAGATCAAAGAGGAACACCTGACGCCCCTAATCGATATTGATCTGCCACTCGATTTCAGCGAGGTGACCGACAAGCTGTATCGAATTGTGAGACAGATGGGTCCCTTTGGGCCACACAATATGCAGCCGACGTTTATGACCGACGATGTGTATTTGGTCAGTGAACCCATTATTATGAAGGATAAGCACCTGAAAGTTAACGTAAAGCAGGGTAGATCGGGACATACGTTGACTGCCGTTGGGTTCGGCTTTGGCCACATGGCCCACCAACTTCGGCCCGGTCGGCCCTTCTCGATTTGTTATCAGGTCGAGCAGAACTTTTACAATGGAACCGTATCGCTTCAGTTGATGCTGAAGGATGTAAGAGTTTAGTTGATAGTTGGTAGTCTATAGTCGTCATCCACTAACCGCAATGGCGGTTGGACCGTGACTATTGACTACTCACTATCGACTATTGACTAAAACAAATGATTCTTAGGACCGAAAATTTAATTAAGAAATACGGGTCGCGCTTGGTTAATAACAACGTGTCGTATCAGGTTGAAACGGGCGAAATCGTAGGGTTGCTGGGGCCGAACGGCGCGGGCAAAACCACCTCGTTCTACATGGCCGTTGGCTTGGTGAAACCCAACAGCGGCAAAGTTTTTATCGACGACAAAGACGTAACCGACCTGCCCATGTATAAACGGGCGCGGCTTGGCCTGGGTTATCTGGCGCAGGAAGCCTCGGTTTTTCGGGATCTGACCGTGGAGGAAAATGTGCTGGCGGTGCTCGAAATGAGCACTTTACCCAAAAAAGAGCAGAAGGCCAAAGTAGAAGAACTGCTCGAAGAATTCAGCCTCACGCACGTTCGCAAGAGCAAAGGCAAGGTACTCTCGGGTGGCGAACGCCGGCGCACCGAAATTGCCCGGGCACTGGCCGTAGACCCCAAGTTTATTCTTTTAGACGAACCCTTTGCGGGTGTCGACCCAATTGCGGTGGAAGACATTCAGAGTATCGTGTCCAAACTGAAACACCGCAATATTGGCATCCTCATCACCGACCACAACGTCAACGAAACCCTCTCCATCACCGACCGGGCGTATCTGCTCTTCGAGGGCAAAATTCTGAAGCAGGGCACCGCCGAAGAATTAGCCAACGACGAGCAGGTTCGGCGGCTGTATCTGGGCCAGAATTTTGAGTTGAAGCGGAAGGTGTAACGCGGACCGTCCGCGTTACATCACCCCAGCACCTCCCGCAACACCGGCAATGACTTAACCTCGCCAATAGAATCGAGGTGAATCTGATAGTAGGCCACCAGTGCATCGACCAGTTCATTGCGGCTTGACCGGGCCAGTTTGATGGGGGTTCCAAACGGCTGCCGGAGCATGATGTTCAGGGCCGTTTCCATCTCGGTATCGGGCAGAAACGGGTATGAATTCTCGCGGAGCTGGCTCTCGAACTCGCGGGCCGATTCGGGGCCGAAGCCCAGAAAAAACGATAGTTTGAGTAAAAATATGAGGTGAAAATTCTCGTAGTTCGTTCGGGCCTCTTCCAGAAACAAGACTGAATCCATCAGAAATCGGAACAGTATCGGGCTGCTGGCTTCCTCTTTCAGCACTTTGTTCAGCATCTCCGTTACGAACATGGCAATGGTCGATTTAGCGACCTCAAAAGGCAGACTTTGAAACGGGTAGCTGGTTTTAATTTCCGAAAGCCGGTGCAGGTCGCGGTCGTGTTTGTTGTAGACGACCATATCCAGCAAGGTCAGCGGCTGAAACAGGGCGATTTTATTGTTCTTGCTCCGGGCCGTGCGAACACTGTTGACAATATAGCTTTGCAGGCCGAACTCCTCCGTATAAACGCGGGCAATAATGGACGTTTCGCGGTAACGGATGTAACTGAGGGTAATACCCCGTGTTTTTTGCAGCATTTGGTAGGTGAGCAGTAGCCTACTAAGATAACTCTTTTTCGATAAAATTCCGGCAAAATGCCTTAATCTCGTCGCGAATCCGGCGGTAGTTTGCCATTACCTCATTGGGGTTTCTCATCACTTTGGAAGGGTCTTCAAAAGTCTGCTAAAGCCGATTAATTTTCCCGATCCAGTGTGGGCAGTGCGATTGCCAGTGTAAAGCACTAAAATTTGCTTCATAATCAAAGGGTTTTCTTCATGACAATTGCCGAGGACGGACAGAGGCTGCTGAACTGGCTGGTTTGCTGAAGGGTATCGGGTACGGTGGTTCGCGAGATGCGCTCGAAACCCAATCGTTCGAAGTAGCGGTCGGCGGTGGTCGTGAGCAGGTATAACTCATGAATGCCCTGGCGATGAGCTTCCTGACGAGCTACATCGCAAAGCTGTCGGGCGATGTCCTGATTACGGACGTCGGCATCGACGCAAACCGAGCGAAGCAAGCCAACATTACCATAGACCTCAATGCCAACGGAGCCGATAATCCTGTCGCCCTTGAGTGCCAGCCAAAAGTTGGGCAAACCATTCGGCAAATCATCGCCGGACAGTTGATTTCGGATCAACAGTTGCGCCAGCATAGTTAACTGGTCAGGTCGGGCAGATTGAATCTGGATAGCCATCGTCGAAAATTTTAAGTTAACAATGCGGGCAGGAACGCGAGTTTGCCTGCCCGTTTGTTGCTGGATTTAGCAGCAATCATCGCAGCACCGACCGTCGGGGGTGCAGCAGCTTTGGCGCGGGTCAATCAGGATGGCTACCCGTGCCGGATGGGCGAAGGCTTTGGTCAACTCCGCTACACGATTCTGATGATCAGTGAATATTTCTGCTTTTGTTAAGCCCATGCTGTAGACGAGGTCCTGATTCATCGTAATATTACGATGAAGTAAAATCAGATGCAAATTTTCTTTGCAAAATGTATTCTTCTTTCGCTCATGAAACTTTATAACACCAACTCCGGCATTGTCCTCGAGTTCGATAAGCAATTTTATTCTGTACCGGCTACCAATTGGGACACAGTAGTCAACCGCGACGATTTGCCCGATTTTCTACGCAATGTAATCACGTCGGCTCCCGCGTTAGACAAAGCGCAAAGCTGGATTCAAACGGGTCTCCTGGCGCCCATTGGTCGGCAGGAAGTGTGGGCGTCGGGGGTGACGTATTTGCGTAGCCGGAATGCGCGCATGGAAGAATCCAGAAAATTCGGGGGCGATACCGGGGTCGCGTCCGACTTCTACGACCGCGTTTACGATGCCGAACGTCCCGAATTGTTCTTCAAATCGACGCCTGAGCGTGTGGTAGGGCCGGGTGCCAATGTCCGTATCCGGGCCGACTCGACCTGGAACGTACCGGAGCCTGAGTTGACGCTGTTCATCACGTCATCGGGCAAAATTGTGGGCTATACCTGCGGCAACGACATGAGTTCGCGGAGTATCGAGGGCGAAAATCCGCTGTATCTGCCTCAGGCCAAAACCTACGATGGCAGTGCGGCCCTCGGCCCGTGCCTATACGTGCCCGAAACACCCATTTTGCCCGATACGCAGATCCGGCTCGAAATCATCCGCGACCATCAGGCGGCTTTCACCAATAGCATCGCCATTAACCAAATGAAGCGGCAACATACCGAACTGGTCTCGTTCCTGTTTCGCGAGTGTTCCTTCCCGAATGGTTGCTACCTGATGACTGGCACCGGTATTGTACCGTCCGACGATTTCACGCTTCGGTCCGGTGATGAAATCAGTATTACGATTGAGGGTATTGGCACGTTGATGAACGTGGTGGCGTAGGCAGGTTGTTTTTCGTAGTTTTGGCAGTAAATCGCGCTTCCTGTTATGATCACCGAACTCGCGCAACTCGACCCGAACGGCACCTACACCTACGCCGATTATCTGAAATGGCGTTTTGACGAAAGTGTGGAGCTAATAAAGGGCAAACTTTACGACAGGTCGCCTGCGCCCCGCTCAAAGCATCAGCGGATAGCCATGCGGTTGTCAGGTGAATTATACAGCAATTTCCGGGGCCTTACTTGTGAAGTTTATCCAGCTCCCTTTGACGTCAGGCTGCCCAACCCCGACTACGAGCCGGGTTTCAACAACAAGATTTACACGGTTGTTCAACCGGACATCAGCATCATCTGCGACCCCGCCAAGATCGACGAGTTTGGCTGCGTTGGCCCGCCCGACTGGATTATTGAGATTACGTCGCCTTCGACGCATAAAAAAGATTTTAACGAGAAATTTGACCTCTACGAGTCGGCGGGGGTGCGCGAGTATTGGATAGCGGTCCCAAAAAGCCAGGAGATGTACGTCTACGCGCTCGAAAATGAACGCTATACCGAACGAGAGGTATATGAACAGGGCGCTAAGGCCACATCGACGCTTTTCCCTGAACTAACCCTTGAACTGGACTGGATTTTTGGCTAAGCCCTTACGTTACGACCCGAATTCTTGCCTTCACGTCGGTCACTTTTCCCCGCAGGGTATCCAGCGAATCGTCCATGACAGTTACGTGACCCATTTTGCGGAAGGGTTTGGTGATGGCTTTGCCGTAGAAAAATGGAAAGATGCCGGGCATAGCCAGCAAATTTTCCAGCCCTTCATACACGGCCGGACCCGTGTGGCCATCTTCGCCGAGCAGATTCACCATTGCCGCTGGTTGATAGGCTGTAGTATCGCCGAGGGGATAATTCAGGATAGCCCGCCAATGCTGCTCAAACTGCGACGTAACATTGGCCCGCATGGTATGATGGCCGCTGTTGTGCGGACGCGGAGCCACCTCGTTAATTAGTACATCGCCCGTTTTCGTCAAAAACAATTCAACGGCCAGCAAACCAACAATGCCAAAGGCGTCGGCGGTTCGTCGGGCAATGGACTGCGCCTGCTGATTGATGGCTGCGGAAATTTCAGCAGGGGCAAACAGGTATTCGACCAAATTAAGTTCGGGATGAAACACCATCTCGACCGTTGGGAAGGTCTGCACCTCGCCCTGTTCATTGCGGGCAACGATAACGGCTAACTCTTTGGCATAATCAACCGCTTTTTCGAGCAAACCCGGCGCATCGAACGCTTTTCCGACGTCGGCCACCGATGCAATTTGCTGAACCCCACGACCGTCGTAGCCATCGCGGCCAAGTTTATGAAAAGCGGGGAAGAAATCAGGCTGATGAATTTGCACGAGTGCGACATCCGCCCGGTTTTCGGTTAGGATGAAGTCGGCAGTGGGCAGATTATGGTCGCGGTAGAATTGCTTCTGGAGCCGTTTGTCCTGAATAATCCGAATAACTGAGGGTTGCGGAAAAACCCGCTTCCCTTCGCGTTCGAGGGCGTCGAGGGCGTCGACGTTGACCCGCTCGATTTCAATTGTCAGCACGTCGACCGCCTGCCCGAACTGGTAAACCGTATCGTAATCAGTGAGCGAACCCTGCACGAACCGGGTGCAGAGGTGGCGGCAGGGAGCCTCCGGATCGGGGTCGAGACTATGAACGCGGAGGTTCCAGTCGATGGCGGCCTGCAGAAGCATCAGGCCAAGCTGGCCCCCGCCGAGAATACCGATGGTAGGTGTCAAAATTGTTTCAGGTTCAAGGTTCAAAGTTCAAAGTTCCGTGTTCCATGTTTGCCGACCAAACCTGAAACCTGAAACTTTGAACCTTGAACCTGAAACAGTATCAGTCCCTACGGCTAATATCCGAACCGCCCGATTCACTTTTGGCCAGTACTTTCGCCGAGCCATAGTAGTAAATATCGGAGCCGCCCGATGCCTTCATACTCAGTTCTTTGCTGGCGTTGACATACACATCGGAGCCACCCGACGAGTTGGCGTTGCAAATATCGACAGTCAGCTTGCGGGCGTCGAGGTCGGACCCGCCGGAGCCATTGGCGTTGAGCGTGCGGGCCGAACCCTGCAAAATCGTGTCGGCCCCACCCGATGCCGACACGTTTAACTCGTCGGCTTTGAGGTCTAATTTCACATCTGATCCACCCGATGCTTCCAGGTTCAGGTCGTTGAACGACAGCCTTCCCTGACCAAAAACATCGGCCCCACCCGACGCCTGCAAATTAGTTAACTGCCTGAACGTTACGTAGGCCTTCACGGAATTGTTGCGGCCAAAATTCCAGCCACTGAATCCTTTACGCTCAATGTAGAGTTCCAGCGTACCGTTTTTCACCCTCGAAATAACCTGGTCTTCATCGACGCCTTTAGCTTCGAGGGTTAGTTTTTCCGAATTACCCTGCGTCAGATAAACGTCGATACCACTGCTGACGCTCAGGCCACTAAAGCCCGAAACGGTGCGGTCTTTTTTCCAGTCGTCGCTGGCTGTATTCATCCCGGCTGTCAGCAAAATAACCGATAAGGCAAGTACTTTCATTGGTAAAGGAGGTTTTTAGAAGTTGTGCTTTTTGTAGAAGATGTAAAAAACGTCTGTCACGTTGCACGCGAAACCGAAAAAGGTGTCCGGTTTCAACGGTAACTTTGTCCGGTAACGGACGTTGTCGTTACATAATTTGCTGGTAAAATTCTGTAAATCAGCGGGGTATGAATCTGGCACGACACTTGAACCATTACAGGAAAGCGTTTAAGTCTAACTGGAGTGGTTTCAAAAACGACGGATTTTCGGTTAACCAGCCTGTATCTTTACGGTGCTGATGCCTATTGGCAAGGTACTGTCTGAAACCTGCCTGGTCAGAATAGCTTGACTAAACTAAAACCAGTTCAAAAGTAACCAATTATGATTCAACTCCGCAACGTCTCGAAGTTCTACCCCGCCGGGTTTGGCCGGGTATATGTGTTGCGTAATATCAACCTCGACATCGTTCAGGGCGAGTTCGTATCCATCATGGGGCCATCGGGGTCGGGCAAGTCTACGTTGCTGCACATTCTGGGTTTGCTCGAAGAACCATCCGAAGGCGAGTACCTGTTCGACGACCAGCCCGTGCAGAAACTGTCGGAAAAACGGCGCACTGAACTCCATCGGACACGCATCGGCTTCGTGTTTCAGGCCTATCACCTGATTGACGAGCTGACCGTTTATGAAAACATCGAAACGCCGTTGCTGTATAAGGGCCTGGGTGGGTCGGAACGGAAGAGCCGCGTGGCCGAACTCCTCGACCGCTTTAATATGGTGGCCAAAAAAGATTTGTTTCCGGCGCAGTTGTCGGGCGGGCAGCAGCAGTTGGTGGGTATTGCGCGGGCGCTGGCAGCCCAGCCGAGCGTTATTTTTGCCGATGAACCAACCGGTAATCTGCACTCCGACCAGGCCCGCGACATTATGGAACTATTCCGTGAACTGAACCAGAAAGACGGCGTGACGATTGTGCAGGTGACACACTCCGAAATCAACGCCGAATATGGCTCGCGGGTGGTGCGGCTGAAAGATGGCTGGCTGGAAGACTCAGCCGTGAAACTGAGCGAAGAGGGCGTTAAGTAACGGTTCGGCAACGGCTGGCGGGTTCAAACGCTGGTCGTTTAGCTGACGAAACCACTGAATGCCCATCACGTTCGCACAAAAAACAATTTCGGCCTGGGCCAAGGCATCGGGTTGGTATGTTCCTTCGTAAACGATAATGCCTGCCGGTGGAGCCAGTTTGAGCAGTTGCTGGCGGAGAATACCATTGATGCAACCCGTCTGGAGCGAGGGTGTGTAGAGGGATTTATCGGCATACCAGAACAGATTCGACGCGAGGCATTCGGCCATGTTCCCGTTTGTATCCAGCAGAATGACATCATCAAATCCATGCTGGTTTTTATAAAGACCAGCCAGCACGTAGGGGAGGGCATTAATGGTTTTAACTGCCGAAACTGGCGAAGGCGACAACCGGAACGCATCGTAAAAACCAAGCCGGGCTTTCTCCATTACTGAAAAGGGGGCAGTGGGCTGGGCTGTAATCAGCACATTAGCCTTGTTTGTGGTGGGCGTATACAGCCCGCCCGCCTGCCGCCACACCTGAATTTTTAGCCGGGCGGGCTGATCGGCAAGGCCATTGGCCGAAAGGAGTTGCAGCAGCGTCTGATGAACCGTTTCCGCATTGAACCCATCCGGCAAATTTAGCTGTAGAGCCGCCAGTGCGGCCGAGAGCCGGGCGAAATGGTCGGGCCAGAACCAAACCCGCCCGGTTGCGTATCGAATGGTTTCAAAAAAACCATCGCCGTACTGAAATGCCCGGTCGTTTATCGACAGATGAAAATCAGTTTCGAAAAGTACATCCGAATTATAAACCAGAAACATGCTTAGTTTGTGCCGTTTATCCTAAAACGATAGCCGTGCCGAAGGTAAGTTTGTAACATTGAACCAGCAAAATTATGTGTATGCAAGTGGCGTTGAAACAAATGCGGGTCGGTATGGCCCTATTGCTAACGACAGGTTTGTCGGGCCTATACGCGCAAACGACACCAGGACAGACCAACGCTTCGGCGGCAGTGTCGCCCGGTAGTGTAGTGGCCAGTGCATCGTCGCGGCTGAATCTACAGCAATGTATCGACATTGCCCAACAGAACAACCTTCAGATTCGGCAGGGGCAATTGACGGTTGCCAACAGCGATTTGCAACTGCGTCAGTCGCGGTTGAACCTGTTGCCCACAACGAGTTTTCAGGCAAACCAATCCGTCAACGGTGGGCGCAGCATCAACCCCCAATCCAACGCATTCGTTCAGCGAACCGTCAATGCCAGCAGTTTTCAACTCAATGCCTCGGCTATACTGTACAACGGTGGGGTATTACGCAGCACCGTGCAGCAGAATGAACTGTCGCTTCAGGCAGGCCAGCAGGAACTGAGTGCGACGAAGAACAATGTATCGTTGAGTGTGGCGCAGCAATACCTGAACGTGCTGACCGGCGCCGAGCAGTTAGCTATTGCCCAGCGACAGGCCGACGTAACACGGGCGCAACTCGACCGAACCCAGCGGTTAGTCAATGCCGGGTCGGCTCCCGAAGCCAATTTATTTGAGTTACGGGCTACGTTAGCCGGTAATGATCTTGATATTGTGAATGCCCAGAATACGCTCGACCTGGCAAAAGTAGCCTTGCTTCAAGCCATGAATGTGCCTATCAACCAGGATTTCGATGTTGAACAAATCAACGTTCCCGATCCGGGTCTCGATCCCTACACCGCCAACGTGCAGCAATTGTTTGATGTGGCCTCGACCAACCTGCCGGAAATTAAAGGGTCCGACCTGCGCGTGAAAGCTGCCACGGCTGGTGTTCAGGTCGCGAAAGGCGGACTTTATCCAACTTTATCGTTGAATGGAGGTCTGAGTACGATCTACTCCAGTGCTGCCAGCGAACCGTTTCAAACGGGTACTGTTCAGCAGACGGTAGGCTTTTTTACTGACCCCAACGGCAACCAGTACCCGATTACGGCTCCTTCACCAACCTTCGACCTCCGAAACATCGGGTATGGTACGCAGTTGGGGAACAACTTCAGCCAGTCGGTTTCTCTATTTTTGCGCGTTCCTATTTTTCAGGGTAACTTGTCGCGGAATCGAATCACAACGGCCAGAATTCAGCAGCAGAACGCCGAACTGGGCGCTCTGAATACGCGCCTGACACTGCGTCAGCAGATTGAAACGGCATACACCAGTATGCGGGCTGGCGCAAACCGGTACCGGGCAACCCAGGCGCAGGTGGCATCGCTGGAGCGGGCTTTTCAGGTGGCCGAAAGCCGGTTAAACGCCGGGGCCATCAATGCAACCGATTACAGCATCGCTAAAACCAACCTCGACCGCGCCCGCGCCAGTCTGATTCAGGCCAAGTATGATTACATATTTCGCACAAAAATTTTAGATTTTTACCAGAACAAACCGCTTAGTTTCAATTAATGAGTGAATGAGTGATTGAATGAATGAGTGAATAAAAACAGTCTACTCATTCATTCGCTCATTCGCTCAATCACTCATTCACAATTATGAAGAAGAAGTCGAACCGCATTTGGTGGATATTGGGAGGATTGGTTATCTTAATCGTGGGGGGCTTAGTGGCTGCCAAACAAACCGGCATGATTGGCAAGCCCAAGTCGACCGAAGTGGATTTTGCAACCGTTATGCGTACCAATATTACTGAACGGGTTAGTGGGTCGGGGCGGGTGCAGCCTCAGGTTGAAGTGAAAATCAGTCCCGACGTATCGGGTGAAATTATTGGCCTGTACGTCAATGAAGGCGACCCCGTTAAGGCGGGTCAGTTGTTGTGCCGGATTCGCCCCGACAACTACGAGTCGATGATGGCGCGGGCGCGGGCAACGGTCAACCAGAGCCGGGCCCAGTTAGAGCAATCAAAGGCGTCGGTGGCGCAGTCAGGGGCGCGATTGATTCGGGCTAAATCGGACTACGAACGCAATCGTAAGTTGTTTGCCGATAAAGTCATTTCGGCGGCTGATTTAGAAACCAGCGAAGCCAATTATAATGTAGGCCGGCAGGAAGTTGAAGCGGCTAAGGCCAATGTCAGAGCGGCTCAGTTTAACATTCAGAGTGCCGAAGCCAGCCTGCGCGATGCCAGCGAGAACCTGCGTAAAACCACCATCTATTGCCCCGTGAATGGTACCGTCTCGAAACTAAATATCGAGATGGGCGAACGCGTTGTGGGTACCTCGCAGATGGCCGGTACGGAAATTATGCGGATTGCCAACCTGCAAAATATGGAAGTGCGGATTAACGTCAACGAGAACGACATTGTTCGGGTGAACCTGGGCGATACGGCCGATATTGAAGTCGATTCATACACCACTGCCGGACGGAAATTTAAAGGCGTTGTTTATGAAATAGCCAATACGGCCAATGGCCTGGCCAGTTCCTCGGGGGCGGCTGCTTCCCTGTCGACCGATGCCGTTACTGAGTTTGAGGTAAAAGTGAAAATTCTGAACAGCTCTTACGCAGATTTACTGGCCCAGAAAGATAAAAAAGGGTATCCCTTTAAGCCGGGCATGACGGCCTCGGTTGAGATTATAACAGACCGGAAATCGAATGTACTGGCTGTGCCAATTGCTGCCGTGACCACCCGTGGAGCCGACTCGACTGCTGTCGATACGGAAAAAATGAAGGATAACAGCAACGGCACCGTTGAGGAAAAACCCATCAGTCAGGCCGATAAGAAAGATAAACCCAAAGAGATTGTTTTTGTGAATGTGGGTGGCAAAGCCACGCAGCGCGACGTAAAAACGGGCATCAGCGATTTTGAAAATATCGAGATTTTAGCGGGCCTAAAACCGGGTGAGCAAATAATTTCGGGCCCCTTTATTGCCGTATCGAAAAGACTCAAAAACGGCGAACTCGTAACTAAGCGCGACCCAAACAAGACCAAGAAGAAAGAAGAGAAAGAGGTCGAATAACCACATAAATTCTATGCACGGAAACGCCCACGCCTTATTAGTAGGCGTGGGCGTTTCCGTGCATACAGGACGTTAGTATAAGGTAGGTTAAGATTGACGCGATAATGATCTTAGGACTTTCGCTTAAAAGATGATTGCTGGTATTCGGGGACTGGCCAATTCCAGACTCAAGTAGTCGGAAAACAGATTGGTGCGAACTCGGCAGACTGTCTCACTAACTTGCTTGGCGTATACTGTCAAGGCTACTACCAGTACCCCATTCGTTCCCCAAACGATGGATTGTCGAGCCGGTCCGCCGGTGCGGAACATTTGGGTGGTGGGCCTGTCCCCGTCGGTTAGCCAAAGACGACAAAGTCAAAAAGTCTCACGCTGAGACCGTTATTTACTGGATGATGATATTCGACTCATGTTTAGAAAAATTCGTGGAACCCAATCTTAAACATACTCTAAGGGCAATTTGATACGGGGTTTCAGTAGACACAAAAACCGTAGTGAATTGTAAACTAAACCGCCGATTTGATTAAGACAAAATTCCTTAATCTGGGCATACGCTTACAGCTTATAAATTCTTTCTTTTTAGCTCACTGACGGCAAAATCAGCGGCTCGAGCCGTAAGGGCCATAAACGTGAGCGAAGGGTTCTGGCAGGCAATCGACGCAAAAGAAGCTCCATCTGTAACGAATACGTTCTTAGCTGTCCAGAGTTGGTTATTGGCGTTGAGCATCGAGGTTTTCGGGTCGCGCCCCATGCGCGCCCCGCCCGTTTCGTGAACGGCCCCGCCGGGTGTCGAGTGATTGTTGTACGTGCTGATGTTTTTCAGGCCGGCGGCTTCAAGCATTTCGGCAGCATCGTTCATCATATCCTTCTGCATGAGATGCTCGTTTTCGCGAAATCTTACGTCGAAAATCAACGTCGGTAGTCCCCATTTGTCGAGTCGATCCCGGTTGAGGGTAACCTGGTTATCTTCGTAGGGTAAACACTCGGCGAACCCCATAATGCCCATGTTCCATGGGCCGGGCTGAGTGGCTTGTTCCTTCAAATCGGCGCCAAAGTTGGACGCAACCCCGGCCGCTTCAGCAATGAGACGTTGCCAGCCCGACCGGGATGCACCACCCTGATAACCAAAGCCACGCAGATACTCCCGCTTATCGGTGCCGATATTTCGATACCGGGGAATGTAAATGCCATTCGCCCGGCGACCATAGTAATACTTATCGTCGAATCCCAGCCCATCGGCCTGGGCATTGGCTCCCGCCTGAAAATGGTGGTCCATGATGTATTTGCCCAACGTACCGCTATCGTTGCCAAATCCGTTTGGGAAACGACTGGACACCGAGTTGAGCAGAATAAAATTCGTGGCCATCGCCGACGCATTCAGGAAGATAATCCGGGCATAATACTCCGTTGTTTGATGAGTCTTGGAATCAATAACCCGAACGCCCAGGGCTCGGTTGCTTTTCTCGTCGTACAACACCTCCGAGACAATACTATCGGGCCGGACGGTGAGTCGGTTGGTTTGGCGGGCGGCTGGCAACGTAGCGGATAATGTACTGAAATATCCGCCGTAGGGACAGCCCTGGGCGCATTTGTTTCGGTATTGACACGGGGCTCGACCCACGGATGTATGCACCGGATTCGCTTTCGACAGATTTGCCGTTCGGCCTATGGTGAGCACGCGGTTCATCTTGGTTTTCAATCGCTCGCGAACGTGTTGCTCCACACAATTCAACTCCATGGGCGGCAAAAATTCACCGTCGGGCAACTGCGTAAGTCCTTCTTTATTGCCCGAAATTCCCGCAAAACGCTCGACGTAACTGTACCAGGGAGCCAGGTCTTTATACCGTATCGGCCAGTCGGCGCCGAAGCCATCACGGGCGTTGGATTCAAAATCCATCTCGCTGAACCGGTAGCTCTGCCGCCCCCACATAATTGACTTACCGCCCAGTACGTCAGGGCGATACCACGCAAACGGATGAATTTCTTTGTAAGGCGCGTTCCGATCGTCGAATGAAAAATCGCCGTTTTGTTCGTTGTACGGGCGGACACGAAAATCAGGCTCCTCTTTTTCGGTAGGCAAAACGTTACGTCCTCGATGTGCAAACTCCCAGGGGGCTTTCAACGCAGTAGTGTAACCCGTTACGTGCTGAAGGTCACGGCCCCGTTCGAGCATCAGCACGCGGAGCCCTTTTTGGGTGAGTTCTTTAGCCGCCCAGCCACCACTAACGCCCGACCCCACAACAATGGCATCGAACGTATTACCAGCCTGTGCTTTTAAATTTAGGTTCATAAGGGTAAGGAGTAGGGGGTTGCCGGTTTCGATACGTCGAATCCGTAGTTAGTGAAGGCAGGCCTGTCAATGTGACCCCACAAAAAAAGACATATCACAGTCTATTTTACCTATTTGGAAAAGCAAGGAAAATGAGAACGTAGCACAGGCGGAAGCAGACTAATCAGGCGTTACATTCAAAAGGATAGTCTATTTAGACGACCAGGTAAGACCGTTTGTGAAATGAGTCATGTTAGTAGAGGGGTGACATTATTGGCTTACGGGTCCGTTGGAGTTGAATCCATTTGGTAAATATGGACTCGAACGACAACGTCAATCAGTTTTAGGGTAGAATTTTTCCAGTATATTGATTATAAAATCAGCGAATGTTTTTCGCTCTCATATTTTGTACTTTTCATAGTTAGCGTTCAGAAAAGTAACCTTTTTGTGAACGTTTTCAGGCTCATAAAGTAAAAGGCAGCATTAGCCAATTTACTACAATGATAGTTCACTGATAGAAGTCTTTAACTGACCGAAACCGGCCAGTTGAGGTAGGAGGGGAAGTGTACGGTAATAAATACAAATGTCACCTAATGAAAACGCTACTCAGTATTCACCAGAAGCTTAACAAGGGATTTAGAGCCGATTTCCTGCCCAAATGACGTTTACCAGAACTGTGCTTCCACAAACACTTGACTCATGACGTTGGTTAGGAAAGTCAAGCAAACACGGGCGATACGTCCTGGTAGATTCGCACTGAGTCAACCAGGCCCGCTTCGTTTAGATCAGTGAAGGCCACGGCGTGTACAGTCGCTTTTTGGCCATCCTGACGAACGTAATGATTAAGCGCTTCCAGCACGTAGTTTTTATCCGAGCCGTAGATGTTTGTCAGGTCGTGTTCGATACTGGCAAACGACTGCCAATACTGTCCCAAACCCTCTAAAACGGCTTGCTTTCCTCCCTGCATGGGTGGATCGTTGTTGAACTGCACCATCACATTGTCGGCTAAGAAATGGCCATAGGCTACAACGTCGCGGTTGTCCATCGCTTGTAGGTAGGCCAGGTAACGTTCATAAGCGTCGGCGGTGAGTTGGTTGATGCGAAGATTACTGGTGATCATGGCTGTGCGCGTTTTGGTTGTTTGAACTTGACAAAACTACGCCAGTCGGCAAGGTAGGTGATAGGATAATTTACGGCTTTACTGGTAGTTTTTGCGAATGAGCTATCCGCGGTACGCCACTGGAGTCAGGCCTGTTTTACGGCGAAACAACCGCGTGAAATAGGAAGGGTCATCATAGCCAAGCCAATATACAACCTCTTTGATGCTCATAGCCGTTTGTTTAAGCAGGCCCTTGGCTTCAAACAGGACAAACTCGTCAATGCTTTGCTTAGCCGATTGGCCCGTCTCTTGCTTCAATACTTCAGATAAGTGTTTAGCTGACACGTTCAACTGACGGGCGTAGAAGCTAACCTCTTTCTGCTGTTGGAAATGAGTGTGCACTAACTGGGTGAATTGCTGAACTAACAGGTGGTTCCAACTCGCCGAAGCCCTGTCGGCGTGCAGTACGTCTGTGTACAATCCATTGATGTGCTCCAGGAGGGCAAACATCAGCCCCGCCGAGATACTGGGATGAGCAATGTAGTGTTGCAATGGCCTCATCAAGTCATTAACCTGTGCGTATTGCTCATCCGATAAATGCAGAACATGCTGAGCACCAGGTCGGAAAAAGGGGTAGTCGAGTAAGAAGTTATTGTAAAACGGCGGCCCAAACAAGTCCGGGGTGAAAAAGAACGTTGTGTTTCTGACCTTCCAGTTGTTCTCCAGCCACAGGCGGGTGATACCCGGGCCAATAAGGGTGAGTGCTCGCCGGGGCACGTCAAAGTCGCGAATACCGATCCGAATCCGGCATTGATCTTCATGCATGAGCCCAAAAGCGTAGAAGTAACTCCGATAGGGAAATGCAATGTGACCCGCTTTGGCAAAGTCGGTTTCCGTGGCCAGGTACACGTGTCGGTCAAGTTGATGAACGCCAACAACTTGTTGCAAGAACTGGTGAAACGCAAAGTTGAATGGTGTCTGCTGGACCATAGGGCTTGTAGCTATTGCAAAAGTAACTAATTGAGGACTTGGTTGGCTTTTAACCTATGCAAGGCTATCGTATAGTCCAAACTTTCCTGGTGAAACTAATGCCACTTCACCACGTTTACCCGTGGACTTACACTGGTAAAGTGGTGATTTCTCCGGCACACTAATCCGTTTTAAAAAATTCCGTTCTGATTCTGCTGGCGGGGCTTTTTTTAAACGGTGATTAATCGGGTACACTGAATTGGAAAGGGAATAAAAATCCGGGTTTACTCCCCATTTACAACCTGTATCACGCTAAGAGCGTATCATTTTTGTCCGGCCTTGATCGCTGACAAGCAGATATCAAACGATTCGCGGGATCTTTCCTTCGGCTCAATAAGTTGGCAGAGCCGTTAGGGATATTCTTACTAAGGTAGGTCACATTGCCGGATCGGTGAGACAGAACTACCCAGGATTAGTCAATGAGTATGTCCCCAGATTTCAGTAGTTTTGAGTAGCCTAAAGGTCCGTTTGTTTATGAAATCGAGCATTCACCCCCGCTACTATATTCTGCTGCAGATCCTGATCATACCGCTGTATATCAGCACCTATAATTGGATACTGATTGGCGGGGCCTATTGGCAAAACAGGCGCACGTTCGTGCTGGCAACGGGCATTATGGTGGTCATTTCGATCAGTAACTACTTAGTTAACAGTGCCCTGGTCCGGCGGATGATGCGTAAAGAAAATCCTGAGCCAGCCCAATACATGGCCAAAAGGCTTAACCAGTTTAGGATAACCGCAACCTGCTCCTCGCTTCACTTTAGTCTGGCTTTTTTTAGCTACCAGTGGATTGGTCTGCCCGGTTTTGTCCCTGACCTAACTCAACTGGTGTTTGGTGTGCTATTTACCATCCTGGTCGATGCAATCGTTACCATAGCCTACGAAAGCCTTCACAATTTCGCCTACTGGCAAGAGTCGCGTCAGGAAGTGGACATCCTGAGTAGGGCCCAGCACCTGGCGCAGTTAGATGCCCTGCGCCAGCAGGTGAATCCTCATTTTCTATTCAACAGCCTCAACTCCCTCACCGCCCTTATTGACGAAGACCCTAAGCAGGCCGGAGCGTATGCCGAAGAACTCAGTTCGGTCTATCGTTATTTACTGCGTTGCAACGAAACTCCGCTGGTCTCTTTAGCCAGCGAATTGGCCTTCATTGATTCCTATTACCACTTGCTCAAAACCCGTCACGGCGACTCACTGCGGTTGGTCACGCGCATTGTGCCGGGTCTGGAAGTACGGCAAATTCCCCCGCTGACGCTTCAACTGTTAGTCGAAAATGCGGTTAAACACAACGTGATTCTGCCCGATCAGCCGCTGATCATTGCGCTGACTACGGATGAGCGGCAACGCCTGATTGTTAGTAATAATAAGCAACCTAAACCCCGCCGGGCCTTGAGTAACGGCGTGGGGCTGAGTAACATCCTCAGCAAGTACCAGATGCTACATCAACCCGCGCCCATCATCGAAGACGACGGATGCGAGTTTCGCGTGATCCTGCCACTGGTATGATGATTACGGGTGATTGAGTCGGCCAGTCTTCGGTAAGGTTACGATGCGTTGATGGCTTTAGGGTGCTAAGCCTGCCTTCGCGGGCACTGTCCTCTGGATTTTCATGCCCCGCTATGAAAGCAGCCTGGTAACGATCCGGATCATTCCTTAAAACAGCATAGCATCCATAATCATCATGATGAGTATTGCTGCCGAATCGTACGGCAACGGCCGACCGTTTGTAGTTGACAGGTATTAATAGTTGCACACGGGATCCCTATTTCCTATCTGAAACGGAGGGTGTCGTGGACGATTTTGAATTTTAGTTTAGATGGAGTGACTCATTCATCGATAGTAGATTAAGATTCCAATAAATCGTATTAACCCCCCTTTTATTGGACGAAAACGGCCGGTTGAAGGAAAAGGGGAGAGGGTATGGTAATAAAAGTTTGTTACGTAAGAAAAACGATACCTACCGAAAGGCGGCTATTGTTTACCAAATGAGCAAAGGGGCGAGTACAGAGACCAGGTTTTGACCAGCCTCAGGCAATGGCTGGCCGGTTGAAGCGGAGTTTGACGAGCGTTCCGTTCTGGTTCTCGTAGGTCAGAATACCATCGAGCTGGAGGGCGAGCAGGTCTACCAACTGGGTGCCGAAGCCCGTTTCGTTAACGGCTTCCACGGGCTGCTTGCCGATTCCATTGTCGGCCACTTGCAGCAGCAATGAATCGTCGGCCATCCGCGTCAGGCTGATGCGAATGATGCCGCTGTCCTTGCCGACAAACGCATATTTAAGCGAGTTAGTTAGTAACTCATTCGTTATCAATCCTATGGAAATCGCCGTGTCAATATCCAGCACCAGTTCGGGCATCGAACAATCGATGGTAATGCGGCTGGCAGCATCGAACGAATGGAAGATGTTTTCGCTCAGATTATTAAAATAATCGCTCATTTCGATAGCCCCTAACTGCTCACCCTGGTACAGTTTCTGGTGGATGATGCCCATGCTCTGCACCCGGTTCTGACTGGCCTGTATGGCTTCCAGTACGTTGGGGTCGGTGACTTTAGCCGACTGCAACGCCAGCAAACTCGACACCAGTGCCAGATTATTCTTGACTCGGTGATGAATCTCTTTCAACAGGAGTTCATTTTGGGCGTTTTTTTGAGCAATCTCGTCGCGCTGCTGTTTAATCACTACAGCTTCCTGCAGGGCCAGTTCGCGAGCCTGTTCACGCAGGCGGGCCTTCATCAGGTACCAAAATCCAAGCAGTAACAGCAGCGCATAAGCCGCATAGGACCAGGGGCTTTGCCACCAGGGCGGGCTGATACCGATGCGAAGGGGTGTTGCCAGTTTAGTCCAAATCCCGTCGCTGTTGCGGGCTTTTAGGTGGAACAGGTAAGTTCCTGGTTTCATCTGGGCAAAATCGACGGTATTTTTCAGGCCGATGCTTACCCACTGTGGCTCCTCATTCGCCCCGGTCAGGGCGTAGGCATATTCCCGACTGGTGGTGTTGCGGTAATCCAAAAGCGCAAATTTGATGTCAAGGGTGTTTTCCCGGTACGACAACGCCAGCTCATTGGCTCGCCAGCGATTTTCGGGCAGGGGCTTCATCGTTTCTGTCTTGTCGGCATCGAAACAAGACACCGCCACCAGCCGCAGGGGCGACGGCGTTCGGGGGGCGTTCTGAATAAGGGCTGGCCTAAACCGCCGTAGGTTGTTTTGGCAACTAAAATAAACCTCGCCTGTGATGGGCTGTGCGGCAATGGGCGTGGAATAGACCGAGGTGCCCACAAACTGCGGAAACGTGGTCACCTTCTCTGTTAAGGGATCGATACAGGAAACCACCTGATTCTGATTGAACCAGATTTTACCGGTTTCGTCCAGCGTGGCATGGGCAAAATAATCATCCGTAAATCCGTTGGCGATGCCATATTTTTTGAACCGCCCCGTTTTGACCGACAGCCGCTGTAAGGGAGCACTATACCCACTCGTTATCCACACATCGCCCTGATTATCAACCAATGGCGCGTAGGTGTAGTTGCTGGCCAGCCCATCCGGGTCGCCTTGCCGGAGCATAAATCGCTGCACACACCGGGTGCGTTTGTCCACCCGGCAAAGCCCGTTGGCGGCTCCGCACACCCAAACGGTATTCTGAGCATCAACGGCAATTTTTTGCAGCAGGTTCGACGGTAGGCTGTTGGTATTGGTAGGGTCATTTTTCCATTGCTCATAAACGCTCACGATGCCTGTTTTTACCGACAGGCTACCCTTTGGGATGCGGAAAAGCCCATCGCCCCAGGTCGATATCCACAGGTCACCTTCCTGATCGAAGGCCGAAAAGATGGGTATCTGGATGGATTTACCTCCTACTTTATGTAACCAGACCGGAGTACTACGGCCCGTTTTTTTGTCAAAAATGAACAAGCCGTCATCCCCCGAGACAACCAGCAGGTAGTGATCGAGCAGGGGGGTAATGGAAAATATGTTGGACAGCTTCAGCACAAATCGGGTGTCGCCCCGGCTGGGATCGTGGCGAATCAGGCCCAGATCGGTACCGATCCAGATAAGGCCAGCTCCCGGCGGAGAACCGCGCGTCAGGCCGTCCGATTCAGGTAATATGTGGTTGGCCAGCGGCCTGACGCTGGCCAGTTGCGGCATTTTTAGGTTGGGGTAGCGTTCCTGGCGGGTATCGAAAAAGAGCGGGTTCTTATCGCTGATGCGCTCCAGCCAGATCAGCCCCTGCCGATCTTCATAAAGCGTTACCAACCCTGATAGCCGTTCCTGATTTTCGACAGCTACCGGCGTACATTGCTCTACCACGGCCCGGTCTGCCGAAATTCGGAAAATGTCGTTCTCGCAACAGAGCCAAAGCCGCCCCGACTGGTCTTCCAGAATTACTTTCGGAAACGGAATCGATTTCCCATCGGCGGTGTGCCTATCGAACGAGGTGATTTTCTCCGTCTTAGGATCAAACACCCGTAGCCCGGTTTGGGCCGGAACACCCATCCAGAGCAGGCCTCGATGGTCTTTACAGAGGCTGTTGTGGGCATTCAGACCAACCGTAAAGTTGGGAACAGGCGCCCCCTGTTTGTCTACTGCCGGAAAACAATGCCATTGTCTACTGATCCGGTTGTAGTATTCGAACCCCACGGTGGTGCTGACATAAATTAGGCCGGGCCAGTCCAGGCCCGGCCTAACGGGGCCAGGTTCGACTACAATGGGCGACAGTGGATTGCCCTGTAACTGCCCTACCTCGCCGGGTTTTGGCAAAAAGCGGACCGTACGGCCTGTTTTTGGGTCGAACAGATTCATACCCAAATCGCTCCCAATCCAGATCTGACCTGACTCATCTTGTTGCAGGAACCGCAGGTTATCGGATGATAGACTGGCTTTGTTGGTCGGCACATGCCGAAAATGGGCAACCTTTCCGGTTTCCGGATTATAGGCATTCAGGCCACCATCGCGGGTGGTGATCCAGAAGATGCCCTTCTTATCCTGAATCATATCGACCGCCCGCGACGAGGAGAGGGAATTCAGATCAACCGGATTGGAGCGAATCGTTACGATCTCGTGGCCGTCGTATCTGTTCAGGCCATTGCCGCTGATGAACCAGAGAAAATCGTCGCGGTCATTAAAAAAGTGATTGATAACCAGTTGATTTCGGTTGCGACCCAGCGTCGCCTTGGGCGGTTCGTTAAAATAAAGCACCGTGGATTGTGCCTGCCCAGTGGATGAGGGTAGGTACAACAGGACGATGAGCCACCATTGAATGTATTTACCCATGTTAGGACAACCCGTATGCAGTAGCGCACAAGATACAAAAAACGGAAGTTTTACGGAGCCATTGCCCGCCATCCGTTAAGGAGCAGGTGGTGCATCGGCATTCCACATACCCATGATTGATACCCACTTCCCGTCTTTAGTGCGTTTGAGCAATTCGGTGTACCGGCCCTTATCGATAACCACTTTCCCATCGGGCGTTCGTACATCCATCTGGAATTGACCCGTTTCCCACCCTAAGCTACCCTCACTGCCCGTAGCAATCGTTTTGACGGCTACATTGGTAGCCCCCGCGTCAATAGCACCTTTCCAGTAGTTGAGGATGTTTGCCCGCCCCGTAACGGCAGACTCATTGGGCGGATACAACGTAGCATCTTCAGCATAGCAGTTCGCAGCAGCCATCGCGTCTTTAGCATTGAGCGCAGCGGCAAAGTCCCGGTTCATCTGCGACAGTTCTTCGGCAGTGGCGGGCTTTTCCTGGGCGGGTGTGTTGCAACCGGGGGCAAACAGGAGCAAGGCGGCAAAAACGGCCAGGATTGAGACCTGATTTTTTATTTTCATTGAATTTCGGTGCTTGAGCGTGAAACCACAAAATAGAGGGACTTGTCGTTTATTCATAGAAGGTCTGTGTCTCACGTACCACTGCTATGGAACTCATTACTTTACCGCTACTGGTGCCGAGTCAGACTCGTGGTAAAACGTCGCTTTCCAGGCGCCGTTGATTTTGGTGAAAAGCATCGTACCAGCCACATTTTCGTAGTTTATTTTTTTGCTGGTTTTGAGCGTGGCATCCTGGCTGACGGAGAAGGTGTAGAGTACCAGCGAGTCGGACAAAATCCGGATGGCTTCCTTTTTGGGAGTGATTTTGAACCCAACCATCTGGCTGAACCCATCCGCGTTCAGTTTTTTGAGTGCGTTGTAGTCGCCGAAGGTGCCATCGGGATTAACCGCCAGAAAGTCAGGCGTATTTTCAAAGAACGTCATGCACCGCTCGATGTCTAATTTTTCAGCGTATTGGAAGAATTCTTTGATGAGGGCCGAAATTTCCTTTTCAATCGCCTGCTTTTGTTCGGATGTCATGGCTGACACGTCGGTCGTTTGTGTGGCCGTTTCCTTCACGGGTGTGTTGCAACCGGAGGCAAACAGCATCAGGGCCATAACAGCGGCCAGCATCAGCGGTAATGTGTTGGTTCTCATTGGGGTTTGTGAGGTTAAAAAAGAAACTTTTCAACAGGGTTGATTAAATTTGTTGACCTATTTAGCCGTAGGATCAGCAACCGGATTCCACATATCATAGGTCTGGAGCCACTTGCCTTCGGTATTGCGTTTGAGAACGATGGTATATTTTATTTTCTCGGTCACGATTTTTCCGTCTGGGCCTTTCAGGTGAAGATCAGCCGTACCGATTTCGTACCCTAGGTCGCCGTTGCTGCCTGTGGCGATCGTCGAGACGGCACCATCAACATAGCCCGCACCATCCAGGAAACCCTGCCAATATTTCTGAATGGCCTCATGACCCGTCACGTTGGGTTGGCCGGGCGGCAGTATGACGGCATCTTCGGCGTAGCAATTAGCGGCTGCTGCGGCATCCCTGGCGTTTAAAGCTTTCGCAAAATCGCGGTTTACCTGCGAGAGCTCCTCGGCAGTGGCAGGCTTTTCCTTCGCGGGTGCGTTGCAACCGGCGACAAACAGGAGCAGGGCGGCAAAAGCGGCCAGCATCAGAGGTAATTGGTTAGTTTTCATTGGAGATTGGTTTAGTTTTTGAGGTTCATCGGACCGCCGAATCGGGAGATTGTTAATCACTCCATTCATTTGGGGGCTATCGTGTGGAGTCGAGTAGTTCCCAGAACTCCTGATTCACCAATTGGCGTGTCGCTTCGATTTATTGGCCATAGGCCGCAAGCGCACAGCGTATAAATCCCATCCGAGAATCAGGCCGCGCTTCACCCGTTCCTGGTGCAGTTTTTTAAAGACTCCCCGCTCTGCTTTCATATACTCGTCACGCTTGCCGGGCAGGGTTTTCATGGTTTCCTCGATGCCAAATATGGGCCGTGGCGTTTGGGCCTGAAGCGAAAGGCTGCTCAACAGCAGGGCAATGACGAAAAATAGGTAACAGGTTTTCATTGGGGTGTATGGTTATGTAAATTGATTGGATGAATTCATGAGCCAACCAGCGTAAGGTTTTCAGCCTTTTCGAGGGTGCTCAGGTGGGCGTACTTTTCGGTGTTGGCCGGGGTCAGACGCCTTCACGGCGTAGCCCTCGGTCAGAAATTTTTGGGTGACATAGTTGCCAATGAAGCCAGCTCCGCCAATGATGCCTACCGTTTGCATACAGGTTTGGGATTAAGCTGTCGGGTGGTTTATAACCCGGTGGTGAGGAGTGGTATTTTCGCTTATTTCAGCATGGCTCTCGCTTTATCCGCACGATCTTTGGCCACAGCGAGCCCCATTGCTACGGCTTTATCGTAGTATTCGGCAGATTTTGCGTATTCTTTATTCTCCATGTAGAATTCGCCCATACTGTCATAGGCATTCGGTTCTTTCGGGGCCAGGGCAATGTATTTCTCAAAAGCTGCCCTGGCTTTGGCCATGTCCTTCTTCTGCATAGACAGGTAGCCTATCGTGTTGTAATTAGGCGCAAACTTCGGGCTCATTTTTGCCAGCTTTTGCGCGTAGTCCAGGGCTTCGTCCACGTTTTTGTCGGTCCAGGCAGCGTGCTTCGACGCCCACTCCAGCGCCTGTGGCGTTTTCGGATAGGCAGCCACCAGCGCCTTCATGGTTTCAGCAACTTTTGCCGTTGTATCTGCTTTCCAGTTCACGAGCCATTGCCGCATTATTTTTTCGGCCTCGTTGAGGTTCATTGCATTGAGGGCCAGAGCTTTGTCGATCAACGCTGGTTTCTCGGCTTTAGACCCGTATTGCACGGCATACACGTAGGCCATGAAGAAATTCGGGTCTTCGGCCAGGGCTTTGTCGAGTTCGGCTTTGCCTTCCTTGAAATGAATATTCTCGTACAACGCTGATGCCCGATGCAGCGACGCGATAGCCGTTTTTGAGGTTGATGATACAGGCAGGTAAAAATCCTGAGCGAGTACGCTGTTGATGCTCCCCAAAAGGAGCGCGATTCCTGCAACTAAAGTTTTCATGAGTTTGATTGGGGTTTAATAGGCCTAAACCTACCGCCAACATGCTCCCAAGCCAAGTTCGCCCGGACGAACACACTCTTTTACTGTCCGAAGGTCAGGAATTACTTACCGGGGAAACAAACAGATAGAACTACGATTGACTAAGTGGCTGATTTTGACCCTCAAATGGTCTGTATTCGTTTCAGCAATGCCTCACGCAGGTTGTGGCTGAGTGGAATCGTTTTACCCTTAATCCCGATATGCCCTTCGCCCACCTCATCGACCTGCATCAGATTCACCAGATAGGACCGGTGCACCCGCACAAAATAATTGCCCGGGAGTTTGTCTTCCAGCACTTTCAGGGTCGTTGTCAGCAGGTATTCTTTGTCCGCCGTGCAGAGGTGGCAGTAGTTGCGGTCGGCTTCAACGTAGAGAATATCGGCGATGAAAATCTTGATAATCTTTTCGCGGTGCCGCACAAAAATCCGGTCACTGAGTACAGAAGGTGCGTCGGGGGTAGTGTCGGCAGCGGAGTGAGGCTCGTCGGCCAGGCGACTGATGGCCAGTTCGATAGCCCGTTGTAATTCAATCGGCCGGATCGGCTTGGAAATGAAGGCGTAAGGACGGGTTTTTTTTGCCCGGGCAAAGGTAGCTTCGTCGGTATTGGCCGTGACATAAATAATCGGGATGTTCCACCGCTGGTGGATCGCATGAGCCGTGTCGATACCGTCGAGCGGGCCTTTGAGGCTAATGTCGAGCAGAATCAGGTCGGGTCGGTTGGTTTCGGCGTGTAGGATGGCTTCTTCGCCCCGAGGAACAATCCCGCTCACCTCATAGCCGAGTTTGCTGAGTTGCAGGGCGATGTTGGCAGCAATAATCATGTCGTCCTCCACGACGAGCAACTTCACGGGGGTGTCCATGCTTTCGTCAAAAAATTACTACGTTCGTACCGGATGGCGCAGCCAGTTTGGTAGAACTGGCTGTAGCGCATCTTCGGTAACTCTGCCCGGTAGTTCTATAGCTATGCCAGACTGCCGACGTGGTAAATCCGCCACGAAGTAAACTCATTTTTTAACATTTGTGAAGATCAATGAGCTAATCAAGCGAAGGCATTAGGAAATATGGCGAAGCCAGAGAATATAAATTAAGTTTACTTCCTGTTCACATCATAGCCAGCCCCAGCTTGAGATGAATTAGCCCGCATCGACACGGCGTTGTGGCAGATAGACAGTCAACTACGCGCTTAAAATCTCACCCGGTCCATCCTTGGAATCAGCCCGTGAATGATGGCTAAGGCGATCAGATAGCCCGTGCTGACGAAAACGAATAGCGGCACATACCCCACACGGGCAATCAACAGCCCCGACAGCGCGGCAAACAACCCGCCTGTGATGGCTCCGAAAAGCCCGCCAATGCCCACCACCGAGGCTACCGCCTGCTTCGGGAAAACATCGGAAATGATGGTGAAATTGGTGACCGAAAAACCCTGATGCGCGGCCGTAGCCAACGCAATCAACCCAACGGCGACGCGAAAATCAGCCGTGACGGACGCGAAAAAGACGGGCAGCACACACAGTGAGCAAATCAGCATGGTGGTCTTTCGGGCCTGGTTGGGCGACCAGCCCCGGCCAAGCAAATACGACGACAACCACCCGAACACGATATTCCCCAGGTCGGAAACGACATAGATCACCAGAAACGGAATGCCAATGGTTTTGAGGTCCAGCTTTTGCGTGAAGGCAGCATTGCTGTTGAAAAAATCGGGAAGCCAGGTGAGGTAAAACCACCAGATGGGGTCCGAAAAAACTTTGCCCGTCACGAACGCCCACGTCTGTCGGTAGTTCATCAGGCCGAGCCACGACGGTTTTTTATCGCTGTCGGTTAGCTCGTCCGCATCGCTGCGGATATAGGCAAACTCGTCGGCAGAAATCCGGGGGTGTTCATCGGGTCGGCGGTAGAGCAGTCGCCACAGTACCAGCAACACCAGGCCCAGCGCGCCCGTTGCCATAAACGCCAACCGCCAGCCATAATGCAGCGTTAGCCAGGGAACAACCACCGCCGTAGCGATGATACCCACGTTGGCTCCGGAGTTGAAAATGCCCGTTGCGAAGGCCCGTTCGCGTTTGGGAAACCACTCGGCCACCGATTTGATGCTGGCAGGATAATTGCCCGATTCGCCCATACCGAGGCTGAACCGGGCCATAGCCAGCCCCCCCACCGACCGTACAAACGCAACCGCGATACCCGCCAGCGACCAGACCAGAATCGACAGGCTGAACCCCCGCCGGGTGCCGACGCGGTCAATGAGCCAGCCAAAGAGAATAAACCCGATGGCATAGGCCCACTTAAACGCCGAATCGACAAAGCCCATCTGAATCTTGAACTGCTGTACGTCGGCAGGAGTCAGCGGCTGATTGGTGGCAATACCCAGCATCTCTTTTCGGAACGACTCGTCGAGCATGGTGAACGAAAGCACCGAACGGTCGATGTAATTGATGGTGGTGGCAATGCACAGCAACCCCACAATCAGCCACCGCAGATTACCGGCTGGTTTGGTAAACGGGTGGCTAGTAGGTAATTGATTCCTGGTAAGTGGGTTCATCTAATTGCTATTCATTTGCCTGGCTAAGTGCTCGTTGCGGTACTGCGCGGGTGAGCGGCCCGTGATAGCCTGAAACTGTTCGTAAAAATTCGACAGGTTATTGAACCCGCAGTCGAAACAGATGTCACCCACTTTGGCCGATGTTTCAATCAACAGTTTGTGGGCGTATCCTACCCGCAGTTCGTTGATGAACCCCACGACGGTTTTGTTGGTCCGGCTCTTGAAATAGCGGCAAAACGCCGTGGGCGACATATTGGCCTGAGCCGCTACCTCCTCCAGCCGAAGTGGATTTCGAAACGACTGCATCAGAAAATTCAGTACCATATTCAGCCGGGCCATATCGCCCGCGTCCATCGATTGCGTATAACTCAAGGTCGATAGCAGCGTATTCTCCTGACTTTCAGTCAAATCGTGCAGAATGTCCAGAAACGTCAGTAACCGTCGGGTTCCCTGCTGCGAATGAGCGTTAAAAATTTTTTCGGCCACCACCTGCTGCGTTTTTCCATAAAAATGAATACCCCGCTGCGCCCGCTGAAACAGGGCTTGAACGGGCTGCATTTCGGGGGTTTTGAAAAACGGCTCGCCAAAACAATCGTCCCGAAACAGAATGACCCGCGCTCTTGCCCGAACGCCCGACGGCCGGGCCGCGGACGGCTCCTGGTAATGGGCAGGGCCGTTTTTCCAGACGTGCGATAAATTGGCCCCGACCAGCACCAGATCGCCCGGCCCGAAACGGTCGATGCTGTCGCCCACAAACCTCGTTCCTTCGCCCTCAACCACCAGCATCAGCTCAATTTCGGGATGAAAATGCCAGGGAACCACGAAATACGGGCGGTCTACCTTTAACACGTTGTACGACTGGTTCTCGTCAACATGAATGCGCTGGAATAACGGTTCGTGCATGGTAAAGTACAGTATTTTATAGGTATGTTCGGTTGAATAGCGACTAAACTTGCTAAAATACCGGATAATGCCGAAAAGATAGCAAACTTTTAAGCCTCACCTGCTCCCTAACTTTACTTGAGCAAATACAAGAATCTATAGGAAAGTTTATAAATACTAATCTTCTAAAACTCACTTACTCCTGTTTTGGTCAACAGGCAATAATCATTGTTTGCTCGTACCTCAAAACGTTAGGGCATACACGCCAATAAGCGGGCCTTATTCCCTTTTATGGCGGTTTTCTTACTTTTTAAAAAATTCATTGAAAAAAATGGACTAAAAGAAGGTCTTTTTGACACTGGGTACTGTAAAACACGCCGAATCCATGTTCAGGGACTTCTCAACCTACCATATCGCATTGTGCCAAATTCCCCTAACGTCAATCTGAAACCCGAATTAAGTTTACATAAATAGTGTCGTTCATGAAGTGTTCTTCTTTCAACCACATTTTTTCAATTGCATTGGGCTTATTGCTGTATGCTCATGCCGTAAAAGCACAGTTGCAGGTGGCTACACCCTTACTGGCTAAAGACGTGAAAGCATATGTGCCATTGGGCCTCAGTGGCTCACCGTCTATAATCGAAGAAGTAAATGTGACCGGGCAATCGTTCGACAAAGCCCTGCGAATCAATACGTTCAGTCAGGAAAATTTAGCGCGTGAAATAGGGATAATCCTGCCACTTACGGCCCCGGTAAAAAAAGGAGATGTGCTGTGGTTAACCTTTCAGGCGCGCAGCCTGAAAAGTACCCGTGAATCGGGTGAAGCTCTGGTGGAGGTGCGGCTCGATGAGCTAATCAATGGAAAATACGAATGGCCTTCGTTTATGGAAAGAGGCTTATCCATCGGTAGCGAGTGGCTACAAACAAGCATCCCGATTGAGATTAAAGAGCTTCCATTTCATTCGAAAAGTAATGGACAAATTTTAGAACCTACCCATCTTCGACTGCTCTTCCGGTTTGATAAATACCCGCAAATCCTCGAAATAGGCCCCGTTAGCCTACTTAATTACGGCCCTATATCAGTCAATGAGTTGCCCCGGACTGTAGTACGCTATGCCGGCGATGACACGAATGCTCCCTGGCGAAAAGAAGCTGCCGACCGGATTGAAAAAATCAGAAAAGGAGATTTAGCCATCACGGTTGTCGATAAAAAAGGACGCAAAATTCCGAATGCAGCAGTATCCGTTCGGATGCAACGGAGCGCGTTTACGTGGGGAACGTGTTCGAGTACGTTTATGCTGACGGGTGAAACGCCTGGTGCTAAAATGTATCGGGATACATTGCTTCAGTATTTCAATCAGGTTGTTTTTGACAATGAATTGAAATGGAAAAACTGGGCGAAAATCAAAACCTATCAGCCTACAGTCAGCATGATTAACTGGCTCAATGACAGGAATATTTCGGTAAACGGTAGTGTGGTCGTTTGGCCTTCGTGGAAACATTCGCCAATTGGTTTGGATAGCCTGAAAACCGATACCGTAGCCTTGCGGAAAGCTGTTCTGGACCGGGTTCGGTTTGTTACGACTACATTTAAGGGAAAAATACCGGAATGGGATGTCATCAACGAACCTACGTACCACCATACTATAATCGACATTGTTGGGAAACCCGAAATTGTAAAATGGTATAAAGCCGCCCATGAAGCAGACCCGAAAGCAAAGTTGTTTTTAAACGATTTTACCATGTTTCATATAAAAGAAAACAATGCCGACGGCGTTGGGTCCGATTATGTGTATAATACGGTAAAGTATTTGGTCGATAACGGTGCGCCGATACATGCCATAGCTGAGCAGGCCCACATTGGCGGAACACCACCCGGTATTCCACTGGTCCTGGAACGCTTAGATACATTTAGTAAACTCAAGCTCCCGATTTCGATTAGTGAATTCGATATATATAGCGACGATGATGATTTTAAAGCCAATTATCTACGGGATTTTGTAACGGCTATCTACAGTCACCCGGCAGCAACGGGCTTTACGCAATGGGGGTTTTGGGCGGGTTCTCATTGGTTGCCAATGGCTGCGTTGTGGAACAAGGACTGGACGATTCGGAAACACGGGAAAGTATATACCGATTTGGTCACTAAAACCTGGTGGACAAATCTGGATGCCATAACAGCCGCAAACGGAACCTGTCAGGTACGGGGATTTTGTGGTGATTATGACATTCGTGTAACCCATCAGGGCAAAACCACTCATCAAAAGCTTTCATTGGATAATAAGGGTGCTAACCTTACAATAAAACTGGATTAAGCCACCTTACCACTCCGGCCATGAAGGTTATAAAAAACACAACAACGCATCGTCCATTTTCCGGGCCTGATTCCCCGGCGAATGAGACACTCCTGTGGCAAGCTTTTAAGCAGGGGAACCGGGATGCGTTTGAGTTTTTATACCAGCAAAATATCCAGCACCTGATTCAATACGGGTATAAAATCACGACTAATAGAAACCTGATTCAGGATTGTATTCAGGACCTTTTTGTCGAGTTGTGGGAAAGTCGGGAAAACCTTAGTAATGTTAATTCCGCCAAACATTACCTGCTGAAATCGCTCCGCTATAAACTGATACGGCATCTTCAGTTCACGGCGACAGAAACACTTGACGAAGTGGAATTTGTGGCTGATTCCGAAACCGTTGAAAGTCAACTGCTTCAGCAGGAAACAATGTTCAGGCATTCCCACCAGTTGGCTGCAGCCTTGATGCTTCTGCCTAAACGCCAGCAGGAAGCCATTCACCTACGGTATTTTCAGGAGTTGAGCAACGAAGAAGTGGCCGAAATCATGGGGGTCAACTACCAGTCGGCCTGTAAGTTTATCTACACAGCCCTCAAAACATTACGGCATAAACTCCAGTTAGCGGGCCTGATTCCGCTCTTATGGGCGTTTCTTCGTCTTTTTTAAAAATTCTCCGAAAAAAATGGATTAAAAAGGGCTGTTTTTTACACTGGGTTATACATAACACGTACTCTCCATGCTCAGCGACTTTTCCACCTACGACATCGAGGATTTTGCCTTCGAGGAAACCTTCCAGCAATGGGTGCTGAAAACCGATTCGCCCCACCGCCTGTTTTGGGAAAACTACATTGCCACTCATCCCCACCAGACCGATAAGATATTGGCAGCCAGAACCCTGGTACTGGACTTAACTACCACGCAGTCGATTTCCGTCGACAACGACTTAGCCCCCACGATTTGGCGCAATATTCAGGCTCGTGTTTACCCCATAAGACGAATAGGCTGGCATCAGGCAACTGTTTGGCGGGTAGCGGCTTCGGTCAGTTTGTTGCTTTTGTTCAGTGCTGCCCTATGGTGGTGGCAAACCAATAAATCGGGTACGAATCCATCACTTGTTTCATCCCGGTTTAGCGAAAACGAAGGGTTGCTCGAAGAAGTGAATCGTACCGACAATATCCTTAAGATTCACTTGCAGGATGGTACGGTGGTGAGCCTTGCCAAAGACAGCCGGCTCGCCTATCCCCGAAAATTCGATGCCCGGCAACGGGTCGTTTACCTGAGTGGGGAAGCCTTTTTCGACGTAACCAAAAATCCTGACCAGCCCTTTTTGGTGTACGCTCATGAAACGGTTACGAAAGTAGTAGGAACAAGTTTTCGAATAAAAGCCTATGATGCTGATTCTAAGGTGATTGTGGCCGTTCGCACGGGTCGTGTTTCGGTATTTGCCAAAAAAGATTTTGAACTGAATCCGTCAACGCCACAACCTGTAGGGGTAGTGCTTACTCCCAATCAGCAGGCGGTTTTTTCACGGCAGGAAGCCCAGCTTCATAAAACCCTGGTAGAACAACCCGTCTTACTCGCTCCACCCGCTCAACAACCCTCCTTTGACTTTGCCAATACACCCATCCATGAGGTATTTACCCTGCTGGAAAAAGCCTATGGGGTGGATATCGTCTATGACGAAGACCTGTTTGCCAATCGAACCCTGACGGTCAGTCTGGAAGACGAATCCCTATACGAAAAACTAAACGTGATTTGTAAAACGATGGGCGTTTCGTACCAGATTATTGAAACGCAGGTAATTATTGAACCTAAAAAAAGTTATAAGCTGTCCGAAAACCCCTAAATCCCCTAAAGGGGACTTTGTTCGTGAGTGAGACAAGTCCCCTTTAGGGGATTTAGGGGCGGTCCGACGGGTAGGTTTTCAGACCAAGTAGGAAGTAATTTTCAGACAGTTTCTCCGCACTAATAAACCCCAAATAGCATTAAAAACTGAGTAAAACGCAAGAAAAAAGTCGGTAATGTGTCCAGCATTACCGACCTCAATTGATTTCCCAACGCATCCGTAGCAGAATGTGGGGAATAGTTTTGCTGATTCATTTTCCGGTAAACCCTCAAAACAATCAAAAGTATGAAAAAACTTCGACCACTCGTCCAGGTAGCACTCATGACGATTAAATTCTCCTGCTTTCACCTGTTCCTGGCTATGCTGACCGTTGGGGTAAGTGCCGCCAAAGAAAGCTACGCTCAGGAACTGCTCAGTCGTCCGGTGTCGGTAGTGTTGCAAAATCAGGACCTCCAAACGGTATTGGTCCGAATTGGCAAATCGGCCAACGTTAAATTCAGCTACGAACCGTTGCTGATGAGTGGCAAAGAGAAAGTAACCCTGATTGCCCGCAGTGAGCCGCTTTCTACGGTGTTGGACCGGCTTTTAAAGCCGCTTCAATTGAGCTACGACGTGTCGGGGAAATACATTATTCTGACACCAACGCCCCGGTCTTATGAATTCGGGCCAGAAAAAAAAACTGAAAAGGATACTCCTCCGACTGATATAAACGTAACGGGCAAGGTCTCCGACGAAAACGGCGCGGCTTTGCCGGGGGTTAGCGTCCTGTTGAAAGGCACGCAAAAAGGAACCACCACCAATGGCAACGGGGTGTTTTCGATTGCCGCTCCCGATGCGTCATCTGTTTTGGTTTTTTCGTTTGTCGGCTATCTGTCGGAGGAAGTCGTCATTGGCAATCGCAGTCAGGTTGATGTTTCATTGAAAGTCGACAATAAATCCCTGAATGAAGTCGTCGTGGTGGGTTATGGAACCGTCAAAAAATCGGATATGACCGGTTCTGTATCGTCAATCTCGTCTGACAAATTTGCCGAGCAAAACGTAACCCGTCTCGACCAGGTGTTGCAGGGAAGAGCCTCCGGCGTAGTTGTGACCAATACGGTAGGCGCGCCCGGTGCCGATGTGAAAGTCAGGATAAGGGGGGTCAATTCTGCCCTGGGGAGTAATGAGCCGCTGTATGTGATTGATGGCTTTGTGGGGGCTGATTATAACCTGATTAACCCGAATGATATTGCCTCGTTAGAAGTCCTGAAAGATGCGTCTTCTACGGCTATTTATGGGAGCCGGGGGTCGAACGGGGTGATTATCATCACCACCAAAAGCGGGAAACGGGGTAAAATAAACGTAAACTATCAGGGGCAGTTTTATCAGTCGGAGGTAATCGGTAAACTAAATGTATTGAATGCGGCTGACTTTGCGACCACCGTAAACGACCGGAACCAGGTACTCAAGCTAAACCCGGCCTTTACCCCCGACCAAATCAACACCTTCCGGCAGATGGGCGGGACCAACTGGCAGGACCAGATTTATCGGACCGCCGTTGGCTACGATCATCAGTTGGGTATTTCGGGCGCGACGGATAAGACCTCCTATTTGGTGTCCATGAATTACCTCGACCAGCAGGGTACGGTTCAGAATACGTTTTTCAAGCGATACACCCTGCGGTCCAATCTGGCGACTCAACTGACGGATAAACTGTCGTTTAAGCTGAATTTTTTTGCGGGTCAAACCCAAAATCTCAACACGCAAATCCGTACCGGGTCGTCCAGTAACCCGATTGTTCAGGCATTGGCCTGGGCACCCACTACCCCGATTTATGATGCCAATGGCAATTATACCATCAGCGACCCAGTCAGTTCCGTAAAGGCTAACCCCGTGGCGTTGCTGTACGACCAGGAAAACATCGGACAGAAATCGTTTGCCAATGCCATTGGCGGGCTGACTTACGAGTTTGTCAAAGGGTTATCCTTAAACGTCCAGTATGCGGTCGATTATTTGTCGCTCGACAGCAAAGGGTTTAGCGGCAACTACCTGACTAACTTTTCGCCCAATGCCTCGAAATCGACGGGTCAGCAAATCACATTACAAAGCACCAATTCGCTGTCCTATAATAAGGTTTTCAACGGTATTCACAGCCTCAATGCCGTCGCCGTTTTTGAAACCCAGGCGTTTAAGGGCGACTATTTCAATGCCAGTGCTACGGGCTTAAAATTCCCTGATTTAAAATACGATAATCTGGCCCAGGCGAATGCCTTTAATGCTGGGTCGAGTTTTACAAACACTGGACTCGTTTCGTACCTCGGTCGGGTCAATTATAGCCTGAAAGACCGCTATTTACTCTCGGTGTCGGTTCGTCGCGACGGTTCGTCGAAGTTCTATGGCGACAATAAATACAGCACCTTTCCGGCGGTGGCCGTTGGCTGGAATTTAGCCAATGAGCAGTTTATCCAAAACCTTCGTGTCTTTAGCGCCTTGAAGCTGCGGGGAAGCTGGGGCTTAACCGGAAGTCAGGCCATTGGGGCTTATGCTACCGAATCGGCTTATAATACAGTTATTTATGGGTTCAACAGTACCGCCCTCAGCTCGGGCATTCAGTTAGGAAACCCCGGCAACAAAGACCTGAAATGGGAAACTACGGCGCAACAGGATTTGGGTCTGGAAGTGGGATTGCTGGGCGGACGGGTAAATGTTGAGTTCGATTATTTTGTGAAGAATACCAGAGACCTGCTCTTAAACCGGCCGCTACCGCTCTACGCAGGCGGTGGGGTTATTGCTTCTAATCTGGGTGAGATACAGAACAAGGGCTGGGAGCTTTCGGTGGGGGCCACGGTGTTAAAATCGACTAATCTTAGCTGGAAAAGCGATTTTGTTTTCTCAAACGTACAGAACACCGTTGTGTCGCTGGGTGGCGTGGCGGCCCGTATTTTTTCATCCCCCAACGTTTCGGGAATTGCGGCCCAACCCGAATTTGTGTATGAACCAGGTCAATCGTTAGGGTCGTACTGGGGCTTAAAATACCTCGGCACCTGGAAGCCTTCGGAGGCTGAGGAAGCCCAGAAATATGGCAACAAACCTGGCGACGCGCGTTATCAGGACGTAAATGGCAATAAGGCAATTGGTGCCGAAGACTACCAGATTATTGGGAATGGAATGCCCAAAACGTCGCTGGGCTGGAACAACACGGTTAGCTACCGGGACTTTACGGTTAACTTTTTCTTCCAGGGAATTTTTGGGGTCGATAAGTTAAACTACACCCGCACAATGGCCCTGATGGGAAGCCGGGATACACGTCAGCCTATTCTGGCGGAAATCAACGACCGCTATATTCCGGGTGTCAACGAAACCTCCAATTTCCCGGCCTTCAGCGCGACCAACAAATTTGAGCCTCAATCGACCTTATTCCTGGAAGACGGAAGTTTTGTACGACTCAAAAACGTCAGCCTGTCGTATAAACTACCCAAAACCCTGCTAAAGAACATCGGCGAGTGGAAAGTATCGGGCCGGGCTACCAACCTGCTGACATTTACGAAATATAAAGGCGTTGACCCCGAATCAAGTTCGGTAGGAAGCGGTACAGACATCAATCAGGGTATTGATTATGGCTCTTACCCTAATTCAAAAACCTACACACTGGCCCTATCTGTCACATTTTGAAAACTCTTACCTTGAAAAAGATGAAAAAGTCAATACTATTTACAGGTTGCTTCATTGTCCTGCTCTCGGCAGGGTGCCAGAATTATCTGGAGGAAGATTTAAGGGGAAAAGTGTTAGGCAATTCCGTGTTAGCAACCGAGGCCGGGTTAGAAAGTGCCCTTACGGGTGCCTACAAAGGCTATGCGAACACGTTTGGAGCCGGGTTTATTGCCGGTGGTGCGGCTGATTGTGCTATGGGGGGCGATGATGTAACCTGCCCGGCAACACAGTCGGTTCAGAACGAATTTGAAACCATGAACGTAAGCACGGCCAGCGCGGCATCGACTCCGGTTTACAGAGGTTGCTATAAAACGATTCAGGGTGCCAACAATGTCATTGAAAACTACGCGAATACGAAGGGCGACCTTGCCAAAATAAAAGTGATGGCGGGTGAAGCCTACTTTCTGCGGGCGATGAGTTATTACTGGATGGTGCGGTATTACAAAACCGTTCCCATTTTAACCTCGGCCACGTTCTCCTATGATTTACTGACGGTAAAGCGGAGTTCAACTGCTGAAGTCTATAAACTCATTGAAGCCGACCTCGCTCAGGCCGAAACACTGCTGACTAACGCAAAACGTGCGCTGGGTCGCCCGAATGTGGGTTCAGCAAAAGCCCTGTTGGCCGATGTGTATTTGACAGAAGCCGGATGGCCGCTGAAAGATAATTCGAAGTATGCGATGGCGGCTGCGAAAGCCAAAGAGGTGATTGACAACAAAGCCGCCTACGGCTTTGATTTAGTGCCTTCCTTTGCGGCCCTGTTTGAAAATGACCCGGCCAAAATTGGGAGTGCTGAATTAGTGAAAGAAGAAATTTTCTCGATTACGACCAATAAATCAGATGGAACTTCGGCCAATTCGTTGTTGGGAGCCTATTACCTGCCCGGCGAAATTGGAGGCTGGGACGTAGCCTTTGCCGAACTGAACTTCTTTACCAATTTTCCGGAGGGTGCCAGAAAAGATGCCACGTTTGCGACAACCTATAAAAAATCGGATGGCACCGTGCTTACCTGGGATAAGCTGGCCCTGAAACACCCGTATTACAAAAAGCGGTTTATCAACGCGAATAGTCCGTTGCCTACCTGGGAATCGTCCCTTCCGGTTATTTTAATGCGGTATGCCCATGTTCTGACCATTTATGCTGAAGCCAAAGCCCGCTCCGGTGGCCCCGACCAACTGGCGTATGATGCCATAAATGCCATCCGCAAGCGGGCAGGACTAACGGCATTGGCCGGCCTGTCGGCTACGCAGTTTGCCGATGCAGTTGTACAGGAACGGGCCTGGGAATTTGCGGCTGAAAACAACCGCTTTTTCGACCTGGTTCGGCTGGAATTGGTGAAAGCGGCAAACTCTAACCGGCATCCCTCCGAAACGGCACTTGACCCCAACACAATTGTGGAAGCGGATTATACCTTTCCCTTCCCCAGTACCGAATTTCTAATCAATCCTGATTTGTAGAAATTATCAGGGCAAGCCTGTAGGAATGTAAATCATTTGCCAGTCGATACCCGTCAAATACAATGGGTATTGACTGGCAAATTTCTGATGTGGCGAGTACACCTATCCATCAGGTAGTTGGAGCCTGATGGATTATTGATAAAATTCCGCATACTGAAGATATAGTATTTTATGGCCTTATTCTGTGAAAAACCGTTAATGTTGCTAAAATACCGGATACTCTTGAAAAGATAGCAAATTCATTCACTCGGTCTGCCCGCTACCTTTGCCTTACTAAATCCAAGAGTTTACAGGAAAGTTTATAAACGCTACCTTCCTAAACCCGACCTGCCCGTGATTATCGAAAGCGCGAAAGTGGTTGTCTGTTCACCCGGACGGAATTTCGTTACCCTGCTGATTTATACTGACGAAGGCATTTACGGCCTCGGCGACGCGACCCTCAACGGGCGGGAACTGGCGGTGGTGGCCTACCTCGAAGACCACCTGCTACCCTGCCTCATTGGCCGCAACCCGTTCGACATCGAAGACATCTGGCAGTATGGCTACCGGAGTCCCTACTGGCGACGCGGGCCGGTGACAATGGCGGCTATTGGGGCCATCGACATGGCCTTATGGGACATAAAGGGAAAAGCCCTCAACACGCCCGTTTATAACCTGATGGGTGGCCGGAGCCGTTCTAAAATCCTGGCTTACACCCACGCCAACGGCACAACCATCGGCGATACGCTCGACAAAGTGGCACAGGAAGTGGAGCGTGGCTATCGGGCCATACGGGTGCAGAGCGGGGTGCCGGGGCTGGATTCGGTCTATGGCGTGGCCAAAGGGAAAGAAGCCTACGAACCCGCCATTCGGGGTGGCCTGCCCACCGAAGAAGTCTGGGATACTGCGAAGTACCTGAATTTCGTGCCGAAACTGTTTGCCGACGTTCGTGCTCAGTTTGGCGACGAGCTGCACCTGCTCCACGACAGCCACCACCGCCTGACACCCAACGAAGCGGCTCGCTTAGGCAAAGAACTGGAACCGTTTCACCTGTTCTGGCTCGAAGATACCGTAACGGGCGAATTGCAGGAGGGTTTTCGGCACATTCGGCAGCACACCACCACGCCACTGGCCCTGGGCGAAGTGTTCAACTCGGTGTATGACTGCACCACGCTCCTGACCGAACAACTCATTGATTACCTGCGGATGACCGTCTCGCATGGGGGCGGGCTGACACCCCTGCTCAAGATTGCGGCCTTAGCTGACATTTACCATGTTAAAACGGGCTGTCACGGGGCTACGGATATGTCGCCGGTTTGCCTGGCGGCTGCGCTGCATTTCGACACGGCTATTCACAACTTCGGGATTCAGGAGCATATGCGCCACAACGACCTCACCAACGAGGTATTTCCGCACGACTATTACTTCGAGGACGGGTATCTGTACGTGACCGACAAACCCGGCTTAGGCGTAGACTTCAACGAAGAATTAGCCGCCAATTACCCCTATCAACGGGCTTACCTGCCGGTTAACCGGCTGACTGACGGGACGTTAACAAACTGGTAACGATGCAGACAACCCGAAAAGTAGCCCTCATCACGGGAGGAGCCAAAGGCATTGGCCGGGCCACCGCCGAAATTTTTGTCCGCGAAGGCGTGAACGTGATTATTGTGGATTTGGATGAAGAAGCAGGCCGGGACGTGGAGGATGAACTTCGGTTTCACGAAATGAACGGCTCGTGGTTCTGGTGGGGGGCCAATGATGCTGAAACGCCCACGAATCTGGCTGATTTTAAGCAACTTTGGCAGGATATGCACCAGACGTTTACGTCGATGGGACTCGACAACTTAGTGTGGGTATATGCCGCCAATAATCCGTTCAGTCCTGTCACAAGAGAGGCCGTTCTGACGATGTACCCCGGTGATGCCTATGTAGATGTGGTAGGCATGGATATTTACAAAGCACCCGTTCCCGATTTTACCGAAAACTACAAAATTCTCCAAAAACTCAACAAACCAATTGTTGTTGCGGAATGTGGCGATGATATTGATAATCAGGGCGTAAAGGTGCTGGATGAACTGGAAATCATCAGACAATACCGGGGGAAAGCTGGGTATTTTATGCAGTGGCATTCGTGGACTAATGGAAAACTGAGCCGTCCCGGCGGGCCTGTGAAGGTCAGACGCGCCATCATTGACAATCCGAACGCCAGAGACATGATGAATCACCCATCGGCAGTTACGCTTGATGAGATGCGATAAGCTGTAAATCAGTATAGATATGAAACGTGTTTTCACCCTTTTTCTGGCCGTATGTATCAGCGGAATAACGACCTACGCTCAAACCGTTACACCCCATCCCGTGCCCGAAGAATTCAGGTCGGACTATTATGCCGTAACAGTTAACGGCCAACCCGTATCGGTTTTTCATGCCGGTTTGAATGTCTATTTCGCCAGTTTTGATTTTACGGGCAACGCCAGCGTGACCGTTACAAAAGCGGAAAAGGACAACTATTCGGGACAAACCTCCAACAAAGAAGCCGCACAGCTTAACGAGAAAGGGTATTGGCGGGGGGAGGTGTCTGTCCGTCCGCTTTCCAGAAAAATCAGGCCAATGCTGACTGGCTCAACGGTCGCCTTTTCGCTTTCCGAAGCGGGGCAGTATTCAGTAGAACGCGCCGGAACAGGTAGCTCAACGACAACCGGATTTAAAGATGATGTGATCCTGCTGTTTGCCAATCACCCCGATACCAACGTATCCAATCTGAACGGCCCGAACGTTATTCATCTGAAAGCCGGTATTCATCACCGGAACATTGATTTAGCGAGTGGACAAACGCTGTTGCTGGATGCCGGAGCGGTCTTGTTTGGCGGAATCAATGTCTGGGATGCCAAAAATGTCAGTATCCTGGGGAGGGGAACGGTCGTATATTATGGCCCGCAATCTGAAACCCACGACGATGGCTGGAAGAATCAGAGAAACTGGCATCCGCTTACGACTCATAACGTTCAGGGATTGACTGTCAGTGGGATAACCTTCGTGGGGCGCAGCCGTACCTGGTCGCTGCAAACCCATACCACCTTCGATGCCGTGTTCGATAACATCAAAATACTGGCCGTAAATCCGCAGAATATCAACGGCGATGGCATCGACTGGTACGGGGGCGGACGGGCCAAAGTCCTGAATAGTTTTATCCGCTCGATGGACGATTGTTTTGCGTTTTTCACCCCCGGCAGCAGTCAGGATATGTGGGCTACTACTAAAAACACAGCCGGAGAAGTGACTGATATTACCATCGAGAACTGTGTGCTGTGGACAACGCTGGCCAATGTGTTCCGCATCGGATTTAACGGGCAGGCCCTAACAACCAACAATATTACCATGAAAAATACGGATGTTATTCACATTGGTAAAGGCGATTGGTACGCGCCCTGGTCGCTGTTTTGTATGGTCAGCCCGAACAGCAAAGGGCAGGCAACGCACCGTAATTACCGGATGGAAAACATTCGGTTTGAAGAGCCGACGGCCCTGTTTGGCCTGCAAAACCCGGAGACGACGTTTGAGAATGTGGTGTTGAAAAACATCACGATGACGGGCGAACCCGTGCCGTCGGTGGTCAAAAACAAGACGGGTAATGTAACCTTCGACAATGTGTTATTGAACGGAAAACAGGTTGTTGCTGAAGCCGACTTTCCCATCCGAACGGGCAGCACCCCGATTGATAAAGCAGCGTATCTACCCCTGAAATAACCCCGTTATGAACCACAATCGCCAACTTTTCTGCATTGCCGTCCTCGGTTGTTTGCTGGCCTGGGTATGCCTGGTGTCGTGCCAGAACTCGGTTGAATTACCGGCTGAGATTCTGGCGGTGCAGGACAAACTGCCCGAATCGGTGGATTATAACCTGCACGTGAAGCCGATTATTTCGGATCGCTGTTTCAAATGTCATGGCCCCGACAAGACCAAAATCGAAGCGGGTCTGCAATTAGCCAACTTCGAGGGAGCTACCCAAACCCTCAAAAGCGGGGCGGTTGCCATTGCACCTGGTAACGTCAGTAAGAGCGAACTGATTAAGCGCATTCTGAGCCACGACCCGGAGGAAGTGATGCCCACGCCCAAATCGAACCTGACGCTGACCAACGAAGAAAAAGCGATCCTGATTAAGTGGATCGAACAGGGCGCGGAATACAAAGAACACTGGTCCATTTCGCCCATTCAAAAACCCCACGTACCCCGGATTGGCAATAGCTGGCTGGCCCGCTGGGGCCTTGCCGACGACGAACAGACGCGCTGGATCAGAAACGATATTGATCGGTTCACGCTCGCCAAAATGAATGACGGTCCGGCGTTCCGGCGCGGCCTGAAACCCGCTCCCGAAGCCGACAAAACAACCCTGCTCCGGCGGGTGTATATGGACTTGACGGGCCTGCCGCCAACCCCCGCCGAAGTTGCCCAGTTCCAGCACGATACCCGGCCCGATGCCTATGAGCGCGTGGTTGACAAGCTGCTGAACGGGTCGCATTTTGGGGAGCAACAGGCCATTAGCTGGCTCGATGTGGCCCGCTTCGCCGATTCGCAGGGCTACCAGGACGACCCCATGCGAAACGCCTGGCCCTACCGCGACTGGGTCATTCGGGCCTTCAACCAGAACAAGCCATTCAATGAGTTCATTACCGAACAGTTGGCGGGTGATTTACTGGCCGACCCAGTTTCTCCGGCGGTTCGGCGCGACCGGCTGGTGGCTACATCGTTTAACCGGCAACACGCGCAGAGTGGCGAAAACGGCATTGTTCCCGAAGAATACCGGATTGAATACGTGGCCGACCGGACCAATACATTCGGCAAAGCCATGCTCGGCCTGACGGTGGAGTGCGCCCGCTGCCACGACCATAAATACGACCCCATTTTACAGAAGGATTACTATTCGCTATTCGCGTTTTTCAACCAGAACAAGGAAGCCGGGCAGATCACCCACAATGGTGAAGCCTGCCCAACGGTGATGCTGCCCGACCCAAACGTGGAGCAGCAACTCCGCTATATCCAGGCCAAAATCAAGACGCTTGAACCGAAGCTGCACCCGGAAACCTACCGCCAATCGTTTGCTGCCTGGGCTGTCAACCCCAAACCCACGCCGACGCTGACGCAGGGTTTGCTGGTGCATCTGCCGTTTGATGGCGACAGTACCAAAACCTATCGCAATGCTGCTATACCGACCTACGAAGCCTTTGTGAGTGGCGACAAAGAGCGCAGCCCCTTGCCAACCGCCGGTAAATTTGGCAACGGGCTGTTGTTGCAGGGCGATTGCGGTATCGGCGTGGCCCTGGCGGGTGTTGACCGCGTAAACGGGAAGTTGCAGGAACCCAAAAAGCGATTTGGCAAGGGGCTGAATTTTGAACGCCATCAGCCGTTTTCGGTCAGCCTATGGATGAATATCCATCAAGAGGGCGTGGAAGGGGCTATTTTTCGCCGGTCGAACTACGAAAACGAAGGCTACCGGGGCTATGGCGTGAATCTGAACCCCGACCGGACACTGCGCGTGCTGCTCAGTTACGTCTGGCCCGCCAACTGCATCGAACTCCGCACCACCCGGAAATTGCCGCTCCGGTCGTGGCAACATATCACGCTGACCTACAACGGCAATGGAAAAGCCAACGGCGTTCGGCTGTTCATCAACGGCCAACCGGCGGCCTGCCAGCTCATCACTGACAACCTGACCAAAGGCTTGCTGCACGGGCCGCACGGCACCAACAAATCGAACAAACTGCCCATATTTGAGATCGGCAATGAGGAGCGCGAAAAAACGCTGCGTCAGGTCAGCGTGGACGAATTGCGGATTTATAATCGTCAACTCTCCGCGCTCGAAGTGCAGTCGCTGACCCGCGCCACCGATGCAGTTTCGGGCCTGCTGGCCCTGCCTGTTCAACCGGTACGTCGGCGCGGGCGTTCGCCCGGTCAGCAACAACTGCTTTTGGAACACTACACCCTGACCACCGACCCCACGTTTGCCGCCCAAAACCAACAGGCAATGTCGCTGCGCGGTCAGGAAGCGGCTCTGCTACACGACATTCCCGAAGTGATGTCCATGCAGGAACTACCCGCCAGTCAAAGCCGAAAATCATTCATTCTGAAGCGGGGCGTTTTTGATGCGCCCGGCGCGGAAGTTCAGCCCGAAACGATTCTGAAATTGGGCAAGCTGCCATCCGATTACCCCCGCAACCGGCTGGGGCTGGCCCGCTGGTTGCTCGACGAATCGAATCCGTTGTTTGCGCGGGTGATGGTCAACCGATTCTGGCAGCAGTATTTCGGCAACGGCCTCGTGAAAACGCAGGAAGACTTTGGCAATCAGGGTGAACTGCCGTCCCACCCCGAATTGCTCGACTGGCTGGCGGTGCAGTTTCGGACAGAAGGCGGCCCGTCGCACGGCTGGAACGTAAAAGCCTTCATTCGTCGGATGGTATTATCGGCCACGTACCGGCAGTCATCCAAAGCCACAAAGGAGCAGATTGAAGCCGATCCCGACAATAAGTGGCTGGCGCGGGGGGCGAGTTACCGCTATACCGCCGAACAGGTTCGGGACAATGCGCTGGCGGCCAGTGGGTTGCTGGTCAGGCAAATTGGCGGGCCGAGCGTGTATCCGTATCAGCCAGCCGGTATTTGGGAGGCTCTGGCTACCCGCAACACCATCACGTACCGCCAACAGCACGGCGACAGTTTATACCGACGCAGTATGTACACGATTTGGAAACGAACCTCACCACCGCCCATGATGCTCAACTTCGACGCGCCCGACCGGGCCTTGTGTACGGTACGCCGACAGAAAACGGCCACCCCGCTTCAGGCGTTGGTGACGCTGAATGACCCGCAGTTTGTGGAAGCCGCCCGCGTATTGGCCGAACGAACTATGAAGCGCATGGCATCGGCCAGCGAACGAATTACCTACTTTTTTCAGGCGGCTCTATCGCGCGCGCCAAGACCAGCCGAACTGGCTCTGCTTCAGCAACTTTACCAAACCGAACACGCCGGTTTTGCGAAGGACAAAAAACGGGCGGAAGCCCTGCTGCAAACCGGCGAATTCCCCCGAGACCCGTCGCTGAACCCGGTTGACCTGGCAGCTTATACGGTGGTGGCCACTACACTATTGAATTACGACGAAGCACTTGTAAAACGCTGATTTGGGATGTTGGATATGGGATTTCGGATTAGCTCCGCATTCCATAAATCCATATCCAACATCCCAAATCCGACATCTCATTATGGACCAACTACACGATCAGTTTAGCCGACGCAATTTTCTGGGTCAGGCTGGTTTAGGCATCGGGGCGGCCGCGCTGGCTTCGCTGTTGCCCGGCGTTGCCAACGCAGCCGAACAGCCCAAATCCCTGGGCGGGCCGCACTTCGCGCCCAAAGTGAAGCGGGTAATTTACCTGTTTCAGAGTGGCGCACCCTCGCAATTAGAAACGTTTGATTACAAGCCCCGACTCGAAGCCATGTGGGGCCAGAACCTGCCCGAGTCGGTGCGGAACGGACAGCGGCTCACGGGTATGAGTGCCGGACAAAGTTCGTTTCCGCTGGCGGCTTCGGTCTATAAATTTGCCCAGCATGGCCGCAGCCGGGCGTGGGTGAGCGACCTGTTGCCGCACCACACCAAGATTGTGGATGAGGTGACGTTTATCAAATCCATGTTCACCGAACACATCAACCACGACCCGGCGGTGACGTTTATCCAGACGGGTAACCAGATTGGCGGAAGGCCTTCGATGGGGTCGTGGATGAGTTACGGGCTGGGGTCGGAAAACAAAAACCTGCCCGCGTTTGTGGTACTGCTGAGTAAAGGACGCTCCGGCGACCAGCCGCTGTACGCCAAGCTGTGGAGCAACGGGTTTATTCCGTCCACGCATCAGGGCGTGGTGTTCCGCTCCGGGCCGGACCCGATTTTCTACCTCAACAACCCGACGGGCATCGACAAAACCTCGCGCCGGAATATGCTCAACACGCTGGCGAAACTGAGCGAAGACCAGTATCGCCACGTACTCGACCCCGAAATCAATAACCGGGTGCAGCAGTACGAAATGGCCTACCGGATGCAGGCTTCGGTTCCCGAAACACTCGACATTGCCCATGAGCCGGATTATATTTTTGATATGTACGGTCCTGAAAGCCGCCAACCCGGTACGTTTGCCGCCAACTGTCTGCTGGCGAGAAAATTAGCTGAAAAAGACGTTCGGTTCATTCAGTTGTACCATCAGGGATGGGATCAGCACGGCAACCTGCCGAAAGACATCAAAACGATGGCGCAGTCGGTCGATCAGGCTTCGGCGGCATTGGTGCAGGATTTGAAACAGCGCGGTTTATTGGACGATACGCTCGTGATCTGGGGCGGGGAGTTTGGCCGGGGGGCCTATTCGCAGGGCAAGCTGACCAAAGACAATTATGGCCGCGACCATCACCCGCGCTGCTTCACGGTCTGGCTGGCGGGGGGCGGTATCAAAAAGGGGTTCACACTGGGCCAGACCGACGATTTCAGCTACAACATCACCAAAGACCCGGTCCACGTGCATGACCTTCAGGCCACGATTTTGCACCTGTTGGGCCTCGACCATGAGCAGCTTACGTTCAAATTTCAGGGTCGCCGGTATCGCCTGACCGACGTAGCGGGCAAGGTCGTAAAACCGATTCTGGCCTGATTCGCTGACTTAAACAACACATACCAGCACAATGAAAAACAGACTCTGTCGCCTGATTTTGGGTGGTCTTTGCGCCCTGGTGACGCTGGCAACCTGCCAAAAAAGCAGCGATATCTCTGTTACACCAACTCCTACGCCAACATCCGTTGTTGATCCGACACTGGTGTTCAACTCCGGCTTTGAGGGCAGCACCCAGATTTCGGCCAACACCACGCTTCAGTATGACCAGATTACAGGCATTGACAACACGCTGACCACCGCCAATGATTGGGTAAACAGCCTGCAGAACAAAAACGGGTTTGGCGGCTGGCGATTGTATTACGAACAGGGAACAATCGCCCAGCGATTCGCTAAACTGGTAGCTGACCCCACCAATGCCACCAATAAAGTCCTGCAATTCGGTATTCTGCAACCGCACATCACGCTGGCTTCCGGCGAGGTAAAAGCGCGGGTACAGGTGGAGCAATATGGCGGCACAGGTGTAAAAGAATTCTACCAGTCCGTGCGGCTGTTTTTACCCAAGGATTTTGACAAGTTCAGTACTGGCACTGTGCCGGGCAGTGGCAACTGGATAACGCTGTTTGAATACTGGAACAATGCGGGCTGGGTAACGAACGCGGCCTGGCCGTTTCGGATTTCGGTCAATCTGGACAAAGTGGCCCCCAACGCCACGTCTCCCCTTCGTTTTGCCATTCATGGGCAAACGCTCGACGCAGCATCCGGCGAATACACCACCGTCTGGGAAGGCACAAACACAACCGTTACAGTTCCTACCGGCAACTGGATGACCGTCGAGACGTATTTTAAAGAGGGTAAAGGTACGTCGGGCCGATATTAGCTTAGCCATCACCGCACCGGCGGACCGGCCCGACGGCGGCACTTAAACAGACGCTGGGCGGTTTGTTAACCGCGCTATGACTTCGCTATGGAGTTTCGATACGCAAAAGCCGATGCTGTCGTTTTCGACCATGGGTTGCCCGAAATGGGACTTAGACATCATTTTAAAAACGGCGGTGTCGGCTGCTTATTAGGGTTGAATTTCGGGGATTGCATGGTGAGCTGGACCTTACCAAAAGTCCGGTGTTCAGCACGTTGGCCCGTGCTGCCGACACCCTCGACCGGTTCAAAACGGTACTGCTCGAATCAAACGGCGAACTCACCCAGAGCAATTTGTTTACGCGCATCATGCAGGCTGTCGAACACCCGAATGTGGGCCTGATCTGAGACATTTTCAATATGTGGGCCGATACGGAGAATTGCGCGCTACGGTGTACGGGATGATGCCGAAATAACATTCGGCATCATCCACGTGAAAGATGCCCGGATCGTGGTGGGCAAGCATCAGTATGTGCTGCTGGGCAACGGGTGACTCGTTGAGTAGGCGGGGAGCCTGTACGGATATAAACACAGGTTAGATGCGTAAAGAAAACGCGATGCAACCTTCATAAGAAGCCTGAGCAGAAGTTATCGAGCTATTTTTGCCTGAAGGAAACGGAGCAGTACTATTGGCCAATATTCACTATATTACTGTATTATACTTGTTTGAAAATTGTCAGGTTTTTTGAATGAAACAACTTCTTATTGGTCGCATTCACGTATCGGATTACTCTGTTTCAATTTGTTTAACTTAAGTAACATATTTACTATCAATCATTAGCATGACACCCAATCAACAGTTTGCAACGCTTTATCCGAACGCATTTTTTCTTGAAGAAACCCTTACTCCCAATTTAGTTCAATTGCTAATCAGGCAGCAGTGGATACAGCCGGATGAAACCGTTCACTCGGTGCAAAAGCCGGGGGAGGGGAATATGAATGTAGTGGTTCGGGTATGTACGGATCGCCAGACGTTTATTCTCAAACAGGCCCGGCCCTGGGTACAGAAATACCCGCAGGTACCTGCTCCGATGGAGCGAATTGGCGTAGAAGCTCAGTTTTACCAACTTATTTCGGAAAATAGCCTGCTTTCCCGGTTCGCTCCCAAATTAATTGGCTTTGATTCAGACAACTTTTTGCTGGCTTTGGAGGATTTGGGCGATGGAACCGATTTTGCGTTTCTGTATCAGCCCGGCCAGACGCTGGCCACAGGTGATGTTAAGTCGCTGATGCAGTTTCTGTCTGCGCTCCATACCCTTCGGGTCAGCGACGAATCGCCGGTTTTTCCGGAAAATCGGGCCATGCGTCTGCTTAATCATGAGCATATTTTTAATTTCCCATTCCGGTCTGACACTGGTTTTGACCTGGATTCGGTGCAGCCCGGACTACAATCGCTTTCGTTGCCGTATAAAAGCAATGCCGACCTGAAAAAGAAGATTTCTCAGTTGGGTGAGGTCTATCTGCAACCGGGTCCTGCGCTGATTCATGGCGATTACTACCCCGGTAGCTGGCTAAACGTGCCAACTGGCCTTAAAATTATTGACCCGGAATTTGGCTTTTTCGGGCAGCCCGAATTTGACCTCGGCGTGATGGTGGCGCATCTGAAACTGGCCCAGCAGAGTGAGTCGGTGCAACAGCAGGCACTGAATCAGTATCAGGCAACGGCTGATATTGAGCCAGCCCTGCTTCGCGCTTTTACGGGTGTTGAACTACTACGACGACTCATTGGGCTGGCTCAACTTCCGCTCTCGCTCGATTTAGCGCAGAAAAAATTGCTCATAGAAGAAGCTGCGGGGCTGATTCTGGAAGCTGTCTGAAAACCCACAACTCCCCTATCTTTTAAGTGACTCGATAACGATTTCCTCAAAACCGGGCAGGGTTTTATAGGCGTAAACGGCCCGCCAGCGGGTGTCTTTATAATCGTAGGAAACTTCCAGAAATGGTTTCTCCTTGCGATTGGCTAATTGGCCAATGGTTGCGTCGTTGGGCTTGATGTTGATACGTACCGGAATGTCGCGGTAATACTTGAAGAACTGGGGATGCGTCAGGTAGCCGAGGGGTGTCGTATCGTAGGGGATAAATCCTTCAACGCCGAACAGGGTTTGAGCACGCTCCTGCCAGGGACGCAATTGGGCATACAGCCATTTATCGCCCTCATTCGCCGACGTTGCCAGAAAGTCGATGTCAGTTTTGCCTAATAACGTATAGGCGCTGCACTCAAACCCCGATAGCACCACCCGGATACCCGCATCGAACAGAACCCGGAACGCGTCGGGGTCACGCTCGAAATTGTAATCACCAACGGTCACTTTTTCCAGCCCCGGCCGGAACGGAAATCCTGGTGTGCGGCCCGCACAGACTACTACTTCGTCGATTTGCGGAATCAATTCTGGATGGTTCTTCACCACCGTTGCCACATTGGTCACCGGTCCAAGTGCCAGAATGGTCAGTTTCTCTTTCCGAAGTGCGTCGGCCAGCGCCTTTGTTGCTTCGTTTTCCACGCCGGTATCCTGGGCGGTATTCGAGCCTTTGTAAACGGGAATTTTCCTGCCCGCCTTGCCGGACGCGGCCCGGTCATACCAGCCCAGAATTTTCTGGGTAACATCGTAGCCGTAATCTACGTTGGTAACGATGCTGATACCGGCCATCTCTACTTTATCGGTCTGTCGCAGGGCCATAATCAGGGTCACTCCGTCGTCCACTTCGCGGGGCGCACGCTCGGGCAGGCCAATCATAATGTCCGTATCGAACCAGATGCGTTTGGGCTTAGCGGGTTGCTGAGCGAGAAGGCTAATAGGAAAGAGAAGAAAAATGAAGAGATGTTTCATTATTTTGATTGAAAAACTGCTTAAACACGGAGAACACGGAGTTTTTTTACACAGAGAACATGAAGAAATGGGCGTACAACTCTGTGGTCTTTGTGCAAAAGACTCCGTGTTCTCTGTGTTTAAAACCTAAAAAACATACCGGGCACCAAACTGAAACTGACGGGGTGGAGCCGCTGAACGAACGGTAATGCCTGAGCCACGGGCCCCAAGCTGAAACTGATTTGACGAGCCACGTACCACATTATAGCCCGATATATTTTGCGTATTGAGCAGATTATATATGTCGGCTGACAATTCGAGTCGGGGCCGACCAAACAATTGCACAGTGTATTTGACGGATATATCGACCGTTTTGGCCCAGGGTAGCCGGTCGTTGTTACGGGTTTCGCCGGGCTGAATATCCGACGGTAAACTGTAACTCTCACTATCGCCGTTCAAATCGGTTACGCCCCCAAATTGTTTCGCATCGGCTACCCGCGTAATGGGCAAGCCGCTCTGGAGCAATACGGTGGGTGTAATGACCAAATTTCGGAAGGGATAGTAATAGAAAATTCCCGAAAACACATGCCGACGGTCGTTGTCATCGAAGACGTACTCAGCCACATAGTTGTTGGAATCCTGTGCGCGGGTATTAACACCCGTCGTGTTACTCTTAATTACCGACAGGTTGTAGCCTAAGCGATACGCGTATTTATCGGCCCCTTTCAATTTCTGAAATACGAAGTTAGCCGCCCAGTACCGGGCATACCCATCGGTACGGGTCTCGAAGACATTGCGGGAAATACCGCGCAGGGTATCACTTCCATTCACTAAGGCATACGCCCCTCGCTTGTCCTGCCGAATCGGGATTGGGCGCGTTAAATCGGCCTGGGCTACGGTGCGTACTTTGGCATCGGTTGCACTCGTGAGGGGATACGGCGACGGGGCATTGAGGTTATAAATATAATATAAATCGTTCGTTGCCACATGGACTAAATCAACCGAAAACAGCGTATTCGCGGTTGGTTTGTGTTGAAAGCCGAGCGAAAACTGGTGTGAATACGGGTTCTGAAAGCCATCGGGGTTCATAATCCGAAAGTTGTTGCTGAACTGCTGGTCGCGCCGGGGCTGGAGTTGGGCTGACGTCGGCCCGTTCAGGTACGTTACCGGCGTGGTGGCGCGGGCGTTGAGGTTTCCGGCGAAGGTAATCCGGTCCAGGTCAGCCGATTGGGGCAGGAGATTCAGCCGTTTCAGTTCGGTCAGTTCTTTCCTGAAATCAGCCCCGTTATTGCTGAATTGCAGGTTGTCGCTGTACACCGTGTACTTAATCTTGTCGTAGAACATGCCGTAACCACCCCGAATCACCGTGCGGTCATTTAGCTGGTAGTTGACAGCTACGCGCGGGGCGATGTTGTTGAAGTCGCCCTTCGTTCCGCCCCCTTTACTCAAATTGTCATAATCGTAGCGTAGCCCGAACGTCAGGTTCAGATTTGGCCGCGCGGCCCAGAGGTCTTCGGCATAAAGGCTAACGACATTCTGACGCTTGCCAAACGTGGTGGGGCGCAGTTCAACATCATACGTCCGCACCTGCACGTTGCCCGGAATGTCATTGACATTAAGTGCCGAACCAATGTTGCGGGTTTTGAGCGCATCGAGCTGGGCCTGCGTTAATTGTACATCGTAGGTGCCGTAGGCATTCGCCCCGCCCAATAGCGCATAGTCGGACGTGATGAACTCGGCACCGGCTTTAAACGTGTGGTCGCCCCGGCGGAGGGTAAACTTCTGCTGAATCTGGTCGGTGTTCTCGATGTCGTCAAAAATGGCCCCGCTCTGGCCAATGGTCGCAATGGGCACCCCGTCGGGGCCGCGTACCGTTGCCGATGGATTGGCGGGGTTGACTGGTTCGCGGTAATTCCAGCGGTAGCGTGAGTGCTGGTAATTGGTTTCACCCGTTATCTCCGTGCCGAGTACATAGGCATTTTTTAGCGAAATCAGGTAGGTGCGGTCTTTTTGCGCTGCGGCCGCTGACGGAAACAAAATACCCCCTTCCAGCCCACCGCCCTGCCGTTCGATGTCGAAACTGCCAATGTTAGCCCGCAACGTTGTCTTAAACCGACCGCTCCAAACCTGGTCCAGCTTACCCGATATATACGAGAAATGGTTGTGGCCCGTCACGATTTCATTGACTCCCAGCGATGGCACCACCAAGCGGTTGTCTTTTCGGTCGAAGGTCTGCTCCACATCGACGTAGAAAAACGTTTTGTCTTTTTTGAGTGCTCCGCCCAGAGCAAACCCAAGCTGGTGTCGCTGGAAACCATCTTTAACCGAATTGCCCGACAAATCATTCGTCGCAAAATTCGATGGACTGTCAATCGCCGAACCCGGACGGGTCAGGTAATACGCTTCGCCCGTGAGCTGATTCGAGCCGGAACGGGTCGTCACATTGATAACCCCGTTGCTGGTGTTGCCAAACTCGACCGAATAGTTATTGGTATACACCGTAATGCCCTCGGCAAAGCCCACGGGCGTGTTGAATTTCATATTCCCCAGAAACCGCTCGTTGTTATCCATGCCGTCGATGAGGTAATTGGTATAAATGCCATTCAGGCCGTTGATAGCTACATTAGGCGCTTCGGCATAGCCCTGTGTGGCCAGTGTCAGGTTCGGCAGACGATAGAGCGCCCGCGTGATGTCGCGGCCTTCGAGAGGCAATGCCTGTAGTTCACGCTTCGACACTAAGGCCGATACCTCGGCGTTCTGATTGTTCAGCCGGGCCAGTCGCCGGTCATTGATGACCACCTCTTCAAGCGTGCTTTCGCGACGGAGCGGCAACTCCAGCGTAACGGTAGTAATAGCACCGGACTTTATCGGAATGTCTGCTACTTCTTCTTCCGTATAATTGGCACTCTGACGGGTAAAGACCCGGTAGCGTCCTAACGCGGACACAGCACGAAACAACGCTTTCCCCTGAGCATTGGTCTGGACGGAATCGAGCGTTCGGCTGGTTGTATTCTGGAGGTAAACGACGGTGCCCGCAACGGGTCGGCGCAGCAACAGGTCCGTTACGGTCACTTCAAGTTGCTGGCTACCTGCGTTTTGGGCAGCGACCTGAAAGTTGACTAAGACACTGCTGATAAAAAGTGAAAAGAAAAGATATTTCATAGATAAACGGGGTTGTATTTGATTGGCAGAATGGCACAAAAGCCTCACACCCTCCCGGAATGGGAAAGATGGTAGACATAAATGAAAAGCTGGTTTTGAGTAAAAGGAGTACTTCCCAGCCGCGCTGTGACAGTTTTTAGCAATACGGCAGAAACAACGGGGAGTTTTAGGCGGCAGGGGGTGCGCGGTCAGCAATACGCTTTTGAAAGAGTAAAGCAGGCTCCGCAGGAAGCCAGAAAACGGGGGGCGGAATAACCGAAAGCAGCGCCTGCCGAATGGTCATCAATAGTCGGCTGGCTATCTGACCAACCCAGCGAACGGCTGTTGCATCGACGCGCTGATTGATGTCGGCCCGAACGGGTAAATCGGTGAGGGTAATGCTTTGCGACCCAAAATAACTACGCAGCGCGTCGGCGACATGCTCGGTTTGCCAGGGCAGTTGCGCTAACGCCTGACCATCGAACTGCGCCCGGTTGAAACCGATAATGTAGACTCCACCCCGCTTGTCGGCTCCAATGGGCGATTTGTTGTCCGACAAGGCTCTGGCTGCCCGGCGCAAATCCGTGACCGACAAATCAGGACAGTCGTTGCCAATGCAGATGATTCGCTCGTAACCCTGGGCAAACGCCACCGATAACGCGGTGCTGAGTTGTTGGCCAAACGTGCCCTGATGATTGATTAGTCCGTGAGAAACCAGTAACGGCAATCCACTGGCCTGTACTTTCGCCTTCGTCAGTGCCCGCATAGCCCGCCAGAGGGCTACCGATTTTCGGGATACCCGTTTGCGACTCGCTTCGATAGAATCGGGTAAGGCGAAAAGCAGGACAGCCGTATTCGTTTTGGGCAACTGCATAACTAAACGGGAACTGGAAATTTATACCAATTGATTGCACCAACCGGCTAACAGACTACGTGTATGTTCGGCAACCTACGACTTTGTTGCTGACATCAGCATATACGCAAAGCCTGTATAAACAGATTTTAGGGCAATAGCGTAAGATAAGGAGTTGTTCCCGCAAATTTTGCTGTGGTGTCAGGTTCTTAAACCTGACACTCAGGAGGTTTCTTAAAACTTCATGAGTGTCCGTAAATGAGGTTTTAAGAAACCTCCCGTGTCGGATTTAAGAATCCGACACCACAGAAAAGAGTCGGACACCACAGAAACACCATTGAAGTCAGGCTACATTCGTTGATTCTGAACAACTTCGATGAGTATTCCCGCAAATTTGATGAGCTATTTTGTTACTTTGTTAACTTCCTGTTTTTAATGAACGACGATGATGCCTCTGCTACATTTTCTTTGGCTGCTGTTCGCTCTGGACGGTTCCGATTCAGCCCAGAGCACGAAAATCAACGGGGTGAATTTCGTAGCGCCCGTTAAGGCCGTACCCGAATCCTGCATGAAGTCGCTCAAAAGTGTCAATGCCGGATGGATAGCCCTCAATCCCTATGCGTTCTGTCGAAAGGGTCAACCCGACGTGACCTATAACGTTGGCCACCAATGGTGGGGCGAACGGCCGGAGGGTATAAAAGCCTGTATTCAGTATGCCCATCAACACGGTATGAAGGTGCTGCTAAAACCCCACGTCTGGGTAGAGGGCCAGGGCTGGGCGGGCGATTTTACACTGGATGATGAAACAGCCTGGCAGCGCTGGGAGCAAACGTACTCGCAATACATCCTGGCTATGGCCGATTTGTGTAAGGCTACCGGCGCGGATATGCTGTGCATCGGCACCGAATTTCGACAGGCTACCAAACAACGACCTGCTTTCTGGAAACAACTCATTCGGCAGGTGCGCAGCCGGTATGCCGGTCCGCTGACCTATGCGGCCAACTGGGATGAATATGAAACGGTGTCTTTCTGGCCGCTGCTCGATTACATTGGTGTCGATGCGTATTTCCCGTTATCCGAAAGCCAGACACCCACCGTAGCCGAACTAAAAACGGCCTGGCAGAAACCAGTAAAACAATTACAAACCTTCTCTCAACGACACAAAAAGTCCATCTTGTTTACGGAGTACGGCTACCGTAGTGTAGACCGAACGGCGGGTAAACAGTGGGAACTGCCGGATAGCTGGCACCATAAATCGCCCGTGAACCTGACTGCTCAAAGTAACGCCTATGCGGCTCTGTACCAATCAGTTTGGCAGCAGCCCTGGTTTGGCGGGGGCTTTTTATGGAAATGGACCGAGGACTACGCAACGGCGGGAGGCCCGCAAAACGATGATTACACGCCCCAACGCAAACCCGTGGAAACCCTCATCCGGCAGCAATACAGCCACTAACGACCTGTAGGCTTAGGGTTGAAGCCGGATACCGTCGTTACCCAGCAGAATTGGGTTCGGGTTAATCAGGCGGGTAGATTCGGAATCGTTTTCCAGATTGAGAACACCCCGTGGACAAACGGCCGAGCAAATTCCGCAACCCACACACGACGACCGAACGATGTCCTGACCACGTTGAGCATACCAGCGCACGTCAATACCCATTTCGCAGTACGTCGAGCAGTTGCCGCAGGAAATACACTGCCCGCCGTTGGTGGTAATGCGAAAACGGGACTTAAACCGTTGTACCATTCCTAAGTAAGCGGCAAGTGGGCACCCAAACCGGCACCAGACCCTATTCCCCATAATGGGATAAAAACCCGTGCCAACTACGCCCGCAAACACAGAACCGATGGCAAAGCCGTAAGTCGAACGCAGGTTGTAGGAATCCAGAACGCCAAACAAAGCCGATTGACCACTCAGGTAGGTGTATAAAACAGCCCCCGTCATGACAACCACAAACACCAGTACGCTATGAACCACAACGCGCTCCAGTTTCCAGGCTCCAAGTCGTTTGTCGGAGAGTTGCCGGTACGGGTCGCCCAGGGTTTCGGCCAGTCCTCCGCAACCGCACACCCAGGAGCAGTACCAGCGTTTGCCGAAAAAATAAGTGAGTATCGGTACACCAATCATCCAGAGGGCAGTGCCCCAGACTAACATAAAAATACCCAGCGTTCCGGCCTCTATTTTCTGGTCAAGGCGGTAATCGAAATAAAAGCTGTAATCCAGCGGCCACATATTTTTCAAATCCTGCGCGGGCTGATGAAAAAGCGATAGCAGTTCGGGAATGAGAAAGGCGAAGCAGGTTTGAAAAAACATAACCGAGAGTGTCCGCAGTTGCTGATAGCGGTTATGACGGTATTTAATCAGCATCCGCACGCCCATAACTACGATAACCAGCGTGTAGAGCGTACCATACACAAACCACTGGCTGGCGGGGCCACCGTTTAGCGACTCGCTCAACGGGTCGAACATCAACACCCAGTTGGTCAGGTATTCCGGGTAAAAATAAAGCACAACATAGAAGCCAATCAGAAAACTGCCCACGACGATTCCAATCCAGCCCTTGTTGGTCGCCGGGTCATGGAAAATAGCATCGTTTTTTATGCCGGGCAATTGACGACGGTTGGGCAGCATATACAGCAGTGCCCCGCCAACGCACAGGAGCAGGCTCAGCCAGAAAAACAGTTGGCTATTAGCCGGAAAGAAACCGGTACTGGCGGCTTTCGTTATCTGAAACGTATAATCATCGTTGATAACTTGCTTAGACTCTTTCCGTTGTTTATAGCCTTCATTAAGTTGGGTTATCGCAGCTCTGAAATCCCGGACAAACCCGAATGAGGATGCGTACAGCTTGTCCTGCATGGGGGCTGTCGCCAACCGGACAGCAGATAGATGCTCTTTTTTAACCGTTTGGCTTAGTGCCCGGTCCGTCAGCCGGTACTGGCTTAGGGAAAGCGAGCCGATGAAGAGCGCGAACCCCACCAGAAAAAGCGTTAATCCGATGCGTTGGCTATTGGTCAGCATAACGAAGGAGTCTATTGGGTGTTAGTGCGAAGCGGAAAACAAGCGTTGAAACCAGCCTTTTCGAGACGGGCTGTTCCCGGACAACTGCCCGACGTAGGATGCCGAAAATTCTGGATTAAAATCGGCCTGACGAAACTGGTTCAAGACGTAGGGTAGTGACTGCCGTTCCCGAATCCAGCGTTCGCAGACGGCATGGCGCAGGCGCAGACCAAAGGTGTGCATACCAACCACGCGCTGGTCGTCGGTCCTATAATTGATGCGTAAACACTGTTGCCCGTTGGGATGCTCCCAGTAAAACGTCTGTTCGCCCCCGGCAAGCTGTGCATTCATCGTGCCGTAGGTCTGGTATTCAATGTCGAAAAATTTGGCCGAGTTGAAAAACACCCCCGGTCGATAGGCCACCCGGTTGCCGCAGAGCGTCTGCGCCAGCGTTTCGCCGTGCATCCGACCCGTGTACCAAATTTGTTCAATGGGTTTGCGGAGGGCGCCATCCGTTCCGGCCACCGGCTCACGGAATTCATTACAGTCCCCAATGGCATACACGTCCGGGATGTTCGTCTCAAAGAACTCATTGACTAATACCCCTTTTCCCAACTCGATACCCGACGATTTCAAAAACCCGACATTGGGTGTTACCCCCACGCCCAGCCCCACAAATTGACAGGCGATTTCCTGCCCGGCAGTCGTAACAACCGCCCGCACTCGCCCGGATGCGTCGGCCAGTATTTCGTTGAGTTCGGTTTGCAGGTGAAGGTCAACGCCATGCTGATGAATGTGGCGGCTAATCAGGTTGCCTTCCTCGGCGGGCAGGGTCGAACTCCAGTAGTGCGTATCGCGCACCAGCATCGTTACGGCAATGTGGCGCGAACGGAGCATTTCGGCCAGTTCAATGCCGATGAGACCACCCCCCACCACCACAGCCCGGTCAATTTCCTTCGTGTACTGCTCCATCGTCGCTAAGTCCGGCAACCCATATAGCCCTTGCACCCCGGCAAACGACTTCCCCGGCCAATCGAACGTGGTGGAGGTAGAGCCGGTTGCAATCACCAGCACATCGTACTCCAACTGTGAACCATCGGCCAATCTGATTTGCTTTGTGGCTGTATCGACCTGCTCCACCAGAGCTTGTTTCAGGTCGATACGGTTCTTCGCCCAAAACCAGTCTTCATAAGGCTTGGTATGGGCATACGTCATGTGCCCCATGTAGATGTACATCAGGGCCGTGCGCGAATAAAAATGGGCAGACTCTGCGGAAATAACCGTAATCCGGTGCTGGTCGCTCAGTCGCCGAACATGCCGGGCGGTGGTGATACCGGCAATGCCGTTGCCGATGATAATGATGTGTTTCATGGCTGCCGGGTTCAGCAGCACGCTACTGCTCGTTGAGGTTCCAGTTATAATCCAGAAAAGTAATTTTCGTGGCGTCGGTAATCTTGGTCGTTGAATACTTATCGACCCACTTCACCACCGATTGCCCATTGTTATTCCAGTCGCCTTTATACCAGTCAAAGTATTTGGACAACTGCGCTTCATCTTTACCGATTTTATTTTTAGCCGGATTATTCAGAAAATCCTTGCCCTGGTCATCCATCTGCGCTTCGAGTTTATCGGCGGTGTAGGCTTCATTCCGCAACCGAGGGCACGAAAACGAGGCACAGACAATGGTGAAGTGAATCCGGGGGTCGTCGTATTTTTTGCGCAGGGTGCCATGCTCAATGTTATCGAGACTCATTTTCTCTCCGCCAATGGTGAAAAACTTAGCCGCCCAGGGCGTCGTGACAAAGGGAATCTTGATTTTTGAGCCGATGTCCTTGATGCTTTTTACCGGATAATGGTCCAGAATGAGCCGAATTGTGTAGGCATTATAGGCATTAATCCAATAGGCCATCTGTTCGTTCTTGCTCCAAGAGGCAGCCGGGGCATTTTTGCTCAGCATGTCCAAGTACTGATTAAAGGCTTTCTCCTCCGATTTGAAACCCTTGTAATTAACCAATCCTTTCTCATTGACGTATTTCTTCAACAGCCGGTCATAGCTGCTGTGGTCAACGGGTGCGGTATCGACATTCGTGAAGGCGGTTAACAGGGTCAGCAGTAAGCCTAATAGGGTCAGTGCAGGAATGGGTAATTTTTTCATAGTACTGGTCAAATTTGTCCGTGTTTAGATATACGACCCAATATGCGGAAAGGTTTTCTAACTCTACTACGCTCAAACTGTGTTGGGCTATTTTTCGTATGCTAACGTAGCTTACTTTCGTTTCCAATGCTTCTCACAACGCTGTTTGCCGCTCTATTTGTTACTACTCCTGCCGACAGCGTTCTGAAACCTTTCAGTTTGTTGCCCCTGCCATTGGTGTATTACACGCCCGAAACGCGGCTGGCATACGGTGTGGCAGCTACCGCTACGTTTCGCTTCAAACGGGACATAGCGACCTTTAAAACCGATTCGGTACGGGATGTTGTTACGCTCGTTCGTCCCTCTCAGATTACCCTCGGCTTTGCCTATACTCAGAATAAACAACTGCTATTTTACCTGCCTTTTCAGATTTTCTACGATAAGGACAAGTACTACTTCAATGGCGAAGCGGGCTATTATCGGTATAGCTACTACTTCTTCGGGGTTGGTCAGCGGGAAGTGCCCCGGGAGTTATATGGCGTGAACTTTCCGCGCATCCGTATCAACGCGTTTCGGCGGGTGGCTCAGGCGCTGCCACAGGGTAAACTTTACGTCGGGGTTCGGTATCAGTATGAAGATTATCAGGTAACTCAGGTTGAACCGGGCGGCCTGCTGGCTACGGGCAGCGTGCCCGGCGGATTGGGCAGTCGGTTGGCGGGTGTGGGTACGGGCGTTTTTTACGACTCGCGCAATGCCGTTTTTTTTCCGTCACGGGGCGTAGTTGCTGATATGGCGTACCTGAATCAGAACCAAATCGTCGGTAGTCAGGTCCGTTTCGACCGATACACTGCCGACGTATCGTCTTACCATACGCTGAATCCTCATGCAATCCTGGCCCTCAATTATTTCGTAAGTTTCACAAAGGGCATCGCTCCGTTTAATGCGCTGTCGCTGCTGGGAGGCACCAGACGGATGCGGGGGTATTATGAAGGCCGTTTCCGTGACCAGAATGTAGCTCTGCTGCAGAGCGAAGTTCGATTTGATTTGTATAAACGGTTGGGCGGTGTCGTGTTTGGGGCGATGGGTATTCTGGGAGACGACCAGACGCTGCTGCGCCCCAACGACCCGAAGGTTGCTTATGGAGCAGGGCTGCGCTTTACGGTGAATCGGCGCGACCACCTGAACATTCGGCTCGATTACGGCATTGGTCGTCAATCGAGCGGGTTTTACCTGACAATTGGCGAAGCATTTTAACCAATATGGTCTGTAATGAACTGTCTAAAAACCCCTAAATCCCCTAAAGGGGACTTTAGTTGAGAATGGTCAGGCGAAAGTCCCCTTTAGGGGATTTAGGGGTTTTTAGATTGGGAGAAAATAATCTTCATATTAGTCCGTAAATCGCTTTTGACGTTGGTAGTGCCTGTTAAACGTCGTATGTTGCTATCTGTTAATTTCCGTAATGACCATTAGTATTATTATTCCTACCCATAACGAAGCCGAAAATATTGGCCGGTTAGTGCGCGATTTGCGCACGTATGGCGGTCCTCAACTTCTTGATATTCTGGTGATTGATGCGGGTAGTACTGATGGGACATCCGACGTCGCCCGGCAGGCAGGCGCATCGGTCTGGCAATCGCCGAAACCGGGGCGGGCCACCCAAATGAACTACGGAGCCAGCTTAGCTACCGGTGACGTGCTGTATTTTGTTCATGCCGATGTGGGGATTCATCCTGATTTTAGTCAGGATATTGACCAGTTCATCCGGGCGGGCTTTGAGGCAGGCTGTTACCGATTTCGCTTTGATTCGACCCACGCGTTGCTGCGGTTCAATAGTTACGGAACCCGGTTTCCGGGGCTGATGAGTCGCGGGGGCGACCAGACCTTATTCATCACCCGTTCCCTGTTTGACAAGTTGGGGGGCTTCGATGAGCGGTACGTCATTATGGAAGACTTCGACATTATCGTGCGGATTCGGCAAATTGCCCGGTTTGGCATTGTTCCCAAAGAGGTGCTCGTGTCGGCCCGCAAGTACGAAACCAATGGCTGGCTGCGGGTTCAGGTAGCCAACCTGACTGCGTTTTCGCTGTTCTTTTTGCGCGTGGCTCCCACCCGAATTGCCCGTACTTACAAAGCCATGCTTACCTATCGCTGATGGAAAAAACGGTCCTGCTCACCGGTGCGAATGGGTTTCTGGGGTATCACCTGGTGCGTGAACTGCTCCAGCGGCAGTATGCGGTTCGGGCGTTGGTGCGACCGGGGAACAGTGGGAACCGGCTGACTGACCTGCCCGTTGAGCGGTACGAAGGCGATGTTCGGCAGGCTGGGACCCTGGCACGGGCTGCTGATGGTTGCCAGGCCATCATCCACGCGGCTGCTTTGGCCCAGGTCAACCCAGCCCGTAATCGGGAGGTGTGGGCAGTTAACCAAACGGGTACGGAAAACGTGTTACAGGCCGCCCGGCACGCTGGCGTACAGCGACTGATTTATGTCGGTACGGCAAACGTTTTTGGCTTCGGCACCCGCGAAAACCCCGGCGATGAAACCCGTCCGTTTGCCGGTGGACGCTACGGATTAGATTACATAGACAGTAAGCGGGCTGCTACGCAGAGCGTGGAAAAAGCCATCCATGACTGGGGGTTGCCAGCCATAACCGTCCATCCGACGTTTATGCTGGGGGCCTTTGATACCCGGCCCACATCGGGGGCTATGCTGCTGGAACTATACCGGGGTCGGGTTGTCGGCTATCCTGCCGGTGGCAAGAATTACGTGCATGTGCGCGACGTTGCGGTGGCTACCGTAAACGCTCTCTCGCAGGGTCGCATCGGCGAAGCCTATATTCTGGGCAATCAGAACCTGAGTTATCAGGAAGCGTTTACTCTGATGGCTGACGTGATGCAGGTGGCCCCGCCCCGCTGGGCTATTCCGCCCGGTATCGCCCAACTGTATGGGTACGGGTGCGACGCCTGGGCAAACCTAACGGGTCGCCCAACCCGGCTGAACGCAGCTATGGTTGCGGTGGCCAACGACGGTCATTATTTTAGCGCCCGGAAAGCCATTGCCAAATTGGCTCTGCCTCAAACGCCGGTCGTACAGGCGATACGGGAAGCCTTCGAGTGGTTTAGACAAAATAAGTATGTTGGATAGACAGCGTGCCCGGTACCCGCAAACGGACCTCAATCTGGTAGAACTGGGCCAGGCTATTCCGGTTCAGCCGGATGAGGTTGGGCTGGCTGATAACTCAGCGGCTAAGCGACCAGTAAGCTCGTATCCGACTGGACTGTTCGCCGGAAAAGTAGCCATCGTAACCGGTTCTGAATCGGGTATTGGCAAAGCGACGGCAAGAGCGCTGGGCAAGGCTGGTGCCTTCGTTGTGCTAAACGGGCGCTGCGCCGATAGGTTGGCCCAAACCCATCAGGAATTACTGAACGAAGGCTTAGCCGTTGTGAGTTGCGTGGCGGATGTAACGCGCTATCCCGACTGTGAACGACTCATCGAAACGGCGATTCAGGCGTTTGGTCAGGTAGATATTCTGATTACCAATGCCAGTATTTCGATGCGGGCGTATTTTGCCGATATGCAGCCCGACGTATTCCGGCAGGTTCTCGACAGTAATGTCTATGGCACCGTTTATCCACTGAAAGCGGCCCTGCCGTATCTGACCCAGACCAAAGGCAGTGTTACATTTATTTCCTCGATTTCGGCACTCAACGGAATGCCCAGTGGCTCAGCGTATTGCGCCGGGAAGGCGGCTGTTGCTAATCTGGCGCATACGCTCCGGCTCGAATTAGACCAAACCGGTATTCATTTTGGGGTAGTACACATTGGCTTTACCCAGAATGACCCCGACAAACGGGTGCTCGATGCCAATGGGCAACCCGTACCGATTGCTCATCGGCCCCCGCGCTGGCAGAAATCGCAGGCGCAGGTGGCGGCAATTATCCTCAAACACATCCGCCGTCGGCGGCAGCGAACCGTTATTTCGGCATTAGGCAAACTCATTACATTAGTGCATACCTACCTGCCCCGCTTAGGTGACTGGATTGTACTGACAACGATTCGACAACTACGACATTTTTATGAGTGAATTTTGGGACTTATCCTTTACAATAGACCGCTGATTTTTATGATCGTTCGGGCCTGTAGTTGGCGACTCATTGGACAACACTGGCCAGTTTTCAGGGTTATTTCAAGCCTGTATACCTAATCAAGAATTGACATCTCTCTAAATCAGAGTAGTCATAAAAATCAGCCGGTTCGCCGGTGCGGTTCTATTGCCTTTACCTAATGGTAGCTTTCTGAAAAAAACACAAAAACAGCTTTGGCGCTGGAAATCATGTGTACATACGCTATATACAGTAGAAATTTAGTCAAAAGCACTTTCTTGGAATAGTACACTGAAAACCACTACTGGCTAGATTCGTTTTAGTGGGATAGTCCAAAATATTTACAAAACCTGTAACTTTGAATAATAAATAAACGTTTATTTGTCGAGACAAGTAGTCTCAAAAATGAATGGCACTATTTTTGGGCTAAAAACTAAAGATAAACAAACTCACAACATGCTAGCAACTATTGATCGCAACGTTGAGGATGCTCTCAGTCAAAGCGAGTCAATTTCGCGTACTCAACAGAGAGCACAGATTGAGATTGGGTCAGATGAATTTCTTGACATTGTGTTGGGTCTCAAAAAATCATTGATTCAATCAACTAACCAAATGGGAGAGCTGAACGCATCTCTTATTCTAACGTTTAACAAAAATCCAACAGGCGTTCTTGAGTTAATGCCTAAACTCAAAGAATTGCATCATCTTTCTGTTCGGTCAATCAATATAACCGCAGAAGGTTTAGTTGGGCAGTGTGTAGGCAGAACTGTATTGGCAAATATCAAAATAGAGACAGACCAGCTCGGAGAGACTATCTATGATATTGAGATGAAATCCGTTAAACCCAGTGCTTCTTTGCAATCACTTTTTGACCAACTTTAAATTGCCGTGCTTTGCTTGTCAATTCAACCTCTGTTTTTCGTAAATCTCTGGCGAAACTTTGCAAAAGGCCTAAATATCAATACGCTACATGCCCACAGGACATCTGTGAGGAACTAAGCAATAAAACAGAAGTTGAGCTAATTGAGAATAACGACCAGATTACAATGAAGGGTAACTCATGCTTGATAAAAATGCGAGTTGCTAATTCAGGAAGGAATGAGGGTAAAAGTGGTGGTTTCAGGGTTATTGCCTTTGTAAGTATTGATAAGCAAGAAGTCTCTCTACTTGAGATTTACCCCAAAACCGGCCGCTATGCCCAAGACACATTGCTTGACGACGAAAAAGAGTATGTTCTTGGAGTTTTTATAAAGGAACGGAACGAGGCAGAACTCAAGGTACATAACTTGACCAAACAACTTAAAGTAGAAAAGGAAGTTGAAGTATATCATAAATCAATCGCTAAGGATTGATTTATGATATACTTCAACTTAATAAGAAAGCCCTGCCAATCACGGCGGGGCTTTCTTATATCATATTAAACAACCGTTCATGATTACTGATTAGTTGTATACCTTTTGCCCCCGCTGGAGCCATTGGCCCCACTTTGGACTAAAGGCATGTACCGAATCGGTCGGTCCCTGCTGATTAACGACGGGATAGCCCTGGTTTACCCACTCGAAAATGCCGCCATACACATTTCGGACGTTGGTAAAGCCCTGTTCAGCCAACCGCTGAGTCACCTTTTGGCTGCGATAGCCGATTGAACAATACACCACGATTGGCTGGCTCTTAGCTACCGTATTGAGTGGCTTTAAATCAAGCTGTTTGTAGCCAACCGGAATCGCTCCGGCCAGATGACTTACCACATATTCGGCGGGTTCGCGCGCATCCAGCAACAGACACAGGTTCTGTTGCCGATGCAATTCGTCGGCGGTTACGGTTGGAACCGACTCATTCAGCATCCGATGGAGCAGGCTGTCAAATCGTTTGTTCTGCACGGATTGCGCTGCGACGGAGCCGACGGATAAAGCCAGCAGGGTGAATAGTCGTAACCAGGCTTTCATCATGAATTAAAGAACTTGTTTGGCAAGATAACCGATTGTCCGTCCTATTCGTTACTATTGACGTGACTCACCCATTCATACATGCCGTCTGAACACCTCATTGTTTTTGTAAAAAATCCCGTTCCGGGTCAGGTTAAAACGCGCATCGCCCGCACCGTTGGCGATGATAAAGCCGTTGCCGTTTATCGTCATCTGTTACGGTACACGCAACAGGTAGTTCAGGATTTTTCGGGCCATTGCGTCGTGTATTATGGTGATTTTGTCAATCCAGATGATGGTTGGAATGGTTACGCCAAATACGCACAAACCGGAGTTGAATTAGGCGAGCGGATGCTTAATGCATTTCGGGAGCAGTTTACACTGGGAGCGGAGAAGGTCGTTATTATCGGCAGCGACTGTCTCACCATCACGCCCGGCCATCTGGAGCGGGCTTTTCGGGCACTCGACGCAACCGACGTCGTTATTGGCCCGGCAACGGACGGGGGGTATTATCTGTTGGGCATGAATCACCTCCGGCCTTTTTTATTTGAGCAAATGCCCTGGAGCCAGCCCGAACTTTACCAGCTAACCGAACTGGCTATTCTACAACACGAATTGTCTTTCGCCCGGCTCGATGAACTGACGGATATTGACGAGTGGACGGATTACGAACCCTATGCCCAACAATCGGGCGTATGAAGTAGGCTCTAACTGCTCAACAACTACCTTTATAACTACCAGTTTACCCACTTCCGTTGAAACAGCCTGTTATTGTCGTCATCATTCCCGCCTTCAATGAAGAAAATTCGGTTGGCCGGGTTGTTGGCGAAATACCCACCGGACTGGCGCAGGAAATTATTGTCGTCAATAATAACTCCAACGACCAGACCGCTGTCGAAGCGGCCCGCGCCGGGGCTACGGTGTTGCAGGAACCCGTACAGGGATACGGTCGAGCCTGTTTGCGGGGCATTGCCTACGCGCAGCAGATTCAGCCAGCACCAGATATTGTCGTTTTTCTGGATGCCGATTATTCTGATTTTCCGGCTGAAATGCCTACTCTGATTGCTCCAATTCTCTCGCAGACAGCCGATTTGGTCATTGGGTCGCGGGCGTTGGGCAATCGACAGCGCGGCTCTATGACCCCCCAGCAGGTTTTTGGTAACTGGTTAGCAACCAGCTTACTCCGATGGCTGTACGGTGTCCGGTTCACCGACCTGGGGCCATTCCGGGCGATTCGATTTGATACCCTGCTGGCCCTGAATATGCGCGACCAAACCTACGGCTGGACCGTTGAAATGCAGCTTAAAGCGGCTAAACTGGGTTTTAGCAGTACCGAAATACCGGTTAACTATCGAAAGCGAATTGGCCATTCTAAAATTTCGGGGACGATAAAAGGTACGGTGCTGGCAGGATATAAAATCCTCACAACCATTTTTAAGTATTGGTAGGTATTCATTTGCACCTGATTGCCTGACTCGACAGAACCGGGCCAGTTAGTATTCCATTGGCATGAGCAGTCCGTTCCGCATTGGCTGGTTAGTTCTTTCGCTGGGTTTATTTTCCCTGCTTGGCTATGGTGTTGACCGCCAGCAAATTAATTTGCTGATTACCCTATACGGTTTAGCCTTCTGGGGCTACTGGCGGATTACCCGTCCGTTTTGGTCCTACTCAAATACGGTCTCGGATGGCATTTCCCTGGCTTATCAACCCGACCGATTTCTCTTTCTGGCGACCGGGTTATTTCGATTGGCGCTGGTAGCCGTAGTACCCCACCTGTCAGATGATTATGTCCGGTTTATCTGGGATGGCCACTTAGTCGCGCACGGGTATAATCCGTATCTGTACCTTCCCAGCCATCTTGTCGGCACGCCCCTGGCAACGTCGGTTGGGTTGCCCCATTCGTTGTTTCGGGGGTTGAATTCGCCCGATTACTACACCGTTTACCCGCCCGTCAATCAGGCCTTGTTTGGGCTGGCGGCCTGGCTGTTCCCGGATAATCTATTGGGGGCGGTGATTTGCTTACGAATCCCCATTTTCCTGGCCGATCTTGGCTCGTTGTGGTTGCTGGCAAAGCTGCTGCGACGATTCGGAAAAAACCCTAACCTCGCCCTCTTATATGGCCTGAATCCATTGGTTATTCTGGAACTGACGGGTAATGTTCATTTTGAGGCCGTTATGATTTTCTTTGTGCTGCTGGCCGTCTGGTTATTCGTGCAGGGTCGATGGGTGGGTTCCACGATAGCATTAGCCCTGGGTATTGGCGCGAAGTTACTGCCGCTGATTTTTATGCCGCTGCTTCTCCGGTATCTGGGCTGGAAGCGGGGCTTTGCCTATGTGTCGTTAACGCTCGGTTTCACGGCTGTTCTGTTTTTGCCGTTTGCCAGCGTCGAACTGGTACAGAATCTTTTCTCCAGCCTGAACCTGTATTTCCAGAAATTTGAGTTCAATGCCAGTGTGTATTATTTGATACGGGCTGGCGGCTACTGGCTTACCGGCTATAACATCATTGGGGGAGCAGGTGCCGTCTTATTCATTGCCCTTGCCCTGAGTGTATGGTCTATTGCCTTCCGGGACTCCTCTTACCAACGTAAGCCCGTTTTTCCGACTAAAGTGTTGTTCACCCTGACAATTTACTGGCTGCTGGCAACCACCGTTCATCCCTGGTATATAACGTCTCTGGTTGCCGTTGCGCTTTTCACCCCGTTCCGTTACCCAATTCTTTGGTCGGGTGTTATAGTCCTGTCGTATATTACCTATGGGGTAAGTCCTTATCACGAAAACCTGTGGCTTACCGGCCTGGAATACGGGGTTGTGATTAGCTATGGACTGTACGAATGGTACAGCGTAAAGTGGTGATTTGGCAGCAATCAGGGCAAGGTTGTCACCCGAATGTTTTTCTGCTCGATGCGTGACAATTCAGGTAGCTGGTGGGCTTCATACCTGCGGTCGTAATTGCTAACGGAGGTTGTATCGTTCGGGTCGCCCTTGTAGTTGATGTAGTCCTGAAAGCGAATTCCTCCAATTATCTGTGGGTTAATCGCTTTGCGAAAACGTGGTCCGCCTTCGCTGTAGGCTAAGTAATCCATTGTGTGCGACTGCTGATTAAACCAGTAAAAAAAGGTGTCCCCGTGATCGTTACCTCCATCCTCAGCCCGAAACTGCACGCGAATTTTGTCGTATGTCTGCCCCTCAATCCGACTCTCGCCAATGTAATCGGCCAGCACAGCCGGGTCGGCCAGTTTATGCGGCAGCAGGGCGAAGTACGCAACGGCGTTTACAGCCTCACTGTATTTTTTTGTCTGCGTCGTGTCAAGCGCCTGGCGTTGCCCGTTTAGGGTCCGGGTCAGGCCATCGTTGGTCAGTACTTCCTCAATACGTGTCCCGGTCGAATCGCGGTGTGTGCGCGTGTAGCGGAACCGGCCATCCTGTTGCTCCAGCACGAGGTGAAACTGGCGGAAATCAAACTCGATTCGCTTGTTCTGGTAGGCATCTCCACCGTGTGCGTTAATTGCTTCATCAATGATTTTACGCGGGTTATTTTTAGGCTGGCAGGCAATGACGGCAAGAAGAGAAAAGCACAGAAAGAGCGCGGTGCGGGGCATAATCAGATTGGTTGTAGACGACGTAAATTTACGATTCTATTTGCATATTTAGTTTTTCGTATGCTACGGATTAAGTTGGACAGATAGTAAAAAGTTGGCGACGCAGTTGCGATCCGAATCGGAGGTTTTTGTGAACGATTTCCAGCGGTAGCTAATCTTAATGCAAACCACTGATTGATTGCTCAATTACTTAAATAATCTAAGTTGTATGATCCAAGTTTGTTTCGAGTGCGTAAGCCAGCAAAAACAAGACGATCTTGATTAAGAAACCCGCTTCGGTAACGGCATGAATCTGCTTAGGAAACCGCTTCGTGATATGACTAAACGCCTGCTCAAGACGCTGACAGAGCATTTTTTTGTAAGCCCCTGCCCAAGCTTGATCGGGGCGTTGGCTGTTGCTTTTTCCGCACCGGCGGACCGGCTGAGTCTGCAAGTAAATCTGCTCACAGTCGGCATACTATTCTTCTTGTCGCTCCGGCGCCCCGGTCATAGTCGGTGTAGGCCGAATCACCATAGACTTCACTACCCGCTGGCCAGGCCAGATGCATTATCCGCAGCGCCGTCACGTCAACATACGAGCCGGGCAGGATAAAAAACTGCACCGGCTGCTTGTGGCGGGTGGTCACCAACTGGACGCGAAAGCCAAAAAAGAAACGCCGTCTGGGCGCGATTTTGCCGCCCGCCGGCCCGGCTCGGTACTCCTCGCGCGAACGGCCAATACGGATGTTGTCGCAAACGGCGACGGGAAACGAATCAATCAGGTACTCCCCGCTCAAATTAAGGGCTTTAAACAAATCGGCCAAATAATAAAACAAGGCGCTCAAGGTAGTCGCCAAGCGGTGCAGGCGTTGGTCAAAGGTCGACTTTTCCAGCATAACAACGCCTTGTTGATCAGCCATGTAGAGTAGCCGAGGCTTGGTTGCCACCAAAGAAGCGAGCCGATATAATGGCGGTTGTCAACACAATGCTGTCACTAACTTTAGGCGTTGCCTGTGGTTTTACACTACCTTGATTTTTGCCTACTTCGATGAGATAATCATCCGCACCGGCGGCCTGGCAAAAGTAATAAATTGCCATTACTTTCTCAGACATAGCTGGTTAGATTCACCTCTGTTTTCGCACTTCAAAGGTAATCTTGCTCGTGCTATGTCTATTTTTTTTTCAGGGGTTGTCAGTCAAATCAGCCCTCTATCATGCAATTTAGATTAATATAGTTTCATGTAGTAAAAACCAACCGGCCCAATTGCCACCCTCACCCTGAACAAATCAGTCGCTCCTTCGCCCATGTGCGATAGAACGGGCTGCTGATTTTTCAACTTTCCGCGTTTTTGGCTTACTTCACCCCATGAAAGTAAATCAACCCGTTCGGCTGACGATGGTGGGCGGAGGAAGCTGGGCCACGGCGCTCGTTAAAATCCTGTCCGAAAACAACGTCAGCGTTAAATGGTGGCTTCGCAAAACAGCCGACGCCGAACATATTAAGAAATTTGGGCACAATCCCAGCTACCTCAGCGATGTGCAGATTAATACCCGAAAAGTAAAGGTCTGCACCAAAATCAAAGAATCGGTTAAAGACAGTGAATATGTTATTCTGGCGGTTCCGGCGGCCTTCGTGGGCGATGCACTAACGGGACTAAAACCTGAACACTTCACTGGCAAGTCGGTCATTTCGGCCATCAAAGGCATGATTCCGGGAGCCAATCAGTTGGTGACGGATTGGGTCAGTGAGCAATATGGCGTTCCTGCCGAACGGATGTCGGTCATTGCCGGGCCGTGTCATGCCGAAGAAGTAGCCCTCGAAAAACAATCCTATCTGACCATTGCCTCGCCCAATGCAGCCGGTGCCGAAAGCGTCGCCAACCTGCTGCGGTGCCGCTTTGTGCAGACCACGCCCGTCGATGATATTTATGGCATCGAATACAGTGCCGTGATGAAAAACATTATCGCACTGGCCTGTGGCATCACGCGGGGGTTGGGCTACGGCGATAATTTTCAGGCTGTACTGGTCTCCAACGCCATGCAGGAGATCAAGCGATTCGTGGATGCGGTTTACCCCAAACACCGCGACCTGAGCGGTTCGGCTTACCTCGGCGACCTGCTCGTGACGGCCTATTCGCCCTTTAGCCGCAATCGAACCTTCGGCACGCTCATTGGCCGGGGCTACACCATTCAGTCGGCGCAGGCCGAGATGAACATGATTGCCGAAGGGTATTACGCTGTCAAAAGCATCCATGCCATTAACCGGCAATTTGACGTCGACATGCCCATAACGGATGCAGTCTATGCCATTCTCTACGAACGGGCTGCCCCAACCGGCGAAATGAACCGGCTGAAGGAGGTATTGACCTAATAACAGAGCGTGTTCAAACGTAATTCGGTATGCCATATCTTGAAGATATGGCATACCGAATTACGTTTTGACTCACCAGTTCACCACTGTTTTCTGACCCGGCTTTAGCGAAACAGGCCTTGTTTTGCCGCCACTAACAAGCTGGGTCTGGCCACCCGTTTTTGACAGAATTGTAACGGTTTTCAGGCGCTTGTTGCTCCATTCCATTGCTACGTCATAGCCACCCCGCGCCCGCAGCCCGCTAACCGAGCCACTGTCCCAGGCGTCGGGCAGGGCCGGGAGCAGCCTAATTTCAGTTTCCGTGGATTGGACGAGCATCTCGGCTACGGCAGCCGTTCCGCCAAAGTTCCCATCAATCTGGAAGGGCGGATGCGCGTCGAAGAGGTTCGGGTAGGTGCCCCCGCCCCGTGCGTAATTGGTTTTTACGCCATCGGGCGGCACAAAGGCGAGTAGTTCGCGGTACATTTTGTAGGCGTGGTTGCCATCCCACAGCCGCGCCCAAAGGTTAATCCGCCAGCCTTTCGACCACCCCGTCGTTTCGTCGCCTTTAATGTCGAGCGTTTTCCGGCATGCCTGCGCGAGTTGGGGCGTCAGGTCGGGCCGGATGTGGTGGCCGGGATATAGCCCGAAGAGATGCGATTGGTGCCGGTGTTTTGGGTCAACGTCAGCCCAGTCGTGGTACCATTCCTGCAAATTACCCGCTTTGCCAACCTGGTAAGGACAGAGTTTGGCCAGTGCCTGCTCTACTTTAGCCCGGAAATCGGCGTCGATATTCAGAAGTTTTGCAGCCTGAATGGTTTGGCCAAAACACTCGCGAATGATGGCCAGGTCGGCAGTGGCCCCGTAGAGGGTTGACCCTTTATAGCCGTCGGGTGTCAGAAATTGATTTTCGGGAGACGTTGAGGGGGACGTAATCAACCTGCCGTTTTTATCCTCAACCAACCAGGACAAACAGAACTGCGCGGCCCCTTTCATCAGCGGGTACGCTTCCTGCCGCAGGTAGGTCTTGTCCTGGGTGAACATGAAATGCTCCCACAGGTGCGTGCTAAGCCAGGCCCCACCCATGTTCCAGTTCGCCCATACGGGGTCGCCTTTGCCAAAATCGCCCACCGGGTTGCTCATGGCCCAGATGTCGGAGTTATGCCCCACCGACCAGCCATCGACACCGTAGAAGGTTTTTGCCGTTATGGCTCCGGTCTGGGCCAGATTGCCGATAAAGGTGAGCAGAGGCCGGTGCATCTCGGCGAGGTTTGTGCTTTCGACGGGCCAGTAATTTTCCTGGGCGTTGATGTTGGTGGTGTAATTACTGCTCCAGGGGGGACGAAGATAGGGATTCCAGATGCCCTGCAAATTGGCCGGAACCGCCGGAGTGCGCGAACTGCTGATGAGCAGATACCGCCCGAAGTTAAAGTACAGCATTTCCAGATGTCGGTCTTCCTGACCTTCGGCGTATCGTTTTAGTCGCTCGTCGGTGGGTAGGGCAGGGGCATTGCTTTGACCCAGGTTCAGGTTCACCCGATTGAAAAACTGCTGATAATCGGTGATGTGGGCCTGTTTGAGTTGCGTGTAGGATTTTGCCATCGCTTTGTTCAGCCGGTTGGTGGCTATCTGATCATTGGGTAGCCCTTCCGTTGCCGGGTTCTTGTCGAATCCGTTGAAACTGGTGGCGATGGCAACAAAAATCAGGGCTTCGGTACCCCCGCTGATTCCTATGGTGCTGTCGGTGGTTACGATGCGCCCGCTCGTGGCTTTAATGGCGGCTGCGGTGGTAAATCGGGTGCCTTTAGCCGGGTCAAATACGACCGCGTTGGGCATATCGCCCCGGTAACTCGGCTCAGCGTGAATGGGTGCGTATCCATTCGCTTTCAGCGTATTTTTAGCAACCGTTACCTGATTTCGGAGCAGGCTGTTGAACCGCAGTGAGAAGCTAAGCGACCCTTTCTGGCTGCTAATCAGCCGAATAACCATGATTTGGTCGGGCTGCGAGATGAAGTACTCGCGGGAGTAGGTTACCCCGTTTATTGTGTAGTTCAGGGAAGAAACTGCGTCGGCAAGATTCAGTTGGCGATAATAGGTTTGCGCGCTGGCACCGTGGCCGAAATCAAGATACAGCGTGCCCAGCGGAGCAAACGACTCTGAGAACTTACCCTGTATTTTTCGGTTCAGCTCATTCGCCCGTTTATACTCTTCGTTTTTCAGGGCCTCCCGCACGGCGGCCACCTGCTGGTAAGCGTCGGGGTTCATGTTGGCCTTAACCGGCTCACCCGACCAGAGCGTAGCATCATTCAGGTAAATTTTGTCGGACTGAACCCCGCCGAAGATGCTGGCGCCCTGAGTGCCATTACCCAGTACTAAGCTTTCTTCAAAATGCTGCGCTGGCTGTTTGTACCAAAGCGTTTTGTCGGGTTGCTGGGCCTGGCTTAACATCGGGCAAACAAGGGTTATAAGCAGCAGCAAGGCGTAATACAATTGGTTCATAAGAGGGTGATGAATTTATTGAGTATCTGGATGCAGGTCAATTCTGTTTGTAGCCAGTGGCCGCTAACGCTTTTTTTACTTTCTCGTAAAAGGCTGCCACTTTCACCTGCGGATCGCCCTTACCCAGGGTTTCGATGGGCAGATAGCCCCGATAACCCGATTCGCGCACGATGCCAACGATTTTGTCCAGATCAGTTGCCACTTCCTGGCCGTTGACAAACAGGTTTTCTTTCACCTGCCAGGTAGCCGCATAGGGTGCCACGCGGGCAATCTGCGCGTAGGGGTCGCCTACCCTGAAGCTGCCAATGTCTACGTTGACGGCCAGCCATTCGGAATTAACCCGGCGCACAATATCCAGAACATGATCCGCCGTTTGAATGAAATCAGCATGGTTCTGCACCACAATCATTACGCCCTGTTTTGCTGCGTATTCCGTGCATTCACGAATGGCATCGACAACCCAGGTGGTAACCTCGTCCCGATTGTAGCCGGTTGGCAACTCTTTGCCCGTACCGGCGAAGACCCGCAACACGGGTGCGCCCAGGCGGGCGGCTAAGCCAGCCCACCTCTGAACTAACGCGACCTCGGCTTTTCGGCGGGTTGGATCGGGTAGGGTAAAATCATTGCGAACCCCCGTCCCGCTGATGTCGAGGCCCAGCCGAAACGCTCTTCGCTTAATCTGGTAAACGTAGCTGTCGTTGGGTAAAGCCGGGTAATTGGGGAAGTAATACGCTGTCGGGTCAACCGCGTCGAACCCAAGTTCAGCACAAAATACCAGTACCTGTTCCAGGGTCATCTGACCGCTCATGAGGGGTTCATTGAACGAATAAAGATTACAACTCAGCCTGATGTGGCCCTGCCTGCCCGTTCCTGAGCCGACCGCTGATTCCCGGCCCGGCATTGTTGCTGCGGTTGCCACAACGGGTAGGCTGGCAACGGCGGTTTTAAGAAAGGCCCTCCGGCCCGGCTGTAAATTATCCATCCTGTTTGTAAGCATTCGGGAGGCAAAAAATACTACCTGATCAGGCCCAACAGGGGTTTATTAATAAAGGAAAAAGTGGTAACTTTAGCTTTTAAATAATCAGGCATAGTCAATTTGCCTTGTTTGACCTCGTTGGGTCAAACAGCCTGATAGAAAGTAATTTAAGTTAATTCTGCTTGCCTCCAAGTGGTCAGGAGCTAACCAATCAATCACCCTTATAATCTACGTATTCAATGACCCTGCCCGCTGAGGCTCTCCTCGATCCGCAAAGTTCGATGAGCAGTTTCAACATTCCGCAAACGTACTACACTAAAGAACAGGCCGATATGGCCAATGAGGCCTTCGATGGGGCGGTTAAACAGTTTCTGCGCGACTGGATTGAGCAGGGTACGGTTTCGACCAAAAGCATTGATGACTCAGGCGATGCCGAAGAGTTTATTGAACACGGTGCTCTCCGAAGTTTTTTTAAACACCGGGACGATGCCTTCGAGCGGTTACTCGAACAGGATCACATAGCCCGCCACCTGCTGCGTTCCATCTCCGAAGTCTATTTTCAGGATGATGCGTATGAACCTCTGCTGGCTAAGTTCGAAAAGCGCATCTACAATATAGCTGCCCAGCGCGAACAGCTTGAAGTGCCCTTTCGCTACAGCCCCCTCAGCCGGCAGGGGCCTCATGGCGATACGCTCCAGGTGGTGGACCCGGAGACGGATCAGGCCAAGGAAGACATTGGTATGTATTTTGGCACCCGCCGGAGCGATAGTACGGCGTTGACCATTCTGGCGCATCAACTGCGCTGGGAAGCACACGGGGCGACCAGCTTACCCATCCACGTCATTACCGAAGGCTATATGGAGGAATCGCTGCAGCGGGTTAAACTCATCACCAGGCAGTTGAGCGATGGGGGCGAACAACAGTGTCATTGTTTTGTCATTCAACGACGCCACAAGGCCGATGACCGTCACCTGGGTGCAGCACTGCTCATCATGAATCCTGAACAGGCCGACCTGCCCCAGCGCATTATTTTCTGCGATACACTGAACCCAGGCGGTCTGCCCCCGTGGTGGGATAAATTTAAGGCGACAGTAGATGCCGTTTTTCCGCAACCCGATGGCAGTGCGCCAGCATCGGTTCGGCTGGAAGATGGTGGGGTGAAATTGCAGCGGTTGCACGACGGTGTGCCCGTTCGCCACCAGGATATTGACTGTGCTTTCTACACGGCCTCTATGTGCCGGGCACTCATTCAATTGGCCAAGACTGATCCTGAATTAATTCTGCATGGCCCGCTCGAGGCCATTGTGAGCCACATGACGGAACGAATGCCAGAATACTATGAACAGCCAAACCAGCCGAAAGAACCTGCCTTAGTGCGGGAAGCCAATGTCGTTCGGCGATGGCATACGGGCTGGCAGGCCTTGAAGAACAGAATGCAGACGAAGCTAACCGACTTAGCGGCCCAACTTGCCCCCGACCCACCTGTGCTGTATTCCTGACCGCCTGTTTACCTTCAGATTTTATAAGCTTCCGGGATCACTACCAAAAAATAAAAGCCCCCTGAATTATCAGGGGGCTTTCAAACGTTTATAGCGTTGTCGGTAAGATGTACCGGCAGTTGTGCCTTAGCAAAAATTACTTCGCGCTATCAGCAGACATCGTCGAAGCCGAATCGGTAGCCATCGTTGAATCGGTAGCCATCATCGAAGACGAATCCGACATGGTGGTCGTGGTCGTTTCGGTCGTTTCGGTTTTCTTCGAGCTGCAAGACGTAGCCAGGGCGATCATAGCCATGAAAAAGAAGGCAGATTTCGTGATTGCTTTCATAATTTTGGGGGCGTTTTTGTTTAAGTGATAAATGCATTAATGTCAACGTTAATACCCGATAGAGAAAAAGGTAACCCACTATTTTTTAACTTTTTTTTGGGTTACGTCTCCGGTATTTTCGTATTAAGTTATGATTCAACTCAATGAAGGAAAGCAGGCAGCCCGTATTGACCGATGAAGAGTTGCTGACGGGTTTGGCCCATGGCTCCGATGAGGCATTGACGCAGTTGTACCGCCGGTATTTTCCAATGGTACTTCACTTCGTAACCACCAATAGCGGTAGCGAAGACGATGCGAAGGATATCTATCAGGAAGTACTTATTGTGCTGTATGAAAAAGTACGGAGTGGTTCGCTGGAGTTGCACTGTCAGTTGAAAACGTACCTTTACTCGGTCGGCAGGCGGTTGTGGCTCAAGCAGTTAGCGCAGCGAAGCCGGTTTATGGTGCGCGATGTGGAAACGCCCGCTTCAGATGAGTTTGTTGCTGAACAGATCAATGATGATCTGATGGATCATGAGGAACGCGATCGTCAGTTTGACCTGATGGCCGACTCCCTCGACCGACTCGGTGAGCCTTGTCGAACCCTGCTGGACGATTTTTACATCCAGCATTTGAGTATGCAGGATATTACTGAAAAGTTTGGGTATACCAACGCCGACAATGCCAAAACGCAAAAGTATAAGTGCCTGATGCGGTTGAAACGGCTCTTCTTTTCGGAATACAAACAGTGAAACTTTATAAAATTGCATGGAGCAGGGAGCCAGGTGCTGGGAAACACCAAGCTCTACGCACCTGGCTCCCTGCTCCATACAACTCAGTAAAAAGAGATGGACGAGGAAAAAGACATCGAAAATGCCCTGTTCGCGTATGGCGAGCGAATCCGCTTCAAACAGCGGCTGACGAAGGTACAGGCAACGACCGATATGAACGCCATGCGCCGGGATGCAGATACCTATCAGTCGGCGGCAGAACAGTCGGGGCAGATTCGGGCGTTGTGGCAAACCTACCGCACAACACTGGCCGTTGCGGCTTCGGCAGCCATCATTACCACCTTTGGCTCTATTTTTCTGTATCGGTCCTATCAGCAGAGTCATCAGCAGGAACAGCAGTACAGCCAGTTAAGCAAAGAAATTCAGGCCGTCAAATCGTCGCAGCGTAAACTGCTGAGCGACCTCAACGGCCGGGGGCGTGCGCTGAATGTGAACCCGGCACAGGTGTCGGGGTCGGGTTTTTTGCTGACCGCTGATGGCTATTTTGTAACGAATAACCACATCGTTCGCGATGCCGATTCAGTGTATGTGCAAAGCACCAAAGGCGAAGTATATAAAGCACGGGTCGTTTATACGGACCAACAGCATGACCTGGCTTTTCTGCAACTCTGCGACGACAGTGCCTTTCGGATGATGCCGCCCGTACCGTATAGTTTCGAGGTTAGCCCATCTGATTTGGGTGAGCGCGTGTATACGCTCGGTTACCCGCGCGAGGAGATCGTTTACGGCGAAGGTTATCTTAGTTCCGGTACGGGTTATCGGGGCGATTCAACGGCCTATCAGGTTGCCATTGGCGTAAACCCCGGTAACTCCGGCGGTCCACTTTTAGACGAAAAAGGCAATGTGATTGGCATCATCAGCGGCAAGCAGACGACTTCCGAAGGGGTTAGTTTTGCCGTAAAAACAAACTACCTGCTCGAAGCCCTCAACGCCATTCCGGCCGATTCACTCAAGGGACAGTCGCTGCGGCTCAACCGGAAAAATTTACTGGCAAATTTGTCCCGCAAGCAGCAAATTAAGCGGATGCAGGAATACGTGTATCAGGTAAAGGTATTTAAGCATAAGGAGTGAAGTCTATCACGGAAAGGCTACCGGAAAGAAAACAATTAGACCAGTTTTGAGTTGTAAGAGGCATAAACCAACTCAACTATCATGAAAAAGTTAATGATGCTGGCTACCGCGCTAATCTTTTCAGTAGCCGTCGTATTTGCTCAGGATACCAAACAAAATGCCAAAGAAACGGCTAAACAAGCCGGGCGCACCGTAGATGCTGCGGGCGATAAAGTGGGCCGCGAAACCCGTCAGGCTGGCCGCAAAGTAAGCCGGGCGGCTAAAAACACGAAAGAAGACGTTAAAGACGGTACAAATAAAGCTATGGATAAGGCCGACCGCAAAATGAAAAAGGCCGAACGTAAATTAGATAACTCGAAATAAACTTGGTTTATTCGCTCAGAAACGGTGCCACTGCTCTTGGGTAGTGGTACCGTTTTTTTTATCGGCATCAGGCGAACTCCAATCAACGATTGCTGCGTTGTAGTACTGCATCATTTACCGGACTGCTCTACACGTATGAACGCTTCCGTTTCAGTGCTTTTGTTTGGTATCACCCGCGACCTGACAGCTCAGTCGGCTGTAGTCGTGTCGCTTCCTGAAGATGCCCGCGTAAGTGATCTGTTGGATCAACTGCATGGTCAATACCCGGCCCTGGCTGGCATTCGGTCGCTGCTGGTAGCCGTTAATGGCGAATACGCCGAAGCGGATCAGGTGCTAACTGGTAACGATGAAATTGCGCTTATTCCACCCGTTAGTGGAGGATAAGACTAATGAATAACGTAGAATGAACAATGGATAATGATTTACACTGATTTGTTCATTCTGCATTATACATTTTTCATTATACATTTTTCCATGATCTTTTTAACCACCGACCCCATTGACGTTTCGGCTGCGCTGGCTTCTATTCAGTCGGAGCAGGCGGGGGCCATTGACCTGTTTCTGGGCGTTGTGCGCGACAACACGCAGGAACGAGCGGTCGACCGGCTCGAATACGAAGCCTACGACCGCATGGCCATCGGCGAAATGCAGAAGATTGCCGACCAGGCCCATCAGCAATGGCCTTTGCTCCGGTACACCATTATTCATCGGAAAGGCACCCTGCAGATTGGCGAAATTGCGGTTCTGATTGGCGTAGCTACGGCTCACCGTGCCGATGCCTTTGAAGCCTGCCGCTACATCATCGACACCATTAAGCAAACCGTACCCATCTGGAAAAAAGAAGTATTTATGGATGGTCAGGAATGGGTCAACGCGCATCCATGAGATTAGCTACAAATGCCCGTGCCTACGGTATGTAAAGTTCCGACAGGCATTTGAGTTAAAATTTTACCGAAAGCACTGCGAAAAGGGTTGGTTGGGTTTTGCCAGTGAATCAATTTTGCTCAGGCCGTCAACGGATTTTGTTGCCCGCTCCAGAACGGCTCTACTAACCTGTTGCCAGTTACAAACAGTCCCACTGTTCACATCGACTTCCAACGCCAATGTAGAGTCACTCTTGTTGTACCAAAGGGCATTTTCCCGGTGCTCGGTAGGTAGTGAATTGGCGTTTGCATACGTTACTTTATAATAGCCCTTATTTGGTAACGAACCATATTTTTTAAAAATAGTAGCAATAGCATGGTTTTGTGCTGCGATCCTGCTGCTAAATCTACCTAAATCATGGTAGCCGCCAGTTATAGCGGCAATGTCGCAGCCAACCAGAAGGCTTGACAATAAAATGGCGGCTTTTCCAAAGAGTTTCATAATCTTCATGTTTTCCAAAGGGGCATGGTGAAATGCATTTGCTCGTAAGCCATCTTCTGTTGTACCATAATGGTTCTGGGTTTCAGATAGCGCTTTATTACTTGCATAATAATACCTTGAAACCATAACAGGATTGTTAGTTAAATGCGGGCATTCTAATCCATTGATATTACCAAAAGAAGGCTGATCCCCACCTGACTTTATAGTTAAAATGGATTACTTAATTGTCTGTAGTAAATAACAATTTGTTGTAGTTTTCCTGTTTAACGTGCCGGGTGATTTGCTGTAAAGCCATTATCACTCCTCACTACTTCACCAGATATGTCCCCACAATCGGGTAGTGGTCGGAGTAGTTGATGTAGTTGATTGTCTCGAAATTTAGTACGGCGAGTTTTGGGTCGTGAAACTGGTGATCGATGCGGATAAATCCCGGCAACCGGTTATAGGTGAAGCCGAAGCCCCGCCCACCATCTTCAAAACTATTGGGTAATGTTCGGCGCATTCGTTCATAGACTACGCTATAGGGCGTATCGTTATGATCGCCGGTTACAATAACCGGATACGGACTCTCCCGAATGTACTGCTCAACCTTATACACCTGATTGCGACGGTTGATAAACCCAGTCCGTAACGCGCTTAGCACCCCATGCGTTTCGTGCTTAACCCCCTTCATCTCATCCTGATCCAGTACGCGGCCAACCCGAATGCCCATCGAATGCAGGTGAACGTTGATAACCCGAATGGTATCATTTCCTACTTTTATGGTCGCCCAAACCACCCCATTTGAGTGCCCAAATAACTCCCTCCCCGATTCGAGGATGGGGTAAATCGAGAAGATGGCTGCGCCAATGGTACCATCTTCCGACTGGGCCAGCTCGGGATGCAGCAGCACCGAATGCCGATAACCCGCCAGCCTGAATCGCCGGACAAAATTGTAGTCGGGTATCGTTGTGGAGGAATAAAACTCCTGAAAGCATTTGATGGGGGCATCATAACGCAGGGCATAATTCGCTAACCGACGAACGCGGGGGGAGCTCTGATAGCGCTCCCAGGCGCCCTCCAGACCAAATGACTGCACATTATAACTAAATACTTTCAGGGGCACACCCCTGTGGGTCAGGTCAACCGGCTTATGCCACACAAACGTCCGCGAGCCAAACAGCGCAATGCCAACAGCCAGTACCGTACCTGAAAGCCAGCTCCGCCAGGGGCGCGTGGTGAGCCATAAGCCAACAACCACTAAGTTCATCAGCCAGGCCACCGGGAGCGTAATCATGAGCATACCCGCTGTCCAGTGTTCGATTTGCAAACTATACAGCAGCCAGTAAACGAACCATGTATATAAAGCCAGCAGCAGATTGAGCGACCACAGCAACGACCGAAAAAAAAAGGCAATGAGCTGCCCAATTCGCACCCTTAGCGTCATAGTGTTGTCGTTGAGCAGGGTGGGAACCCCGCTTATGAGGCCAAAAATAAGGCATAATGACCGGAAAGTCCGACACGAAGCCAAAACAGGGACTTGCGATGCACGCAGAAACTCATTACCTTTGTGGCACTAAAACCATATGGCATTGATTAAAAAAGGGAGTAGTACTCCCTTTTTTGTTAGCCTTACCTTATGGACGACAAAGCGAAAATCATTGACCTACTACAGCCGTATCTGAACAATGAACAACTCTATGTTGTTGATTGCCAGGTAGCTGGCCGACAGGGAGGACGAATTAAAGTGACGTTGCTATTGGATAGCGATACCGGAATTACGATTGAGGAATGCGCCATCGTTAGCCGGAAACTTGGTTCGGAGATGGATGAAGTAAATTTTTTCGGTGAAGCCCCGTTTACGCTGGAAGTTTCATCCCCCGGTGTCGATTATCCGCTAACGTTTCCGCGCCAGTATGTTCGTAATATTGGTCGGCAAGTGGTTATCACACTCACTGATGGAACTACCCTCAACGGGAAACTGGAGTCGGTTGCCGACGACCATATAGTGGTCGTCATTGAAGCGGAAAAGAAGTCGAAGAGTAAAAAGAAAAAAGAAGCTGGTTTATCTATCCCTGAACCACCCATCGGCCCCACGCCGATTTGGTTCGGGCAGATAAAGAAAGCGAATGTGGAAGTATCATTTAAATAAAGTCGTCAGTCGTCAGTCAGGAGTTGCCAATGAAGAATTATCGTTGGCAATTATAGACCAATGACGATCGACTTTTGACTAAACACTAACATGACCAGTGGACTATTAATCGAATCGTTTGCTGATTTTGCCCGGTCGAAAAATATTGATCGGCCCACCATGATCGCTATTTTAGAAGAAGTTTTTCGCACGATGATTCGTAAAAAATACGGCACCGACGAAAACTTCGACGTAATTATCAACGCCGAAAGTGGCGATCTGGAAATGTGGCGCACCCGCGAAATCGTTGACGACAATTCGGAGGATATTTGGGATTATGATAAAATTCCCCTCACCGAAGCGCGTAAAATTCAGGACGACTTTGAAGTGGGCGAACAGGTTGCCGAAGAAGTAAAACTGGAAGATTTTGGTCGGCGAGTGGTTCAAACGGCCCGGCAAACGCTTATCCAGAAGATAAAGGATATGGAGAAAGAACTCCTTTATCAGAAATATAAAGACCAGGTTGGCGACCTGATCGGCGCTGAAGTGTACCAGTTGCTGAAGCATGAAATCATTCTGGTCGACAGCGAAAACAACGAGTTGAGTCTGCCCCGCACCGAGCAGATTTCGAAAGACCGTTACCGCAAAGGCGAATCCGTGAAGGCCGTTATCAGCCGGGTCGAAATGATGAATGGAACGCCTAAAATTGTTCTGTCACGCACCTCGCCGGTTTTTCTGGAACGATTGTTTGAAATTGAGGTACCTGAAATTTACGATGGTCTGATTTCGATTCGCAAGATTGTTCGGGAACCGGGCGAACGGGCTAAAGTAGCTGTTGAATCCTACGACGACCGTATTGACCCGGTTGGGGCCTGCGTAGGGATGAAAGGCTCCCGGATTCACGGCATTGTGCGTGAACTGGGCAATGAGAATATCGACGTTATTAATTATACCGAAAACCTTGAACTGCTCATCAGCCGCGCCCTGAGTCCGGCCAAAATCAGTTCAATGACGATCGACCGCGAGACGAAGCGCGTCTCGGTGTTTCTGAAACCCGATCAGGTTTCGCTGGCCATTGGCAAAGGCGGTCAGAACATCAAACTGGCCGGGCGCCTGGTGGATATGGAAATCGACGTATTCCGTGATAACGAAGGGCAGGAAGACGACGAAGACGTTGATTTAATGGAGTTCTCCGACGAAATTGACGAGTGGATGATCGATGAACTCCGTAAAGTAGGTCTCGACACCGCGAAGAGCGTATTAGCTTTAAACAAAGAGGAACTTGTTCGGCGCACTGACCTCGAAGAAGATACGGTTGAGGAAATTCTGAACATTCTAAAACAGGAGTTCGATTAAGAAGGAATCAACAGGGAATACTGTACTATGGATAATGCACAGCCCGAAAACATTATCCATTTTGCATTATTCATTATTGATTAATAGCATGAGGGATTTTTATTGCTGCAAGTGGTGTTCATACCATACCAGCAACCATCAAATTTGCCGAATATAAACCGTAGTATGGCAGAAGAAAAGACAATGCGCCTAATGGAAGTGGCAAGCAAGCTCAAGGTAGGAAAAGATACTATCTTGAAGAGTCTGTCTGCCAAAGGATTTAAGGTCGAAAGTAACCCTAACGCCAAAATCAGCAGTGAGCAGTTGGAGGTGTTAGCGAAGGAATATAAAAACCCTGAACTCCTGAGCGGAGCGCGCCGGGCCGAGCCATCGGTTGCGGTTGCCGAGCCACCGCGTCGTCAGGAGGAGGATGTTGTCGCCTGGCGTCGTGATGATGCGAAACGGCCAACTGTCGAAACTAAATCAGAGCCAACTCCGGCTGACCTGGCCAAAGCGGCTCCTGTTGAGCCGAAACCAGCCCCACAAACGGCTCAGACCGGTTTGCCTGGCTTAACCGTAGTGGGTAAAATTGACTTGAACGCCCGGCCAGCTACGCAACCCGCCCCACAGCCTAAAGCTCCGGCTGTGCAGGAGGTAAAACCAGTTGAGGTACCTAAACCACCTGTCATTCCGGCAAGCGGTGGAGATACCCCTACGCCACCAGCTCCACAGCCGGTGGCAGAGGTGGCAAAGCCTGCTCCTGTGCCACCTGTTGAAGCGAAAGCCGCCCCAGTTGAGTCGGTTCCGGTCGTGGTGGATACACTTACACCACCTAAAGAATCCCCCAAACCGACCGTGGCGCCAACAGAACCTACTCAGGCTCCCCCTGCTAAGGTTGAGGTGCCTGTAGCCCGTACTGAAGTTGCTGACCCGATAGCTCCTGTTCAGGAAAAACCGGCCAATCGAACTGAAAATCGGCTAAAGCCAGAAAATCAACCAAAACTACAACCACAGGCTAAATCAGTGACGCCAGAAACGGCTGATAATGAAGATGTCCCGACCGAAACCATTCGGGCGGCTGGCAGCCATCAATTAGGTGGACTGAAAATTCTTGGTAAAATTGAACTGCCTGTTAACAACCCGCGTCAGGGTGGCGGAGGCAGTAATGCAGATAAGAAAAAACGTAAACGCATTCGTGGTGGGCGCGAGGGCGCTGTTGGCAGCACGGCCCAGCCCAATCAGGGTGGTCAGCAACCGGGTCAGAACGGTAACAACAACCGACCTGATCGTACCCCACGCGATGGCGACCGTAGCCCTGCTAACCGCACACCGGGTGACCGGCCGCAAGGTGATCGGAACCAGGCGGGAGGTCAGCGTGATGGCGCCCCACGTGACGGTAACCGTCCCCAGGGACAGGGTGACCGAAGCGCAACGCCAGCCAACCGCACGGGTGCTACCGGCGGCACTGGCCAGAATCAGGCCGGAAACAATGCTACTGCCAATCGGGGCGGTCAGGCGGGTGCTGGTGCTAACGCTAACCGGAGCGGTGGAAACCGTTCGGGAGGTGGTCGCACTGCAGGTGGAAATAATGCCAACCGGGGCGGTGGCGGCCGTCGGGAAGCCCCTACGCAGGCCGATGTTCGGAAGGCTATTCAGCAAACCAACGCCCGGATGCAAGGCAATTCTCCCAACCGGGGTGCCGACCGCCGGCGGGATCGCCGAAGTCAGCGCGAGGAAGACCGTCGCCTGATGACCGAGCAGGAGGAACTGGAAGCCAAAATCCTGAAAGTAACCGAGTTTGTATCAGCCAACGATTTGGCATCGCTGATGGACGTGTCGATCAACGAGGTTATTTCGGTTTGTTTGAACCTCGGTATGTTCGTGTCGATCAACCAACGGTTAGACGCCGAAGCCATTACGGTTATTGCCGATGAATTTGGCTATGACGTCCAATTCATATCAGCCGAAGACGAAACCGAAGCTGGTATTGATGTTGAAGCCGACGAGCCCGACGAACTGCAGCCCCGGGCGCCAATTGTCACCATCATGGGTCACGTCGATCACGGTAAAACCTCGTTGCTCGATTACATTCGTCGGGCAAAAGTGGCGGCTGGCGAAGCGGGTGGAATCACGCAACACATTGGTGCCTACAGCGTGAAAACCACCGACGACCGCATGATTACGTTTTTGGATACGCCGGGTCACGAAGCCTTTACGGCTATGCGGGCGCGGGGTGCTAAAGTAACCGACGTCGTAATTATTGTGATTGCTGCCGATGATAGCATCATGCCACAAACCCGTGAGGCTATTAACCACGCGCAGGTTGCCGGTGTTCCCATTGTATTTGCGTTCTCGAAAGTGGACAAAGCCGGTGCTGATGCTGAAAAAATCAGGACAGAACTGGCCGCTATGAACATGCTCGTTGAAGAATGGGGTGGTAAATACCAGGCACAGGAAATCTCCTCCAAGTCGGGTATGGGCGTTGACGACCTGCTTGAAAAAGTGCTGCTCGAAGCCGAACTGCTCGAACTGAAGGCCAATCCCGAACGCCGGGCGTTGGGTACGGTTATTGAAGCTTCGCTCGACAAAGGCCGTGGTTATGTCTCGACCGTACTGGTTGAAAACGGGACCCTTCACCAGGGCGATATCATGCTCGTTGGCGCCCATTATGGCCGCATCCGGGCTATGACCAACGACCGGGGTGAGCGTATTAAAGAAGCTGGCCCTTCGACTCCTGTTCAGATTTTAGGTCTGCCGGGAGCACCACAGGCGGGCGATAAATTTAACGTGATGGAAACGGACCGTGAGGCCCGTGAGATTGCCAATAAACGCGAGCAACTCCTGCGCGAACAAACGCTGCGTACCCGCAAGCACATTACGCTGGAGGAAATCGGTCGCCGGAAAGCCATCGGTACGTTCAAGGAACTAAACGTCATTGTGAAAGGTGATGTGGACGGTTCGGTCGAAGCCCTATCGGATTCGTTGCTGCAACTGTCGACGGAAGAAATTCAGGTAAATATCATTCATAAAGCCGTTGGGCAGATTTCGGAATCCGACGTCTTGCTGGCATCAGCTTCCGATGCTGTTGTGGTGGGCTTCCAGGTGCGGCCCTCGGCGAGTGCGCGGAGACTGGCCGATCAGGAGCAAATCGAACTCCGGTTCTATTCAATTATCTACGATGCCATCAACGAGATCAAAGACGCTATGGAGGGCTTGCTGGCCCCAACCGTCGAAGAAGTGATTGTGGGCAATATCGAAGTGCGTGACGTTTTCAGGATTACCAAAATCGGTACGGTTGCCGGTTGTTACGTAACCGATGGTACCATCAAACGCAACAACAAAATCCGTATCATCCGCGACTTTATCGTCATTCACACCGGCGAGATTAGTGCGCTGAAACGCTTTAAGGACGATGTGAGCGAAGTGAAGTTTGGCTACGAGTGTGGTCTGAGCATTAAAAACTTCAACGACATCGAGGTGGGTGATGTAATTGAAAGCTTCGAATTGAAAGAAGTAAAACGGACACTGTAAAAATCCTGGTCCGGAGATTTGCCCCAACTGGCTTGCCCGGTTGGGGCATTTTTTGTACCTTATGGGTTAGAAAAGTCCCTTATGAAACTCCTTGCCATTAGTGATTTGCATGGACGAACTGTTTGGAAGGAACCTGATTTTAATGCCTACGACCGGGTTATTTTCCTCGGCGATTATACTGACAGTTACGTTGAATCCGATGAGACGATTTATAATAATCTGAAGGAAATTATTCAGATAAAGCGTCGGAAGCCAAACAAGTTTGTTCTGCTTATCGGCAATCACGACGGACAATACCTGCACTTCCCTCACTACCGCTGTTCAGGATTTCGGGAATGGGCACAACCGGATTTGAGCAATTTGTTCGCGAAGTATGATGCCTTATTTCAGGTGGCTTATCAACAGGAAAATTACCTCTTCACGCACGCGGGCGTCACCACTAAATGGCTGGCACACGTTCAGGCAAAAACTGGGAATGATATGCCCGACCTTACGCCCGATTACGATTTGGCCGGATTATTGAACGACCTTCACCGGCAACCTCTGCGCGTTCGGAATCTGCTGTTTGAGGTTAGCCCACAGCGGGGTGGCTACGATGCATTCAGCGGGCCGGTCTGGGCCGACCGCTCTGAAACCAAAGCTGATTATCTGCTGGGTTTTCATCAGGTGGTGGGCCATACCCCGATTGACACATTCACGACAGTTGGTAATAAAACCAGTTCGATTACGTATACGGATGTGTTGCAGACCAAAACTGCGTTTTATGAAATCACAATCCCTGATTAACTTGGGCTTGCAGAAACCAAAGACCCGTGCCGGGGCGTTTAGTATGTACATGACTGGAAACAGAAAGATGTGGTCAAGCCGGGTCAGGCGCTGCAACATCTGACAATAGCCTGCATCATTACGGTATCCGATAACTCCTGAGTCTTCCTTATTTTGCCTGAATGAATTTCCTATATCCCACGTTCCTGTTTGGCCTGATGGCCGTATCGGTACCCATTGCTATTCACCTGTTTAACTTCCGGCGAACCCGGCGGGTCTTCTTTACGAATGTAGCCCTGCTTCGGGCCGTTCAGACGGAAACCAAATCGTTTCGGCGGCTAAAACACTGGCTTATTCTGGCGTGCCGATGCTTGTTCCTGGCGTGTTTAGTGCTGGCCTTCGCGCAGCCATTCATTCCGAGCAGGAATAAACTGGGCCTGTCGCGGCAGGGCGTTACGAGCCTCTACGTCGATAACTCGTTCAGTATGCAGAACGAGCGAAATACAAAACGGTACTTAGACATAGCCACCAGTAAATTAGATGAACTGCTCACGCTGTTCCGCAACGCGACCTCGCTCCAGTTACTGACCAATGATTTTTCGGCGGCAGAGCAGCAGGCCGGTACTGCCGAGTCGGTTCGTGACCGGGTTACGTCCATACGCTTCGCCCATACGCCCCGCACCCTCGAAGCCGTGTATCGTCGGCAGCGGAATCTGCTCAGTTCCCTCAATCCGGGGGGGAGAAATCAGTTGTTCTGGTTTTCCGATTTTCAGAAAAGCACCGTCGGCGATTTGTCGCGGCTTCACATCGACACCACCGACCGACTCTTTATTGTGCCTTTAGATGCCCAGGCGACTAAAAACGTGTATGTGGATTCGGTCTGGCTCAGCACCCCGTTCATTCGTGAAATGCAGAATAATAGCCTGAACGTCAAACTTATTAACGCGGGCCAGGAGAATGTGAAAAATCTTCCGGTACGGCTTTATTTAGACGATACGCAAACGTCAACGGCTTCGGCTACACTACCGCCGGGTGGTTCGGCAACGGTGTCGCTCAATTTTAATGTCACCTCGAAAGGCTACCACCGGGGCCGGATTGTGTTTGAGGATTTGCCAATTACCTTCGACAACCAGTATTTCTTTGTTATTGAAGCCTCTCCGGCCGTGCGGGTGCTTCACCTCTACGAACAGAAAGCCGGGCCTTCAGACCGAACAGCCGACTATGTCAGTACGGTTTATTCTGACGATAGTTTGTTTGTTAAACGGAGTTTTAATGCCCGGAACTTTGATGTTGGTCAGTTGAAAGAAACCGATTTGGTGGTGCTTGAGGGCGTTGCCGACGTGAGTGGCAGCCTGCGAACCGAACTTGAACGCTTTGTGCGGCAGGGGGGGAGCTTAGCCGTTATTCCACCATCGACGCCCAACGCTGCCTCCTATGAGCCGTTTTTACGAACGCTGGGCATTGGTTCGATTCAGGTTTTAGCTACCGCACCAGGCACTACACCAACAACGCTGCCCGTTGCCGATCCCGACCGGCGCAATCCGTTCTTTCGCGATGTGTTCCAGCAGAGTTATCAGTCCGAACCGCTGAATATGCCCACGGCGGCCCCCGTTTGGCGGTGGAGCGCAGGCGAACGGTTATTGACTTTACGCGATGGCAGCCCGTTAGTGACCCAGTCGAAAGTTGGTGGCGCGGTAACCGCTGGTACAGCATTCCGGCAGTCGGCGGGGAACGTGTATGTATTTGCCAGTCCGCTGGCATCGGCCTATGGCAATCTGGCCGAACACGCCCTGTTTGTGCCTGTCATGTACAAAATAGCAGCCCTGAGCGTTCGGTCACAGCGAACGGCTTTCTCGTTTGACGAAAACGTAGTGACAATTCCAGTCAATGCGCCTTCGGAACGGTCGGTTTATAAACTGACCCGCGACAAATTAGAAATTATTCCGGTGCAGCGCATCGTGGGTGGTCAACTTCTGCTCGAAATGCCCAAAAGTAACGAACTGGCGGTTGGTCAGGAAGTAGAATCGGGTTATTATGCACTACAGAACAGCCAGGGCAAAACCGAACGGCTGCTGGCGTTCAACCACGGTAATCAGGAGTCGGCCATGGATTTTTATTCGGCTGACGAGTTGCGCCGGGCCTTTGCCAATCAACCCAACGTGGACGTGTTCGACAGCATTCAGGATGGCGACTTCGTGCAGGTGCTGGAACAGGAAAATCTGGGGAAAAGCCTTTGGAAGTACTTTCTGCTGGCCGCGCTGGCATTTTTGCTGATTGAGGTTGGGTTAGTGCGGTTTATGAAGGGGTAACCTGGCTCATCAGAAACCGTCAGGCTTGTCGCCCCGACGGGTCGGGTTGCTGCGGCCCGCAAAGCCAGTTTCGTTAACACCAGCGAGCTGGTTAAGGTAATAGTTTTCGGGAACGGCCTGGGGCAGGGCGTAATGAACGTACTCAGACCAGTAAACGTAAATACTCCGCCGAAACAATCAATAGATCGTGTCGGCGGAGTATATGATTAACTTCTCGTATACACCGGTGTAGTTACCGCCCTTTTCTGGCCTGCACGAACGTACCGTCGGCGGCAAACACGAGTTCGACTGCTCTGCCGGTAGTAGGCTGCACAAGGACTTTAAACTGTCCGGTGCTGTTCTTGCCAGCCGCCCTGATAGTAGCCCCGGCGTAGTTTGTTGTGATGTACGTTGTGACTGCTGCCGGAAGAGCGCTGGCTGCAACGACGGTATAGCCTTTTCCCAGCCCCCGGACAATTTCCTGGCTGAACGTACCGTCGGTATTGAACAATAGGGTTCGGCGCTGGCTGTTCTGAATGATCATCACTAAATAGCCACGAGCAGCGTCTAAAGCAGCCGCAGTGATGGTCGAACTGGTGAAATTCGTGGTGATATAGGTCGTAATGGCGGCTGGCAGGCTGGCAACGGCTACTTTCGTCAGGCTGTCCCGGTCGCTCCCTTTATGCCCATTCCCTGGCCCGTGGCCTTTTCCGCCCCCGCGCAGCGACAATTCCTTATTAAACGTACCATTGGCATTAAACAGCAGCGTTTTTCGCTGGTCATTCTGCGTAATAGCTACCAGGAAATTACCTGCGTCATCCTTAGCTGCGTAGTTAATCGTTGCGCCAGCATAACTCGTTGAGATGTAGCTGGTAACGGTGGCTGGTAAAACAGATACCTCTATTTTCGTCAGGCTGTCGCGACAGAAAAAGCCGGTTGTGTCAGACGACAATCGGGCGGCAATACTGGCTGCATCCGCGTCGGGTGAGACAGTTTGGTTCTGGTTACAACTCCACAGAGTTATACCAAAGAGGGCGATTAAGCCCGCTACAACTACATTTTTCATAATTTATATGGTATTGGTTTGTTGTAGCTGAATACGCAGCTTACAATTGGTCTGTTGCAGCCGGCCGTTTTTTTTGTAATAAATAGGCCAAATAGTCGGGTGGAATTAAATTAATGAGGGGTCAATCAGCCTGTTAACGAGTGCTTCGTAGCTGGTGCCGGGCGGCATCTCTTCTTCGCCAATGGATATTAATTTGTTCCGAACAGTCCAAACTTTACGCTTCTTTATCGTAAACGGTTTCAATAGATTAAAGCAGCGAATGCCATAACCGTGATGGTATGGCATTCGCTATGTGGCTGTATGTATTGACTCTATTCCTCACTGACGATCTCGCTGCCCTGCGAACCGCTTTTGCCAGTGCTGTAAAGTTGGTTAAAGAGGAATTTGAACGTTCCCTGCGCCTGCGCCCGGAACGTGATTTCCGGCCCGAAGGCATAAAATTTGCCCGACCCAACCGGCGCCATAAACGCGGCTACGCCATCCTGCAAATACGACTGCCCCCAGGCCCAGCCAGAACGTAGCGGCCTGGCCGTATCAAACCAGGCAAGTGGCACTACGGTGCCTTTGGCAATGGCTTCGGGCGCGAGTTTGAATACCGGGCTGGCATCGAAATAAACGTCCGTCTGGCTATTCAGGCCCCAGGTAGCCTGTTGGGTCGAATCCAGCGTCACCCGCAGCACACTGCCGGGAATGTAAAATTTCTCGCCTGGCAGCGGTTTTTCCAGCCCAGCCGTCGTCATTTCGGTGAGGGCGCTCTTGACGGGCAATTTCAGGTGATACGCCAGATTAGTGCTGCTGCCAATCGTTACGACGGTTCCACCCGCTTCTAAGAATGTTTTTAGCTGCGGAACCGACTTGTCGGCGGTAATCTTGCCTAAACGTGGGCGGTATTCGGCGGGGGTAGTTTCTTCTTTCGGTTCGCGTTCGAGGGCGCTGAAACCATCAACGTCCTGACCACGAAGCGGTGGAATGGCCCGTGTCACGAACACGATGACATCGAACTTCTTGCGTAGCTCACCCGCATCGACGTCGCCCGGATAAATAACTTTCATTGGAAAATGATACTGCTCCATAATCCAGCGTATCCAGCCCGATGGCATCGACCCGCCGTAGGTATCCCACAAGGCGATTCGCATGGGCGAGACTTTAATCAGCGAAGCTGTTGGTTTTTTGCCAACGCCCAGTATGTCTAAACCGAGGTCTTTAGCTGATTTTTCTAATAGCGATTTTGCCTTAGCCGAGGCCGGAACGAAGAATATACCCGACTCCACCGTCGACTTGCCGCCCGTTCCGTTGGGCAGGCGAAATACGTCGACACCCGACGCGAGCAAATCATTAACGGCAATAAAGGAGTTATTTGCCTTCGCACTGAGCAGGTAACCACCGGTGGTCCCGCCCGAAATTCGGCCCTCCGGCGATTGCAGTTCGCCATACGGCAGCTTTTTGAACGGCCCGTCGAACCCATCCAGAATCCGGTCGAACTGAACGTTCATCAGGTAGGCAAGCGTCCAGCCAGCCGCATCATAGGGGCGAACGGGCGGGCCTCCCGGATACTGGAAATCGTTGGGGTGATCCTGCGGCTCGAACATGTCCAATAGGTGCGGGCGGAATGCCTGATCCGTTTTAACGACGTAAGACCCCGCCGGGTATTTTTTGCCCGCTACGGTAAAGTCGGCGGTGGCCTGCTGAATTTGGATACCAGTTTTACTCAGCGCGTTGACAAACTTGACCGCCGTTGGAAAATCGGGCTGGTTGGCCGTGATGATAAACCCGCGAGGATCGCGCAAAACCGGCGCTTTCATGATCGTGTCGTAGTACTTCATGGGCATGCCACCGCCCCTGGCCAGCATACCATATTGCGCCAGGGCGGCACTGGTCGACGTGGACGTTGGTTTTTTCGGGTCGGCCTGATAGGCCTGCGTAATGGCGTCGATTCGTTTGGGCGACAAACCCCAGGTGTCCTTGCTGCCGCGCTCGATGGAGTTTTTACCCATCCGATAGATGTTGAACAGCAGTTCGTCGCGGTAGCGGGCGGCATAACCCATCACGGCGTAGTTGAGCGACAGCGAATAGTCAATCGACTGCCTGAAATACCATTTCTGTGGCGTGACCGGAAAGGGTGTATTGCCGTTGGGAATCAGTCGGCTGGGAACCAAGGGAATATCTTCGGGTGTCGGCCCACCTATAATTTCCGTCAATAGCCCGATCATGTTATGGAAGTGGGTCGTGGTTCGTAAACCACCGTTATACCAGGTCGAGAAAACGGACCCGCCCAAGCGTGTAAAGCCGGGTTTGTTTTCGGCGTTCAACCGGTTGATCATGGCAGCGCCGAGGGCGTCGATCCCGGTCACCATCAGCGGGTCGAACACGTAGTTAAACGGGTCCCGATAGGGCGGCCCTGCCAGCACCGATCCCGCCGGACCGCGCTGGTGGTGGTTGTACATAATCTGCGGAATCCACTCGACAAACAACTGACGGCCAATATTCTGGGTTTCCTTCATGTTCATGATGAAGAAATCGCGGTTGTTGTCGTGGCCGATGTATTTCTGATACAGCCGGGGCAGGTTGTCCAGCACCCGTTTGTCGGCTTTGGGTTCGCGCATGTACCAGTTGGTCACGATTTCCTGCCCGTCGGGGTTGGCGTGGGTGAGCAGCAGAATATCCTGATCCAAAATACGCATCGTTTCGGGGTCGGTGCGGCTCACCAACTGCCAAACCGTTTCGATCAATTGCATGGTGCCGACGGTTTCGGTGGCGTGCAACCCGCCATCAATCCAGACGATGGCTTTGCCCTCGTTGGCTAAGGTGCGGGCCTGATCGTCGGTAAGGCCTTCGGCGCGGGCGAGTTTTTGGGAAATCTCTTTATAGCGATCTAACTTTTTGAGGTTCTCCGGCGACGAAACGATGAGCATAAGCTGGTGCCGTCCTTCTTCAGTCAGGCCGATGTCGACCAATTTGACCCGGTTGGAGGCTGCGGCTACTTTCTGGAAATAAGCCTCCGTTTGGGTGTAGGTCGCGAGTTGATAGTCATCGCCAATGGTAAAGCCAAAATGCTCTTTGGGCGAAGGAATTGGCTGAGCCAGGGCCGTGCTCAGACTGACGATCAGCAGAATCAGAAGTGAGTAAGGAGAATAACGCATTGTTGAGAGAGTAGTTGAGGTTAGTTTTGATATAGGTTTCGTGTTTCACGTTCCACCTTCCAGGTTCCTGCCGATAGATTTCCGTCTTGAAGCCTGGAACGTTGAATGTAAAACTTATTTCTTCCGAAAGCGGGTATTCCATAAGGCCTGGATACCCTCCACCGGGCTGCGAAAGAATAATTAGGTAGGCCGGATTGCCGGAGTTTTGAGCATAGATTGTACAAGAGGAGTATGACGAAGCAGAAGTAAGTACAAGTATAAATTTAATAGTTTACCAAACAGACTATATGAAGAATAAAATTTTAACTAATACACTAATTGACCTATATTCTTTGTTAGATTCTATTGCTTAGCGGTGAAATCTTTTTCATGTGTTTAGTCAGGATAAAGGCGGGGCCGGGCCAACGCTTTGGGGTGGTTGTGCCGTCAGACAGCGTCTACATGACCAACTGCATGAGCCAGGCCGTAATTAGCCCGCCATAGGTGCCCAGCACATGGCTAAGTACGGCCAGTAATACACCAACAGGGGCCAGGGCCGGATGAAAAACAGAAGCCACGGCTGGCGCCGTTGACACTCCGCCAATGTTGGCCTGACTGCCAACGGCGACAAAAAAATAGGGTGCGTGAATAAGGCGGGCCGTAACCAGCATGGCCGTTACGTGAATAAGCATCCAGATGACCGCCACCAGAAACAAACCTGCGTTGCCGCCTACGTTGGCGAGGTCGAGCCGCAGGCCAATAGTCATAATCAGAAAATAAACAAACAGAGTGGCCAGGTCGGTGGTGCCGAGTTTTTCGAGTTTACGCAAGCGGGTGAACGATAAGGCAATACCGATCGATGTGGATAAAATAACGACCCAGAGAAAATTGGAGGTGAACGGGTCCAGACCATAAGCCGCCAGCGTTACTTTATAGGGTTGCAGCGTTGTTGAGATGCCATAGGCCAGCGCGTGTGCTACTGCGCCACCGCCGAAACCGAGCGCCAGTATCGTACTCAAATCGAGGAGGTTAGCCGGTCGGTCGGGTTCCTGTTTATACGCTAAAATGCGTTGTTTAACCTCCTCAATGGAGCGGGTGTCGGCCTTTAGCCAGCCGTCGATTTTGTCGCGGTGAGCAGCTCCGTAAATCAGGCAGGCGGTCCAGATGTTCGCCACCACAGCGTCGACCACTAAGATAATCGCAAATAAGGCTTCGCTGCATCCATAAATTTCTTTGAGAGCCAGTTGGCTGCTGCTGCCGCCAATCCAACTTCCCGAAATGGTAACCAATCCTTTCCAGTAATCATTGGCAATCGCCTGTTCGCGGAAACCGGGCAGCAGCCACAGCACAATCCAAAAGGCAATGGGCGCGCCAATAATGATGCCAACGGTGCCCGCCAGAAACGTAATCAGGGCTTTTTTGCCCAGCCGCAGAATGGCCCGCAGGTCGGCTGTGGAGGTGAGCAGAATCAGAGCCGCTGGCAGCAGGTAGGTTGTCGAGACGGTATATAAACCCGATTGCCCGCCCGAAACGATACCGAGGCTGTTCATGGCTGCCGGAAAAATATAGCACAACAGCAAGGATGGAACGTACGTGTATAACTTGTTCCAGAAAGGCCGCTCCGACCGGGCAGTGTTGAAAATCAGGGTTAACACAACCAGCAGAATACCCAGAATAATGGCATCGTTGGTAATCAGGGGTTCGCTCATGGACCATCATTAACGGACGAGATTAGTCATTCGGCGCAAAGAGTGCAACTATGACTGAACAAATCCCCTCACGCATTGCTTATGTAGAAAGAGTTGTAACACAGCGATGCACGGAGAGAATGAAAGGTACACAGAACTACTATAGTTTCTCGGTGTATCTCTTGTTCTCTCCGTGTATCGCTGTGTTATAACTCTTTCTAAACTTACTCACCCATGCAGCACGATGCCGACATACTTATTATTGGCGGAGGATTGGCGGGGCTGACGGCGGGCATTCATTTAGCCCGGAATAAATTACGGGTGCTGCTTGTCGAAAAACAGTCATATCCGCATCATAAAGTATGCGGAGAATATATTTCAAACGAGGTACTGCCTTATTTTGAGCATCTGGGAATTACCATCGACGAACTAAAGCCGAGCCGAATTCACCGGTTTTTGCTAAGTACAGTCTCAGGGAGCGCCATAGAAAGCCAGTTACCCTTAGGCGGTTTTGGCGTAAGCCGATACACCCTCGATTCATTTCTGGCCCAGAAAGCCCGGCAGGCAGGCGTCACTATGGTGCAGGATGAGGTAATGGATTGTACGTTTGAGAATGATTTCTTTACGACCAGTACTACCCGGCAAAAGAACTATACATCGAGATTTGTTATCGGAGCGTATGGCAAACGCTCAGGCATTGACAAGCGATTGCAGCGAAAATTTCTGACTGCTGAGTCCCCCTGGCTGGCTGTGAAAGCGCACTATCAGGCTGACTATCCTGCCGATTTAGTATCGCTGCACACGTTTGAGGGGGGCTATTGTGGCGTGTCGACGGTAGAAGACGCCATTGTCAATGTTTGTTACCTGGTTCATTATAAGAGCTTTAAACGATATAAACAGATTGAGCAGTTTCAGGACAATGTGTTGCGGAAGAATTCATTTTTGAATGGCTTTCTTGCCAGGGCCACTTTGCTTTATGACAAGCCATTAGCCATCAGCCAAGTGTCTTTTGCTAAAAAAATGCCCGTGGAAAACCACATTTTCATGTGCGGAGATACGGCCGGGCTAATTCATCCGCTTTGTGGAAACGGGATGGCCATGGCAATTCATAGCGCTAAATTAATTTCCGAACAGATTGTGACCGTTTATGAGAGCCGGGTAACCAGCCGGTATGAACTCGAAAAACAGTACACCCTTGCCTGGAATCAGGAATTTAAAATGCGATTAGGTGCCGGTCGGCTGTTACAATCAATTTTTCAGCACCCACTCCTCATGCCGGTGGTGATGCAGACATTAATCCGGACGCCTGCGTTAGTACGGGAAATAATTAAACAGACGCATGGAAGGCCGTTGGTGGTGGACTGACAAAAAGTGCTTTACAAATTCTGATAAACGAAGCGTTTAATCGTTAAAAAAAACTAATGTTCTTGCAGACATCGCAGCGCACAACAAAGGAAGAAGTAATGGATGATTTTTCGCTGGAAGGCGATGAGTTGCGTGATGCGCTGGATAAAATTGCCCGGATTAATCAACTGTTAGGCGGCAATAATATTACGCTTGACGGTATACAGCAGCTACTGGCCAATCACCCGAAAGAAAAACCGGTATCGATTGTCGACATAGGCTGTGGCAACGGTGATATGTGCCGGGCGGTGGCTTCGTTCGCCAGGAAACAGAATTGGACTGTACAGATTCTGGGCGTTGATGCCAATGCCTATACAATCAACCATGCTAAGGCGCTTTCGGGGCCGTATGGTAACATTTCGTATGCGGTCATGAACGTATTTGCCAATGAATTTGCTACGCTTGAGTATGACATTGTGTTGTGTACGCTGACTCTCCACCATTTTTCAGATGCCGACATTCTGCAGTTAATGCGCGTCTTTCTTAACAAAGCCAAACGGGGCATAGTTATCAATGACCTGCATCGTAGTGCGGTGGCCTACCGGCTCTTTCAACTCATTTGTTTTGTGTTTCAACTCAATCCAATGTCGCGGGAAGATGGGCTGACGTCGATTCTTCGCGGCTTTAAAAAGCGTGATTTAGAAAACTTTGCCAACCAATTAGGACTTAAAAAATACAGCATCAACTGGCGGTGGGCTTTTCGCTACCAATGGATTGTTAAAAACCTATGAGTGTAAAAATTATAACCGTAGCCAAAGCTTTACCAAAAAACTGGCGGGATACAAGTGACATTCTGCCTTTTCTGGATGCCTGGCTGGTTGATCAGGAGACGCGCTTTCAGCGAAAAGTAAAGAAAATATTTGAAAATGCTGCCGTCGACCGTCGTTATTCAATTCTGGAGCCAGATGAAGTTTTTACCAAAACTTCCTTTGAAGAAAAAAACAAAATTTTCATTCGTGAGTCGATTAAGTTAGGTGAAATAGCATTAACGAAAGCGGTAGAAAAAGCGAACTGGACCATTACCGATATTGATTACCTGATTACGGTAAGTTGTACCGGCATTATGATTCCTTCCCTGGATGCATACCTGATTAATAGCCTGCAAATGCGGCAGGACGTAGTTCGGTTGCCGGTGACCGAAATGGGTTGTGCGGCTGGGGTGGCGGGCATTATTTATGCTAAAAACTTTTTAAAAGCGAATCCGGGAAAACGCGCTGCCCTGCTTGCGGTAGAATCGCCAACGGCTACCTTTCAGTTAGACGATTTTTCGATGGCCAATATCGTCAGCGCGGCTATTTTTGGTGATGGTGCGGCTTGTGTGCTGCTTTCCTCGCACGAGGCCGATGAAGGCCCCGAAGTCGTAGCGGAAGACATGTATCATTTTTACGAAGCCACTCACCTGATGGGCTTCGATCTGACCAATACCGGCTTGCAAATGGTTCTTGACAAAGCCGTTACCGAAACCATTGCTTCGCATTTCCCCCAGATTATTTATCCATTTTTAGCTAAAAATGAGCTAACTATTGATGATATTTCGCACTTAATTTTTCATCCGGGCGGACGAAAAATTGTGGAGGTGGTGCAGGAATTGTTCGGTAAACTGGGCAAAAACCTGGACGATACCCGAGAAGTGCTGCGGCTGTATGGCAATATGTCCAGCGTAACGGTGCTGTACGTGTTGGAGCGATTCCTGGACAAACAACCCGAAAAAGGTACTTACGGGCTTATGCTAAGTTTTGGTCCCGGATTCTCAGCCCAGCGGGTTTTATTAAAATGGTAAATTCTTTTATGAACAAAAATTACTGGGCTATTATTTTAGGGGGCAGCAAGGGTTTAGGGCTGGCAACAGCCAGGAAACTGGCACAGCACGGCATGAACATCTGCATCATCCACCGCAGCCGGAAAGCAGACATGCCCGACCTGGAACAGGAATTCAGACGCATTGAAAACGAAGGCGTTTTGCTTAAAAGCTTCAACATCGACGCCATTAATGCCGAAAAACGACAGGCGGTTTTGTTAGATTTACAGGAGCAGTTTAGCCAAACCGATAAGGTTCGCGTTCTGATTCACAGCCTGGCCAAAGGTAACCTGAAACCAATGGTTGCCACCAACCAGCCGGAACTCCAGCACGATGACTTTGGATTAACCATCGATGCTATGGCTATCAGCCTGTATGACTGGACCAAAGCTATTCAAGTGGCCGGATTGTTTGCCGACGATGCGCGGATTATCAGTTTCACCAGCGAAGGCAGCCATAAAGCCTGGCGAAACTACGCGGCTGTGTCGGCAGCTAAGGCGGCATTGGAAGCCATCACCCGAAGCATTGCGCTCGAACTGGCGCCGTTGGGCATTCGGGCCAACTGCATCATGGCGGGTGTAACCGACACCGATTCGTTTCGGATGATTCCCGGCTCGGATGAACTACTGGCTATTAGTCAGCAACGAATCCCGTTTAACCGGCTAACTACACCCGATGACGTGGCTAATGTGGCTTATTTACTTTGTACCGACGAAGCGGCCTGGATTAACGGCGCAGTTATTCCGGTTAATGGTGGCGAACACCTTCAGTAAACTTCTATTTCAAGTATTTATATTAATACCAAGTAATAATATAAATAATTAGGCAATCTATAAATAGTAGGTAATTATATAAATATATTGCACTACAACTCAACGATATAGGCACAGGCCTCCCCGCCCAATCCCCTACCGGGGCATGGCTAACGCTGGGGAAAACCTCCCATCAGGGGTTGAGCGGGGCCGCTCATGCCAGCTACTTCAAACGACTTCTATCCAGTTGTAAGCCTTTAGATTCTATCTATTTGCAAACTTTTACAAACATCTTCTCGAAACTGCCCTATAGCAAACCATTTTTGTTTGTTGATGAACTACATTCCATCAGCGAAAATGGCGTAGAGGGGAGTTACACCTTTCCTGACGATTCCTTTTTTTATGAAGGCCATTTTGCTGGCAATCCGGTCACACCTGGTGTTATTCTAACGGAGGTGATGGCGCAGATTGGCGTGGTCTGTCTGGGCATTTTTTTGCTTGATGACACAAGCGTGGAAAACGTTGAAATTGCTATGACGTCCACGCAAATTGATTTTTACCGGCCCGTTTTTCCGACTGAAACAGTTCGGGTCCGTTCAGCGAAAAGCTATTTTCGGTTTCAGAAGCTGAAGTGTACAGTTGAAATGTTCAATAGCCGTGGTGAACTGGTCTGTCGGGGTACTATTTCTGGAATGATAAAACCAAAAACAAATGCGTAATCGAGTTGTAATTACCGGTCTGGGTGTGGCCGCTCCCAATGGAGTGGGTATACCTTCGTTTACTGAAGCGATTAAAGCGGGGAAAAGTGGCATTGCTTTTCGGCCCGAACTCGCCGAACTGAAATTTTCGTGTCAGGTTGGGGGTATACCGCCGGTTACGGACGCCATTAAACATCACTATTTCACCGAGTTAAGTCTTCGGCAACTCAACAGCAGTGGCATTGTCTACGGGGTTATAGCCGGTATGGAAGCCTGGCATAACGCCGGTTTGCCCATAGCGACGGACGAAGCCGACTGGGACACCGGCATTGTGTTCGGTACGGGCATGCTGGGTGTCGATAAAATGCGCGAGTCGATTTATAAAGTTGATGAAGGCCTGGTAAAACGGCTGGGCACCACCGCCGTAACCCAAACAATGACCAGTGGGGTAAGCGCTTACCTGAGTGGCATGATTGGCTGTGGCGGGCAGATAACGGCAAACTCATCGGCCTGCGCTACCGGCACCGAAGCCGTATTTATGGCTTATCAGCGCGTTGCCAGCGGCCAGGCCAAACGGGTGCTGGCGGGCAGTTGCAGCGACCATGGCCCTTACATCTGGGGCGGCTTCGATGCCATACGGGTAATGCCTTATAAGTATAATGACTGCCCGGAAGAAGCCAGCCGGCCCCTGAGCGTGACGGCGGCTGGATTTGTTCCGGGCAGTGGCGCGGGCGCGTTGGTGCTCGAGTCGTTGGAGAGCGCTTTGGCACGCAATGCCACCATCTACGCCGAAGTAGCGGGGGGGCATGTCAACTCCGGCGGGCAGCGAAGCGGGGGCACCATGACGGCTCCCAGCGCTGTGGCCGTTAGACGTTGTATTGAGCAGGCATTGGTGCAGTCGGGCGTTCGGGCCGAAGATATTGACCTAATCGATGGGCATCTGACGGCCACCGTTAAAGACCCCGCCGAAATTGAAGCCTGGAGCGAAGCCCTCCAGCGAAAAGGCGATGATTTTCCGTATATTAACTCCCTGAAAAGCATGATAGGGCATTGTATCAGTGCCGCCGGAAGTATCGAATGTGTAGCCGCCACCCTGGAATTGTATGAAGGATTTATCTATCCGTCCATCAATTCTGAAGACACACATCCTGCTATTTTAGAGCGCATTGCGCCGGATAAAATTCCGCATCAACTGATGCAGAAAGAGGTTACGACCATTGCAAAAGCTAATTTTGGTTTTGGCGATGTGAATGCGTGTATTATCTTGAAAAAGTTTCAATCTTGAACCAGCCATGACTACTCAAAACGAATTAATTACGACGATTGTACGCGTTGTTAAACCCTATGTTCAGGACGAACAGGCCTTTGATAACGTGACTGAAAAGACCGACTTTATTAAGGATTTAAAAATAAATTCGGCCAATCTGGTTGATATTGCGCTTGATGTTGAGGAGGAGTACGACATTGAGATTGACAATACATCAATGGAACGGATGCTGACAGTGGGTGCCGCTATGGAAATTATTAAGGAGAAACTGGCGGAAAAATGATTGGCAATGATATTGTCGATTTGGCCCAGGCAAAACAGGATAGTAATTGGCGTAGACCCGGCTTTTTGGATAAACTCTTTACCGTTCACGAACAGCAACTCATTCGCTCCAACACGACGAACCCCGACCGTATGGTCTGGCTGTTGTGGAGTATGAAAGAGAGTGCTTACAAAATGGCGATTCGGCAGGGGGGCAAACGAATTTTTGCCCCCCTGAAATTAGCTTGCCAGCTTAATGCATCGCCTGATGGGGAAGTAATGGGAACGGTTGTCTGCACGAACGTTTATCAGACGAAGTCGGTCATTACCGATGCCTACATTGCCAGCCTGGCCTATTCATCGGGCGTTTCTCCCGCCTTCTGCCAGCAAATCGTACTGTTCGATAACGTCACCTATGTGCATCAGCATCAGGCGATGCTGATGCACATAAAACAGCATTGTGCTGCCCGGTTCTCCCTTCCTGAACAGGCAATAACGATTCAGAAAAACGTGGCTGGCGTGCCGTCGTTATGTATCCAGCCTGTTTCGGGGCAACGGGTCAGCCTTCCCCTCAGCCTCAGCCATCATGGGCATTATGGGGCGTATGTTATTGGTCGTTCAGACTGGCATGAGTAGGAGATTGGCCTGTTTCAGGTTCAGTTGCCATCATGAGCCTGCCGGAGCTTGTCAACCTCAATCTTACTCATTTGCCTCATGGCTTGCATCACCCGTTTCGACTTTTCGGCGTCCTTACTGCTCAATAGTTCGCCTAAAGCCGTCGGAACAATTTGCCACGACACACCAAACTTGTCTTTCAGCCAGCCACAAGGGCCTTTTTCGCCACCATCGGAAAGTTTCTCCCAATACTGATCGACTTCCTGTTGCGTCTGGCAACTCACGAACAGAGAAATACCGTCGGCGAAAGAAAAAGACGGACCACCATTCAGCGCAATGAACTCCTGCCCGTTGAGTTGAAAGGTTGCCATCATCACCGCGCCCTTCGGACCGGGACCTGCGTCGCCATAGCGTGTCACACTCACAATTTTTGAGTCGTTGAAAATAGACGTGTACAGATTCATGGCTTCTTCGGCCTGATCAGTAAACGTCAGGAATGTGGTGATTTTTTGCGCTGGGTTCATCGTATTTGTATCGTTTGATTACCATACAAATTTACGCTTAGGCGAGCGTTTTATAGGGGTGTAAAGAGGCCAGGTTAGGGGGTACTTTGTGCTATTTATCTGAGTATGTTTTGGTTGTTTAGCGGTATAAAATAACCAAAGGCTTTTGATTGTGCACTTCTATTTTTTTATAAAAATACGGTTAACCTACTTATTTTATTTTCACGTAAATGTGCCTGATTTTGCTTTTGTTGGTCTCTCGTTCATCAATCTCGAATCGGTCTATACTTCTAATTAAAGAAAGCATTTTAGGGAATCCATAGTTTCTGGGATCAAAATCTGGTTTTTTCTTTAAAATATGGTTGCCTAAATCGCCCAGAAAAGTCCATCCACTTTCATCGGCTAAATCGGCAATACTATCTGTTAATAATCGTATTAATTCCCTGTTTACCATAGTTAAAGGTTTTGGTGTTGGCTTTACGTCTTTCTTTTCAGGTTTACTTTCTTCAATAGTATCCTTCTGATCGCCAGATTTTAGTATTTCTATATAGATAAATTTATCACAAGCTGTTATAAATGGCATTAACGTCTTTTTTTCTCCCATACCTATAACTTTCATGCCAGCCTCTCTTAACCGTATAGCCAATCTGGTAAAATCACTATCGCTCGAAACAATACAAAATCCATCGACTTTGCCCGAATATAAAATATCCATAGCATCAATAATCATGGCACTATCACTGGAGTTTTTCCCTGTTGTGTAGCTGTATTGTTGAATGGGTGTAATTGCATTTTCCAGTAAAACATTTTTCCAGCCTGAAACAGTTGGCTTGGTCCAGTCTGCATAAATTCTTTTGAATGTAGGTGTGCCAAACTTTGCAATTTCTTCCAGCATCTCTTTAATCGTTGAATAGGGCACATTATCTGCATCAATCAATACAGCCAGTCGTAAGTCTCTAATTGTGTTATCCATAGGTATCTGATTATTTCCTGCGTATGATGGTCTTGCCTGATTTGAATACCACTAACTTATCCCCTTTACTTCATCCCATTCTTCACCTCAAATACCATCCGCTGGCTGCCGGCAACGCCGTCTTTGGTCAGGCCGTTAACGTCTACGAGGTAGGTGCCTGTCTGGTCGGAGGTGTAGAATTCGACTCGGCTCCTGCCTCCGGCGTTAGCGGGGAGGTCGGGGTTCCAGTAGAGCAGAGTACGGGCATCGGGCAACCGGCTGATCCGTTGTTGGGCGGGTGTTCCAACGCTTTGGTCGTAGCGGGGCGAATAGAATTCCCGTTGCAGTTGCAGGCCGTCGTACTCGACTTTGAGCAGACGCGGGTCGAGTGGAAAACCGGCCAGATCGCCTTTGTAGGTCATGAAACTAATCAGGCCACTCAAAATAGCCGGGCCGACGAAGTAGAAATTCGTGATGACATCCAGCTTCCTGATTTTCAAGGCGCTGAACTCAATCACGTTGTCCATGTCGAAGACCGGCACCCCGTCGACCAGTACCAACGGCGAAGCCTCGAAGATGGCCCGGTAAGGCGTGTTGGGAACAAACAATCGAAAATGCCCCTGCTTCTTTCGGGGCAGCACACCCGGCACATACTCGCGCAGCACCTCTTCCATGCGTGGAAACCGGGTGTAGGCATCCAGCAGGTACGATTCGCCGGGCGTTCCGTAGAAGGCCGTACTGTCGACCGTTGGGTGCCTATACTGAATAGCGCGGTCTGCCCAGTACGTCGATTGCACCTGCATGGCCACACTCCGGTTCAGCAGTGGTTCTGCCTGCGACCCGGCAAGGGCAATTTCGGGTAGGTGAGCTGTTGGCAACTGCTCCGAGAAGGGGGTCGTCAACGTTAGCTTGAGCAGACTATCCTCCGGGTTCGTCTGAACGATAAGGTGTTGTGGCCCGTAGAAGTCCTGCATCTCAAACCGAATCCTTCCGGTGGCATCACTGCGGGACATGTAGGTTCGAATGAGTTTGCCGGGTGCCGCTGCGAACGTCATTTTATCCGGCACCGGAGTGCCCGACGCGGGGTCGGTTACAGTTCCCTCGATGATTGGTCCGTTAAGCTCCGGCAAAAACCGAAATGCCGGTTGCCGCACCGCCCCTGATTTGGTTTGTAGCACCTCATCCCAGCGAAACCGTCGCCAGCCGTGCGTCAGCATCAGGTTATCAGTTGCCTGCGCTACTTCGGGCGTTTCGGGTTGTAGGTAATAGTCCGGCGATTCGACATGGCCCTGTAAATCAGAGGTCATCCATAAATAACTCAGAATGCCCGATGGGTCGCCCGATGCCAGCGAATCGACCCGGTAAACGGCCATCGACAAAGCCGCCTGAGCTGTGGGTGCCTGTACCAATGCGTCCAGCGTTACTTTTGAGCGGGGGGCATACTGTGCCTGATCCGATTTTAGCGCGATGGTCAACGGTTGGGCAGGGCGTTTGAAATACAACCGTTCACAAACGGGCTGGCGATTCGCGTTGAAAATGGTGAGGTGTGAAATGCCCTCGCCGAGGTCTTTTTTGTTAAGCAGGAAACTGGTCTCGCGCTGCATTGGCCGCACTTCGGCGACGTTGATGGCTTGTCGCGTGTGCACAAACAGATACACCGCCGAAACCGCGTCGGTGTTGGTGTTAACGGTGATTTTTACCTGGTCGGTACCGGCTTCGTCCAGGCGCATTACATAGCCCTGCGGCTGAACAGTGGGCAAGGGTTTGGTGACGATGCGGCCTTTTTCGTCGCTGATAACGACCCGGTAAGCACCCTGATCGGCAGGTGTAGCGGGAAAGGTCCCGATGCCAAACTTATGCGAACTGAACCGGGTCAGTGTGTCGTTTCGTTCATTCAGCAGCCAACCCCGAACGGCAATGCCCCGCCCCGACACATCGGCTACCTTGAACGCCACCCGGCTCGGAAGTCCCCGTACAAGGTTGCCACCTTCGGGAAAAAACTGGACCTCATAATCGGCAGATGGTTGCTGTAGGGGCAGTCCCAGCGGCTTAAACGGATTGACAATCGTCAGGGTTTTTTCAAAGAAGAAGTTGGCGCTGAAGTTTTTCATCCAGTTTGTGTAGGCGCGCATCCGGTACGTGCCTGAATTGAGCGACGCGGGCAGAAAGAGCGTGCCGTTTCCGCCCGTTGCCGTTAGCGAAACTTTTGTTTGCAGCACCGCTTTCTGCGCCTGATCGAACAGTTCGATATAGGCAACTTTGCTGACATCGAGTGGCTTATGAAAGGAACCATCGACATAATACACCTTGAACCACATGGTTTCGCCAATCAGGTAAAAGGCCTGGTCAGTATGAACATACAGTTTTTCCTGAAGCGTTTGCCGACGGTAGCTGTCGAAGGGTTGCACCAGCGCACTAACCGGTTCGGGTGTCTGGCCGAAAATCCGCAAACTACTTAGTATCAAGAGACTATAGAAAAGGTATTTCATGCTTGCAGGCTGCGAAAACATACGTGTCAACGAGTTCCTAAAGATCCAACTCTGTCTTACTCCCAGAAATCGGGTTGTTTGGTTACGCCCCCGCGAAGCCGGCAGTCAGCGCAGACGTGGTCAGTGGTCAGGTATTTATTCAGATCCGAAACAAACATGACAATAGCGGGCTGCGTTTGAAGGACCTGCTGAGTTGTCAGCGTATCGGTTCTGCAATTGTCTAATCCGGTATTGATCCGCCAGACGGGTAATTGGTCACGCCGGATGAAAATGCGCTTGCTTTCAATCGTTCCTACCCGAAAAAAGCCCAGTGCCAGTTCGCCCGTATTGGCTATGCTGCGGATATTACCGGTAATCTGCGAGGGTTGCGGGTCAAAAATGGAGCCAATGTTCTGGGTTATTTTGGCTAATTGGTCATAATAGTCATACCCCGCCTGGCTTAGCCCATACTGCCGAACCAGAAGGCTGTATTTGACGCCCAGTTTGACGGACGAAGCTGGAATAAAGGTCAGTGGAAACTGACTGACCACATCTTTCGTAAGTCGGGTGGTCGAAGTGGTTAGGATGTTGGTCGAGTTTTCACTACTCCAGCAGCGGAAAACCGGCTCAACCCGGTCAACGATTTGCTTATTCTTAATGTCTAACGACGAATAGTAGTAAGCGGTGTACTCCCAGGCTGCGTCGAAATCCCAGCGGTAATAGCGCGTGTTATTTTTTGGGTCGTGCGTGTTCACACTGATTTGCAGCCCATTCTCTTCAGCACGCCAGCTAATACTGTCGATGGGGGGCGTTGTAATCACCGGCACATAGTCTGAAAAATACTCGACACCCTTAGCGGTTTTGATGTGTAGCCGGTAGGTCTCGCCCGGCATGGGCGTCACACCCGACAGGGTATACGCCCCGTTGGTGCCTTCTTTGAGCGCGTAAACCGCTTTGCGTTCACTTTCAATGGTTACCACCGCTTTGGTTTCGGCAGTTAGGGCTTTGGTATCCGTCAGGTTTTGCGAGCGCGAGAGCTGAATGGTACTCGTGGTTCCCGGCGCACTGTTAAAGTAGCCATTGATGACCAGGTAACTGTTCGGTGCACTAATTTCGGGTGGCCGATATGGGTCAACGCATCCGCCCGCCAGCAAAATCAGTACCCAGCCGAGGGCTTTTATAGGTGTGTTTTTCATATCAATAAGAGTGCAGGACAAGTTTATATTTCAAATAGGATTAGCGATTGAGTAAGTTTTTTTGACAGGATTACAGGATTTACATTCATCTCTATCCTGTAATCCTGTCAAAAAAATAAATTTGTCCTACAACCTGTCACAGTCTCATAAATTAAAATCTGAAATTATACGTAACCGACGGAATGGGCTGGCCGAAAATGGATAGCTGATAGCCGTTTATGCGGCCGTTCTCCGATTTAAAATAGACCGAATATGCATTGTGTCGACCCGTCAGGTTATACACCGAAATCGTCCAAGAACTGTGCGCGAGCTTTTTAATTTTGTGGTTGCCTTCGATGTTCATCGCAAAATCGGCGCGGTAATAGTCGGGAATCCGATACTGATTGCGCTCCGAATACAGCAGCCGGGCTGCGTTGTCGAGGGTGTATTTGGCAACGGGCAGCGTAATGGGCCGCCCCGTGCTATACGTGAAATTCAGCGACAGGCTGAACCGACGGTTAATCTTGTAGTTGCTAATCATCGTAATGTCGTGCGGCTTGTCGTAGCTGCTCGGATACCAGTTTCCCTGATTGATGGTCTCGCTGTTGCTCAGGTTATTCGCCCGCAGGAGCGTCCGGGCGTAGGTATAGCTGATCCAGCCATTGAGTTTGCCGGTCATCTTTTTCACCAGAAACTCAAAGCCATAGGCTTCTCCCTCGGCGCTGACCACGTCGGTTTCGATGTGGTGATTCAGAATCAGACTGGCCCCATTCCGGTAATCCAGCAGGTTCTGCATGGTTTTGTAGTACACTTCAACCGAGGTTTCGATGGTATTGATCCGATTGTTTTTATACAGGCCGATGGCAAATTGGTCGCCCACCTGCGGTTTGATAGTCGGGTCGCTTAATTTCCAGATGTCGGTGGGAGAAATAACGGTTGTGTTCGATAACATCTGGATGTATTGCCGTGTCCGGTTGAAACTGGCTTTGACCGATGACGTATTGGACAGGGCGTAGCGAATGGCCAGCCGGTATTCAGGGCCGTTATAGGTGCGGATGAACTTGTTGGTGCCGTAAGCGACCGTGTCGATGATGTTGTTCACCGTTTTGGGTGAGCCGGGCGCGTATTGAAACACCGAGCCGGGGCCTAAATAACTGTAGAACGAATACCGCAGCCCGGCGCTAATCGAGAGCTTAGGGTTCACATCGAACCGGTCGCCGATGTAGACAGCGCTTTCCAGTCCCTGCTCACCCGGCACTACGTCCGGCGAAATCAGCGACTCCGGGCCGCGCGGCTGAAAATTGCCGGGAAACAGCTTGTAGTACGTCGAACTGAAGCCAAAGTCGAGGGTGTGCCGATTGGTTGGGAAGTAGTTGAAATCGGCTTTCAATTGCGTTTGGTTGACTGCAAAATCCAACTGATAGGCGTTAATGGGGTTTTTCTCGCTGGCAACATTGTAGGTATAGCCGCTGTAGTTGCCCGTGAACACCGCATACAGTTTAGGGCTGATGATGTGCTTCCACTTGAGCGTAAGGGCCTGATTTTGATACCGATACGTCGTGTCGCTGTTGAGCCGGAATCGGTCCTGACTCCAGTAGCCGGTCAGGTAGAACGTGTTTTTTTCGTTCATCTCGTGCGTGATGTGCAGATTCAGGTCGAAAAACTGGGCCTGACTTTTCTGAAACGACGCGTTCTGCAACTGCCGAAGCAGCCAGTCGGAATACGTCGAGCGGAAGCCGGCAATAAACGAGGTTTTGTCTTTAATGAGTGGCCCTTCGAGCGTGAGCCGTCCGGTGAGCAGCCCAATGCCCCCCGACCCGACAAACTTCTTTTTGTTGCCATCGCGCGTCTGCACATCCAGCACCGACGACAGCCTGCCCCCAAACCGCGACGGAATGGCGCTTTTGTAGAGTTCTGCGCTCTTAATCATGTCGGGGTTGAAGGCCGAGAAAAACCCGAACAGGTGCGACGAGTTATAAATGGTGGCGTCGTTGTAGAGAATCAGGTTTTGGTCCGTAGCGCCCCCGCGCACGTTGAGGCCGGTCGAACTTTCGCCAACGGTTTTCACGCCCGGCAACGTCTGAATGACCCGCAGCAGGTCGGCCTCGCCTAAGGCGGTGGGCACCTGTTTGATGCTCTTGATGTCGACCCGCTCCTGACCCATCTGAAGACTCGATATGTTCTTGTCTTTCTCGGCTTCAATTACCACTTCTTTCAGCGAAATAACATCGTCCTGCATGTCGATGTCGAGCTTGCCGTCCGCGTATATCGTGATGCGCCGGCGGGTATCTTTCAGGCCGATGCTCCGCAGTTTAAGGTCGTGCCGCCCGCGTGGCAGGGTTAGCGAATAATAGCCAAACTGGTCGGTAACGGTGCCGATGCGGGGACTTTCCAGGTAGACAGCCGCGCCCACAATTGGCTCGCCCGAGTCTGTGTTCCGCACAAAACCGGCAATCGTCGACCGCCCCGGTTTGATCGGATTGGTGCGTTTGCCAATCTCATACACCTTTGTTTCGGGTTCGATCAGTACCTTCCTGCTTTCAGTCAGGTAAGCAGTCAGTGTCGTGTCGGTTTCGGTGGTCGAGCGGCCGCGCTGAAAGAAACCAATGGGCAGTTCAGTGCGGATGGGGCGGTCGAGCGTGATGTAGACTCGCTGCTGATTATCAAGGGCGTAAGCGTATTTTGTGCCTGTAAAAAGCTGTCGGAGAACCGCCTGTAGCGGCTGGTTATCAACCTGCATATCAACGGTGAGGCTATCGACATCGACCGGGTTGAAGAAAAACCGATACGACGTTTGGGCTTCAATGGCCTGGGCAAACTGCTCAAAACGCAGGTTGGTGAACGTGCCACGAATGAGTTTGCCGGTTGGTATTTGCCCAAACAGGTTTGCCAGCGGGCCGAGCAGGGCAAGAAACAGCAGCATACCCCGGTACAGGTGAGCCATAATCAGTTCGTTAATGCGTCATAGTGTTGGGCAAGTCGGGTAATGGCTTCTTCGCGCTGGTCATCTTTAAAGTTGAGCTTGTTCGTGCGGATGTATTTTCGCAGCGTTTTGGTCTGCTCCGGAAATAAGCTAAGCAGCGAACGTTTAGTTTTTACTTCATGATAAACACCTTCTTTTACGATAAAAAAGCGGTCTTTAAGCAAATAATCCGCCTGATAAGACCCGCTCGAAATGTCTTCATGAATTGTTTTTATTCGGTGCGCCAGTGCTTTTGTTTTCCCGGTATGGAGTACTTCGTAGAACCCGGTCGGGACCCCTGTTGCACTGTCGCCCTCGATCCGATTGAACTGGCGCGAACCGAGTGAAAATTGGGTGACTTTTTCACTGCGTAACCGAATGCGATAGCCGCCTTCCGGCGCCTGAATGGCCAACTCGTCCCGAACAATGTCGTACAGCATCGCTACATCGTGGTACTTAACGCCATTGTAGGCAATGGTGCCAGCCTGCAAACTATCCACCCGGTAGAAAGGATGAATTTTTATGCGGTGGTCGTGGGTAATGTATTCATTGCCTTCATACACATGCGCCTGCGTGTAGATTGTTCGTTCATACAAACTAATCGCCTGCTTTTTAGCCTCCTGCACATAGGAACTGTCAGTTTTGGAAATCTGTCCGACCGCACGGGTGGTTAGTGACAGACTAAGAATCAGGAAGAGGTAGCGCATAGAAAATTAACCCAGGTCATAAGGTAAAGAGTCTTTTTGAACTATATCGGTTGGTACTCCTAAAAAAATAATAGAAACCGATTCTACTTTATTTAGACGTTTTTTGAAGTAGCGAAATCGTCGCGTAGCGACCTAACGGAAGTAGCTATTAGTAAAGACGTATCGGGCAAGACCGGCTACCCGTCAGCCAGCAAGGGACACCTGTGTTACGGGTAGCCGGTCCGGATGCTTAGCGAATAAATGAGTATAAAAGAAGGTAGTTTACCTTGTCAGCACAACAGGTTGAACGCCTGAAGCAGTCAATACCACCCTCCAAAAGTAAGTATCACTCGTGAAACAGATCGGATTTGTTGTCATAATTCTGCTCGGCCTGGGTCGGGCTGAAGCGCAGAAAATGCTATTCCCGCAGGTTCCGGGTATGGTTTCATACACCTACCGGACTAGTTTTCAGAAAGACGTAGCGGCCACCCTCGACACCATCAAGGCGCTGGGCATTACCGACATGGAATTCTCGAACCTGTTCGGGAAAACAGCCGCCGAGCTTCGTAAACTCCTCGATGAACGCGGCATGAAATGCTCTTCCTTTGGCGTCAGTTACCCGGATGCGCTCAATAAAACTGCGGAAGTAGGCCAGAACGCCAAAACCCTCGGCGCGCAGTTTGTCCGGGTAGCCTGGATTCCGCATACCGGCCCCTTTACCCTCGACCTGGCCAGGAAAACGGTGGCCGACTTTAACCAGTTCGGCAAACGCCTGCACGACGACTATGGCCTCCTGTTTTGCTACCACAATCATGGGTATGAATTTGAGAAACATGAATCTGGAACGCTTTTCGATTATATCGTGCAAAACACCAATCCGCAGTATGTGGGTTTTGAGCTGGATATTCTCTGGACGGTCTTTCCGGGCCAGGACCCGGTGGCCCTGCTCAATAAATATGGCAGTCGGTTCAAACTGATGCACCTGAAAGACCTCCGCAAAGGTATTGTCGGTAATTTGTCGGGTGGAACGCCGGTCGAGAACGACGTGGCCCTCGGTACGGGGCAAATCAACCTGCCAGCGGTGTTGAAGGCCGCCCAAAAAGCAGGCGTTCAGCATTATTACATCGAAGACGAAAGCCCCAGCGTGGCTACGCAGGTGCCCCAGAGTATCGCTTACCTGAAACGATTGACGCCATGAACCGTTTGCTTCTGTCATTCATTGGCCTGGTGCTGATTGTGGTGCGGGTAAGCGCACAGGATGTGTTGATTGTTGCCGACGAGATTCCGGCTATGGACGTGCTGGCAAAGGCCCTGAACGTTCAGGAAGGACTAACCGCCAGGATTGTTGTACAGACCGACTTGCCCGCTTCGTTAAGCGGGTTCCGGGCCGTTCTTGTCTACATTCACAAAGACCTGGATTCGATCCCCGAAAAGGCCTTTATCAACTACGCCCAAAACGGGGGTAAACTCATCTGCCTGCACCACTCGATTAGTTCGGCGAAACGGAAAAACAAGGCCTGGTTCCCGTTTCTGGGCGTAGACCTGCCCAAAAAAGACGTCAGCGAAGGGGGCTACAAATATGAGGGAGGGATTACGATGGACGTCGTCAATCTGGCGCCCGGGCATTTCATTACCACCCACAAGATTAGGTATGATTCAGCCATTGCCTATAAACGGGAAGGGCAGCAGCAGGAGAAGAAAGTACCCGGCTTTGTCTTACCGAACACCGAAGCCTTTCTAAACCATAACCTGCTTACACCCCGAACGATATTGCTGGGGGTGAAACTGACCGATAAAGCCGGACACGTATGGATGCAGGATCGGTCGGCCTGGTGCATGCCTGTCGGAAAAGGCTGGCTCTTCTACAGTCAGCCCGGCCACGCCATCAGTGATTTTGAAAACCCGGTGTATGCCCGGATCCTGGCCAACGCCGTGATTTATACCTATCCGTAGTTTATCTTTGGTAATCCGTTATGTATCCGTAGTTTATGACTGACCGATTGACGTCTGCCGAACATAGCCACCTTTGGGATACCTTTCGCAGCGGAAGCCGGGATGCGTTTTCTCAACTCTATGAGTTGTTTGCGGCAGACCTGTATCGGTATGGGTATAACCTGATTCGGAATAAACAGGTGGTCGAAGATTGTCTGCACGAGTTGTTTCTGCATCTGCACGAAAACCGCGGGCGGCTGGGCGCTACGGACAACATCCGGTTTTATTTATACCGCGCCCTGCGCCGGCGACTCCTGGATACGGTAGGCCGGCTAAATAAATTTGAGTCGGATACGTACATGTTTGAGACGGCTGAGTTTTTGATTTTGCCGTATGAGCATCAACTAATCGAAGAGCAATTGATTGACCAGCAAAAACGGTTGGTGATTGCTGAACTGAACAAATTACCGAAACGGCAAAAAGAAATTCTGTATTTGGTGTATATGAAAGGGCTTACCTATCAGCAGGCGGCTGAGGTGATGGATATTACAATGAAGAGTGTGTATAACACGGTAAATGTGGCGCTGACGACCCTGCGGGCTTACGTGCGTGAATCGTTTAAGCAGCGGGGCGCCTTATTGAGCCTGACAGGAGTCGTTCTGAGTTACGTCACGAAGATTTAATTAGCAAAAAGTCGGGAAAAACGAATTAGTACTCTGTTTAACGAGTACTACCCTGACGCTTCTCCCATGCAGAATCCCGCTTTTACCGTAGAAGACTTTTGTAAGGACCCCCAGTTTATTGGCTGGGTGCTTACACCTACCGACGAATCGAACCGGGTTTGGCAAACATACATGGCTGACTATCCGCACAAAGTGGCCGATATTCAGCTTGCCATCGACTACGTTAAAACGATTCAGTTCCGCGAACTGGAACCCTCTCCACAAGACCTTGCCCGGCTAAAGCAGCGCATCTGGCAGGATATTGAACCGGCCTTTCAAGCCCCGGAGCGCCGGTGGTACGGCATTCCGACCGATGCAGCCGGGCATCGGTCCGACGGAGACAATTCGGTCCGCGACCATCCAGTCCGGGTAGTGCAGTGGTACCATAGCCCCTACTGGGCTGCGGCTGCCGTCGTGCTGTTGGTGGCGTCGATGGGCATGGGCTGGTGGACCTGGCGCGCAAATTCGTCGCTGACGTATGAAACCGCCTACGGAAAAATTCAGGAGATTCACTTAGCCGACGGGTCGGTGGTGACACTCAATGCCCATTCATCACTGCGGGTGGGTAATGATCTGCTGAACAGCCCTGTCCGGGAAGTATGGCTCGACGGGGAAGCTTATTTTGATATCGCCACACGGAAGGGTGCGAAATTCATCGTTCATACGCCCGAAGCGCAGGTGGAAGTGCTGGGTACCGAATTTAACGTGAATACCCGACGTGAGCAGACCAATGTTGTCCTGCATGAAGGCAAAGTGCAGTTGAGCGCCAATGACGTATCGGCAGTGGTGATGAAGCCGGGCGATATGGCGACGGTGACACCAAAAAGCCGGCAAATTCAGCTAAAAAGCGTGAAGCCTGACCTCTATGATGCCTGGAAGGAGTCGTATATCGTGCTGGACGGCAAAACGTTAACCGAAATAGTCAATAGTCTGCAGGATACCTTTGGGGTAACTATCAACGTAGAGGATGCTCAGTTGGCTGACAAGAAACTAACCGGAAAACTTCGTACTGATGTTGCCGAAGACTGCATCGACAATTTAGCCATCATCATGGAGGCTGACGTCAAAAAAGTAGGGGATACGTATGTGCTGAAGTAATACTATTCAGGTTTATTTTGAATGCAAAGGAGTGGATGAACCTGTTTAGGAGTAAGCGTCAAGCGTATAAACGCATTGGTTAACGAGTCGGTTTAACCCCTAAATCAATCCCCATCAGGGCAGGGTTGTTAAGTGCGAATCCCGTAGGGATGACAGGTTTATAGAAATGATAGAATCGCCTGGTTTAGAACCCCGAAGGGGTGATAGCATGTCACCCCTTCGGGGTTCTAAACTGCATTGTTTTAGGCCATTTTACTATAATCATACCACCCCTACGGGATTGAAAACCGCAACTTACAGCCCTGCCCTGTCAGGGGGCTTAACTCGCCTTCAGACAAAGCCCCCTTCAGGGGCGGCCCGACACTACTACGCCATACCATAGTCAAACAGCTTCAATACTACCGTTGACGATTTAAAAACAAACAGAAAATAATCATAGAAAAAACGGGAAAAGTGGCACCTCTGCCTGTTTGACTATCAACTACCGTAGAGGCAGTCACCCGATTCCTGTTTGAACTATGAAAAAACCTATCCTCTTCGTTTATAGTCTTGTCTTGCTGGTATGTTTTGGCGGGCTTCCAGAAGTGATGGCTCAGTTTGCCTTTGCAGCCGCCCCGCAACGAACGCATCAGCCCACCGCACAGGAGAACATCAACAGCCTGACGAACCTGCTCAAAAAATTAGAGTCTGTTCACAAAGTCAGCTTTGTTTACCAGAAAGAATTATTAGAGAACAAGACCTTCTCCGGCACGGTCAACGAAAACGACAAGCTGGAAGCGGTTCTGGAACGGGTACTCACACCCATGAACCTGCGGTTTAAAAAACTCAAAGGCGGAGGCTACACCATACTGCCCCGGAAAAACGCGAAAAACAATCCGGCAGAAGCCTTCCTGCTCAACACGGCTACCAACCCGTATGCCGACCAGACCATCACCAGTGAGTCTATCCCCACCATTCTTCTGACCAAAGCCGATCTCCAGTTCGCAACGGCTACCAGGCCTGCCGACATTATTGTGAAAGGAAAAGTGACCGATACCGAAAAGGGCGAGCCTATTCCGGGGGCTACTATTGTTCTGAAAGGGGCGAACGCCACCAAAGGCACCAATACCGACGCCAACGGGGATTATTCCATTGCCGTGCCCGACCGAAACGCCGTGCTGGTGTTTAGCTTCGTTGGCTACGAAAAACAGGAAATTGCCGTCGGAAACCGTCAGCAGGTAAACATCATTCTCAAACCCGACATGAAGGAACTGAATGAGGTGGTGGTGGTAGGGTTTGGTACGCAGAAAAAAGCAACCGTTACCGGCGCCATTGCCTCCGTCAGCACCAAAGATTTGCTTCAGTCGCCGGTGGCCAACATCAGCAACTCGCTCGTGGGTCGGATGCCGGGCCTTTTTGCCGTTCAGGGAAGTGGCGAGCCGGGCAACGACGCATCGACCCTGCGTATCCGGGGCGTAGCTACCTTTTCGGGAGCCGCCGACCCGCTCATCATGGTGAATGGGGTTGAGGTGAGCAATTACAACAATATCGACCCCAACGAAATTGAAAACCTGACCATCCTCAAGGATGCGTCGGCAACGGCCATTTATGGCGTGCGCGGAGCCAACGGCGTATTGCTGATTACCACCAAGCGCGGGAAAGTGGGCAAGCCGCAGTTGAGTTATACGGCAAACGTAGCCGTGACCAGCTTCACCAACCTGCGGAAAGGGATGGACAGCTACAATTATGCCCGCCTGTTCAACGAATCCGCCAAAAACGATGCCTACGTATCGGGGGCCGTGTACGTCCCCAAGTTTTCGGATGCTGATCTGGAACTGTACAAATCCGGCGCCGACCCCATCTTCCACCCCAATACAGACTGGTATTCGTTGGTGCTCAAACCGCAGGCGGTGCAAACCCAGCATAATCTGAGCATCAACGGCGGCACCGAAAAAGTTCGGTATTTTGTGTCGGCGGGCTTTTTTAGCCAGGGTGGGCAGTTTAACAATACCGATTTGATTAAGGATTTCGATGCCAACCGAAAATACAAACGGTATAATTTTCGGTCGAATTTCGATTTCGACGTAACAAAACGGTTGAAAGTTTCTCTCGACCTCTCGTCGCAAACCGAAAACATCAGTGGGGCTAACTGGCCGACAGTCCGGGTCATTGAGGGAATTGGCAAAGCGAACCCGTTAACCTCGCCGGGGATTGTAGACGGTAAGATTGTTAACTTAGTGGGGCTGGGAACGGCCAATAACCCCGTTGGCGATATGTTTAGCCAGGGCTACAACCGGATATTTCGGAATTACCTGCAAGGCTCCACCCGCTTAGACTACACGCTGGATTTTATTACCGAAGGCCTGTCGGTTCATGGCTTAGTCAATTACCAGAATAACAACACCGAGACGTTAATAAACAGGCGCACGCTGATAACGTATAATGCTCTCCGTTTGCCCGATAACAGCGTGAATTTAGTGCCGACCGGTGCCGAACAGCCGTTTTCATTTGAACAGACCATTGGTAAAAATCGCCGGACCTATGCCGAATTCGGATTCGACTACAAACGGGCTTTCGGCGACCATTACGTGACGGGGTTAGTGAACTACAACCAAACCAAACGCTTCGACCCCGAACTGCCGTTTCTGGTGCCAAACGGCTATCAGGGCGTTGTGGGGCGGGCCACGTATGGCTATAAAGGCCGCTACTTAGCCGAGTTTACCTTTGGCTACAACGGCACCGAAAACTTTGATGTCGGCAAACGCTTTGGCTTTTTCCCGGCCTATTCGCTGGGGTGGGTCGCGTCTGATGAACCGTTCTTTCCCAAAAATAACGTACTGACCTACCTGAAAGTCAGGGGTTCGTATGGCGAAGTCGGGAACGACCGACTTAGCGCCCTGATTACCAGCGACCGGTTTTTGTACCGGCCTTCGGCCTATACCTCGGCCACGAACGGCTATTTTTTCGGTGAAGTAGGCAGCACCCAAACCGGATACACCCGCTCGATAGAGGGCAAATTGGGCAACCCGGATGTTACCTGGGAGCGGGCTATCAAGCAAAACTTAGGCGTGGAGTTGTCGTTCTGGAAAGGTAAAGTGGGCATCACGGCGGATGTGTTCAGTGAGCAGCGGGACAATATTTTAGCCAACCTCGGCACGGTGCCCATAACGGTGGGGGCCTCCCTGCCCGCCTACAACCTGGGGAAAATGAAAAACAGCGGCTTCGACGGGGACATTACCTACAACGACCGGATTGGCGGGCTTAACTTCTGGGTAAAAGGGAATTTTACCTTTGCCCGCAACAAAGTGGAGTTTCAGGACGAAGTGGCGAGGCCATTCTCCTACCAGTATCGCACGGGGCAACGGTTCGGTCAGTTTTTTGGCTTTGTCGCCGATGGACTCTACAACACCTGGGATGAAGTCAATGAAGCCAATCGTCCTGTTTCGGCGTTTAACGGCAACAAACTGCAACCCGGCGACATCCGCTACAAGGATACCAACGGCGACGGCATTATTAATGACGATGACCAGGTGCCCATTGGCTACTCCAATTTTCCCGAAAAAATCTTTGGCATTTCGCTCGGCGGCAACTACAGGGGCTTCGACCTTTCCATCCTGTTTCAGGGGGCGGGCAATGTATCGCTGGCCTATAACCGGCGGCAGTTCCGGGGTTTCTTTGAAAATTCGGGCGCGGTCGATTACCTGATTAATAGCTGGTCGGCAGAACGCTATGAGAAAGGACTCCCCATCCAGTTTCCCCGCCTGACGCAGGGCCTTGAAGAAAATCACAACAATAAGGTTTCGTCATACTGGGTTCGTGATGCCAGCTATGTGCGCCTGAAAAATGTCGAACTCGGCTATAATATCCCCAAGACCCTTCTCGCCAGAATAGGCCTGAGCGCGACCCGCCTGTATGTCAATTCCAACAACCTGATAACCTGGAGCACCGTGTTTCCGGGCGTCGATCCGGAACTGCCACCGGGCATCACCAACGAAGAACCCTACCCACTCACCCGGACCATCAACGTCGGGCTTAACCTTAAATTCTAACTCAAGATGAAAACAATCAGTAGGGCTATCGTTTGTATCGGCCTGTGCGTAGCCGTATCGGCCTGTGACAAAAGCATCACCGAATTTTTGGATAAAGCGCCGGGTGTCGATGTTACTGAGAGTACCATTTTCTCCTCCAGGGTTCAATTAGAGACGTTCATCACGGGTACGTACCGGATTGGGATTCATTCGATTTTCAGCTACAACGATGCCGCCCTGATTCCGACCTCAAGAACCTTTTGCATCAACGCGCCCATCACCGACGAAGCCGAAGCCGAAGTGGCGTTTTTTCATACCGAGCAGTGGAATGCGGGCAACATTACCTCGTCGGGCGGCTTAGTGGCCAGTGAAGACTACCGGTATTTTATTCGCTGGACCGCCATTCGGAACTGCAACATCATTCTGGAACGGCTGAACGACGTGCCCGGTCTGGACGAGGTGTATAAAAATCAGGTGATCGGCGAAATGAAATTTATTCGCGCCCTCAACTACTCCGAAATGCTCAAACGCTATGGCGGGGTGCCTATCGTTGATAAGCGACTGGATGCCGCCGAAGCGTCTGATCTGAAACGCAGCCCGGTGGAAGATGTCGTGAATTTCATTGTGAAAGACTGCGACGATGCCGTTGCCAAACTGCCCGCTACCTACCCGGCCAACCTGCGGGGGCGGGCCACCAAAACGGTAGCTCAGATGCTGAAAGCGCGCACCCTGCTCTATGCCGCCAGTCCGTTGTTCAATACGGCTACGCCATATATGAGCTTAGGGAACAATAATAAGCTGATTTGCTACGGCAATCAGGACAACAGCCGCTGGCAGGCAGCCGCCGATGCGGCCAAAGCAGCCCTCGACTTAGCCCCTGCGGGTGGGTTTACGCTTATTACCGACAAAGGTGTCGACAAGAATTATAAATACGCCTGGGAGCAGAATGATAACGCAGAAATCGTGCTGGCCGAAAAAGTGTTTGGCAGCCGGGCGCGCACGCAGTTTCCCTGGTATGGTCTCCAGCCGGTTTCCATCATCAATGCCTGGGGTGGCGTATCGGTTACGCATAATTTCGTCAGGAAGTACGAAAAGAAAGACGGGACGGCCCAGACCTGGCCGGGTGGCAATGATTTAACCAAAAAATACGGGGAATTAGACCCCCGTTTTGCTCAGTCGGTGGGCTATAACGGCTCTAACTATAACAAGGATGTGCCGCTGCTGGAAACCTTTCAGGGCGGTCGCCATGCCAGTGACTGCGATGGGGGGGCCTGGCTCAAAAAGCTGATGCCCGATGCCTTATCGAGCAGTGCCGGTGTGGTGCCCAATGCCATCGTTTTCCGACTTGCCGAAGCGTATCTGAACTATGCCGAAGCGCTCAACGAAGCGCAGGGGCCGGTTCCGGCGGCCTATGATGCCGTGAACACCATCCGGCAGCGGTCGGGTATGCCCAAACTGCCTGCAGGCCTGACCAAAGAGCAATTCAGAAGCCGGGTACGCAACGAGCGCGACATTGAACTGGCTTTTGAAGACCATCGCCTGTACGACATTCGGCGCTGGATGGTTGCCGAGGAGGAAGGCGTTATGAAGGGGGCCATGTATGGGCTGAAAATTTCCAAAATTACGGGCAGCACCGAATTTAAATACGAGCCTTACGTATTCGAAAACCGAACATTTCTGCCCAGAATGTACCTGCATCCATTCCTGAATACCGAAGTCTATAAGGGCTACCTTGTCCAGAATCCGGGGTATTAATGAAGAATGTAGAATGAAGAATGAATAGTAAGAATCAGCATGAATGCATTACTCATTTTGCATTATTCATTCTTCATTGCTTTAACTCATCCGACCGAAAACGTTAAATTATGAACGCCAAAAACTACTATAGTATACCTTTGCTGCTGTTGGGAATTGGCCTGAGTCAGACCGTTCGGGCGCAGGAAACAGCCAAAGACTCGCTGACGAAAGTTACGTCGGTGAGTCGGCAATCGTACCTCAGACCAGTTGCTTACGGGCAGCAACCTGCCTGGAAAGTTACCGGGGCACTCTCGACGGTTTCGGGCGGTGACCTGGAAAAAAACTTTACTACCAACCTGGCCAATACGCTTTTTGGTCGCCTGCCGGGGCTGACGGTCATGCAAAACAACGGAGAGCCTGGCAACGATTCGCCCTCGCTCGTTGGGCGGGGCATCAATACCTTCGGAACCGGGCGCGATCTGTTAATTATGGTCGATGGGTTCGAGGGAACCTACGAGCAACTCGTTCCCAGCGAAATCGAGTCGATTTCGCTGCTGAAAGATGCGTCGGCAACGGCCATCTACGGCCTTCGGGGCGCCAACGGGGTGTTGTTAGTGACTACCAAACGGGGAAGCGACAGCCCGTTGGTTGTGAACTTCAGTACGCAGCAGGGCTTTCATACGGCCTCCCGACTGCCCGAATTTCTGGGATCCTACGACTATGCCCGGCTGTATAACGAAGGGCTGAAAAACGACGGCACTGCCGCCCGCTATACCGACGCCGATTTGGACACCTACCGGACCGGCAGCGACCCGTATTTCCATCCAAACGTGAACTGGTACGACGAAGTGCTGAAGAAAACCGCGCCGATCTCCAGCTACAATCTGAATTTCAGAGGGGGCAACAGCACCGTTCGGTACTTCGTGTTGCTGAATGCCGTGCGGAGCAGTGGCCTCTATAAGAATGTAGGCGATATGGCCGATGAAAGCGTCAACTCCCGCTACTCGCGGTTTAATTTCCGCTCGAACATCGACATAAACCTGACGAAACGCATCTCGGCCTCGCTAACCTTAGGCGGAACAGTTGAAGATAAAGCCAATCCGGCAGCGAATACAACCGGTAATTTTTTGAGTTCCTTATCGACACTGCCGCCGAATGCCTTTCCGGTTTACAACAAAAATGGCACCTTTGGCGGCACCAGTGCCCTAACCAACCCGCTGGCTAACCTGCTTCAGACCGGTTCCTACGCATCCAATGGCCGAACCCTCCAGTCGACCTTAAAGCTGACCGAACAACTGGACATGATCGCGCCGGGGCTGAGCATCTCGGCGGCTGTGTCGTTCAACAACTTCTTCCGAAGCTACTCCAATAAAACCAAAACCTACGAGTGGTTTGGTGCCAGCCGGGGAACCGCCGGCGATACGACCTACACCCGCTACGGCCAGAATACATCGCTGGTGGGCAATGAGGCCAACTCGGACCAGTGGCGGAACACCGTTTTTCAGGGATTTCTGAACTACGACCATACCTTCGGGAAGCACGACGTATCGGCCGTGCTGCTCTACAACTCGAGTAATTACACGAGCATAAACAACACCACCACGGCGGCCGAAAGCCTGCCCTTCAAGCATGTGGGTTTGGGAGGGCGCGTGACGTATACAAATGCCGAGAAATACATCGGCGAGTTCTCCTTTGGCTACATGGGGTCAGAAGCCTTTCCCAAAAGCCGACGGTATGGATTCTTCCCGGCGGCTTCGCTCGGCTGGATTATCTCGAACGAAAAATTCCTGAACCAGAACGCCACCATCACTTACCTGAAACTGCGCGGCTCGTATGGGCTGGCCGGTAATGACCAGATTGGCGGCACCCGCTTCATGTTCGAGCAACGGTATCCCTACACCGCTGCGTATTTCTTAGGTACGGCCAACACGCAGGCAAATGGTCTGGCTGAGGGCGCAGCCGCCAGCACCGACCTGAGCTGGGAGAGCGAGAAAAAGCTAAACATTGGCGTGGAACTCACGATAGCGAAGCGGCTGGATGTCAGCGTAGACGTATTCCGTCAAAACCGGTACGACATCCTGGCGGCTCCCAACCGGACGGTACCCCAATACATTGGCGTAACGCTGCCGTTGCTCAATCAGGGCGAAGTAACAAACAACGGATTTGAGGCCACGATTCGGTACCGCAGCAAACCAGCCGACCAGTTCCAGTATTCGGTGGAAGCCAGCGGGTGGTATGCCCAAAATAAAATCGGGTATAATGCCGAAGCGGTCAGGCTCTACGACTATCAGTACACAACGGGTTTGCCCATCGGCCAGCCGTTTGGTCTGGAAGCCATTGGCCTCTTCAGGGATCAGGCTGATATTGCCGCCAGTCCCCGGCAAATATTTACCCCCGTGCAACCGGGCGACATTAAGTACAGAGATCAAAATGGCGACGGCCTGATTGACCAGAACGATACACGGGCGATTGGCAAAACAAGCGTACCCACGCTGACCATTAGCCTGCATCCCCGGTTCCAGTATAAAGGCTTCGACCTGGAATTCCTGTTTCAGGGCGTTACCGGGCGAACGGCTTATCTGGGCGGACAGTTTTACGCTTTCCAGAACAACGGACAGATTGCTCCAATTGCCCTGGACCGCTGGACAACCGAAACGGCCGCGTCGGCTACGTACCCGCGCCTGTCGGCTTCCAATAACCTGAATAACTACCGGTATTCGTCGTTCTGGCAGCGCGATGGCAGTTTTATCAAGCTACGCAGCCTTGAACTCGGCTATACCCTGCCGGGTCAGCTCACTGAAAAGGTTAAGATGACCAACGCACGGGTGTTTATCAACGGCACCAATCTGTTCTCGCTCGATCACCTGAACGGGTATATGGACCCCGAAGTGAGTGGCGGCTATCCGGCCCTGCGAACCGTCAGCGCGGGGGTTCGGATTCAGTTTTAATACATTACCCCATTAATAAGACGTCAATATGAAACCTATCGTATCTATACTTTGTGCGGTCTTGCTGGTCTGGCTTAGTGGCTGCGAGGATTTGGAGCGGGAACTCGTTACCGACATCTCCGAGCAACAGCTTATTCGTTCCTACGATTTTACCCTGAATCGGGTCAATTCGCTGTACACCGACATGCCGGCGGGTTATCTGCAAATCGATGGCGCCATGACCGCGTCGGCCACCGATGAAGCGGAGCATACCCTGGAAACATCCAATGTGCAGAAATTCAATAATGGCTCGTGGAATGCCGTCGATACCCCCGAAAATCTGTGGGCTAATTTCTACCGGGGTATTCGGAAAACGAATCAGTTTCTGGCCGCTACCGACAGCGTAAACTTGGATCAGTACCGGCTCGACCCCGCGCCCTCGGCCCAAACCGTTTATCAAAATCGCTTAGCCGATATTAAACGGTGGAAATACGAAGCCCGTTTTCTGAGAGCTTATTTTTACTTCGAGCTGGTGAAACGATACGGGGGCGTGCCCATTATCAACCAGATTTTTTCGGTCGACGATAATTTCGATGCGATAAAGCGCAATACGCTGGCTGAATGTATGCAGTACATCACCGCCGAATGCGACTCAGCCGCCAAAAATCTGCCCATTGTGTATGCACTCCCCGCCACCGATTTAGGCCGGGCCACGCGCGGGGCGGCCCTGGCCCTCAAAAGCCGGGTGCTGCTTTATGCCGCCAGCGATTTGTTCAACACGCCAACCTGGGCGGGTGGCTATGCGAACCCGACGCTGATTTCGCTCACCGGCGACCGGCAGGCGCGGTGGAAAGCAGCCGCCGATGCCGCCAAAGCCGTTATCGACCTGGCGGGCACGGGTTATGCGCTGCATTCCAACTACCGCAACCTGTTCATTACCAACAGCTACACCTTACCCGAAATCATTTTTGCCCGGCGCAACTCGGCGGCCAACACCTTTGAAAAGGCGAATTATCCCATCGGGTACGATTTGGGTAACAGCGGCACCACGCCCTCGCAGAACTTAGTCGATGCCTACGAACTAACCAACGGCACGAAGTTCGACTGGAACAACCCGGCTCACGCGACTGCTCCCTATACCAACCGAGACCCCCGCTTAGGGCTGAATATTATTCTGAACAACACCGCCTATAAAGGCCGTAACGTTGAAAGCTGGATTGGCGGACGCGATGGCCGGGGTGTCGTAAATGCTACCAAAACAGGCTATTATCTCAAAAAATATGTCAACGAAAGCCTGAACCTGCTCCTGAATAATACCAGCGTTTACTCGTGGAATCTTATCCGGCTGGCCGAAGTGTATCTAAACTACGCCGAAGCGCTCAACGAAGCCTCACCCGGCCACGCCGACATTAAAACCTACGTCGACCGGGTGCGTACCCGGACGGGTGTTGCCATGCCGGTGCTGCCCGCCGGGTTGTCGCAGGCTGAGATGCGGGAACGGATTCGGAACGAGCGCCGGGTGGAACTGGCCTTTGAAGATCACCGGGGCTGGGATGTTCGCCGATGGATGCAGGGACCGCAATACTTAGGCACCCCGCTGATGGGCGTTGAGATCACCAAAAACGCAGACGCCACGTTCAAATACAAACCCGTTGTGGTCGAAAACCGTGTTTTCGAACCCAAAATGTACCTTTATCCAATTCCGCAGGGCGAACTCAACGCATCGAAGGGGTTGGTTCAAAATCCACTGTGGTAATTCCTAACTGCCAAAACGCATGAACGCGCTTATCAATATGACCCGATTTGCCCTGGTCTGTCTCGGATTTGGCCTGCTGGTCAGTTCCTGTAAATACGAAGAACTGGCTAAGGCCGACTACCCGCAACAGATTCTGTACATGCCGGCGGCTAAAAATGGCCTGTTCGCTATCACCAGCATTTCAACGTCGGGCGCCTATAAATTCACCGTTAACCTTAGCCAGAAAAAACTACTCATTCCCTTGAGTGTGTTTCGGGGCGGTGTGTCAACAGATGGCGATTTGGCCGTAACGGTTGCCGCTAATGCCGACACGGTCAATAGCCTGATTAGCGCCAATGTTCTGGCCGGAACAATGGCGCTGCCTGCCGATAAATTCACCCTGCCGACAGCCGTGACCCTCGAAAACGGTAAAACGTCGGCCCCGTTTGAGCTGAGTATCGACCTGGATTACCTGCGGGCCAATCCGCAAAAAAAAGTAGCCGTTGGGGTTACTATTGCCAGTTCGCAAACGCCCATAAACCCCCTGCTCAGGACCACGATTATTTCGCTCGACCCGGCCATCCTGAAACCGACGCCCGGTTTCACGACCAAAGCCGACGCAGCCACGCCAAAGAAGATTGCCTTTACCAATACATCGGCCAATGCAGTCAGCTACACCTGGGATTTCGGGGATGGCTCGGCGGTTGTTGCCGATCCAGCGCCGACATACACGTATGCCACTGCCGGTATGTATACCGTGACACTCACCGCCACCGGCATTACGGGCAGCCCCGACGCGGTCAAAAAAACGATGACGGTAACCGTATTGTAATTCTCCATTCATAGGTTGGACTTGTAAACGCTTCCCCACTCGTTTGGGGAAGCACTTTCTTTTACCATCACGCACATGGCCCAACTTCTCAAACTGGCTCAACACTCGTGCGAACGGGGCGATTTAACGGTCTTTGAACATATTCTGCCGGGGGCGTTAAAGCGAATCTATTACATCGCCCGGGCCGACGGAACGACCCGTGGCGGACACCGGCACCGAACCGCCTGGCAGGCCCTGGTCTGCATTCAGGGAAGCGTGGAGGTGTATGTGGAAACCGGCAAACAAATCAATCTTTACTGCCTCGATAAGCCCAATCAGTGCTTAGTTCTCGAACCCAGAGACTGGCACCTCTTGGAAAACTTTCAGGATACGGCTATCGTGCTGGTGGTGTCGAATGAGTATTACGACGAGCAGGACTATATCTATGAACGGTATACGACCGAAAATCGCAAAATCGCGGCTGGCGTTTCGGCTCTTCCTGTTCCGGTTTAGCGTTTTTTCTGTTTGGCCGCCACCACCTGCGTTTGCCGTTAACGCCACCCCGGCTGTGTGTATAACTTCATTGCTTAGCGTACCTGATTCCTGGCTTATGTCAACGCGAAACTACCTCATTATTGGCCTGATGGGCATCTTTACCCTACAGGTTGGCGCTGGAATGTGTCAGGCGCAGGCGGGCGCAGTAGCAGAATCGTATGTGAAAACACTGCCGGAGCATCCCCGGTTGTTTGCCAATACAGCCCGCTTTTCGGCTCTAAAAACCCAGAACGATCCGGTTTCCCAACAGCTTAAAACGTTTATTTTACGGCAGGCCGAAACGTTTCTTACCGCCGATAAACTCGTGTATCCGACAACGGGATTTAAGTTTGGGCCGATGCGAACGGTGCAGGGCCGCATTCTGACACTGGCCCTGAGTTACCGACTAACGGGCGATGGGCGGTTTCTGACCCGTGCCCGCGAAGAGTTAGCGCAATTGGCTGCCCTGCCCGACTGGGCGCCCAACCATTTTCTGGACGTGGGCGAAGGGTCGCTGGCGGCTGGCGTAGGACTCGACTGGTTGTATGCCGAATTGACACCCACCGAACGGAATCAGATTGCTCAGGCTATTGTAAAAAATGCCCTGTTGCCTTCGCTGGAGGTGCCGGAGGGGAATGGTAGTTGGGTGACGGGCGATTTCAACTGGAATCAGGTTTGCCACGGCGGTCTGGTTGCCGGGGCGCTGGCCGTTGCCGAACGCGAGCCGGAACTAAGTCGCCAGATTATTAATCGGGCCATCAAAAACCTGCCGCATGCCGGGGCCGTTTATGCCCCCGACGGAGCTTATCCCGAAGGGCCGAGTTACTGGTCGTATGGCACCTCGTTTCATGTGATCCTGATCGAAGCCCTTCGATCAGCACTGGGCACGGGCTTTGGCCTTGAGCTGTTTCCGGGCTTCCTCAAAACAGCCGATTATAACCTGCAGATGGTGGGGCCGAGTGGCCTGGATTTTAATTATTCCGATTACCACGTTGAGACGTTAAACGAGCCAATCATGCTTTGGTTCGCGCGGGAACTGCACCGCCCCGACCTCGCCCAAAAAGAACTGGCGGATGTGAAGTCGTTGTACGAAGCACTGGATACGAAAGCCGTTCAGTCGGTGCATCCGAGCCGCCATATTCCGCTGGAACTGCTCTGGTGGGAACCCGGTCGCGCCCGGCCGGGTCAGCTAAATCCCGTTAGCCAGCAGAGTAACTCATTACCCCTGCACTGGACCTCGCAGGGCGTATTGCCCATGGCGGTTATGCGGTCGGCCTGGAACGACCCGCTGGCTACGTTCGTGGCCATAAAAGGGGGAACACCCAACCATTCGCACGCGCACATGGACGCAGGCAGTTTTGTGCTGGAGGCCGATGGCATTCGCTGGGCCATTGATTTGGGTACCGAAAACTACAACACCATGCGGGCGGCCAAACTGGACCTCTGGAACTATTCGCAGACCAGTAGCCGATGGACCACCTTTCGGGTCGGGCCGGAGGGACATAACATTCTGCGTTTCGACGGCGAACGGCAACAAGTTGACGGTAAAGCCGGGATTAAACCAGTACCCGCCCAAACGGGCCTCGTCGGGAATGTGGTTGACCTGACGCCCTTGTATCAGGCGCAGGTGGCTGCCGTACAGCGGGTTGTCAAACTCAATGCCGACCGTTCGGTATCGCTGGAGGATGAATGGACGAGTGCTAACAAGGCAGTGACAGCTTCGTGGCAATGGCTGACCCATGCCAAAGCCACCCGAACGGCGAAGGGACTTTTGCTGCAACAGGCCGGTAAAACGCTGGAGTTACTGATTACGTCGGCAAACGAGTTAACGATTGATATCGAGGATGTTTCGTCCGCCCGGAACCAACAGGATTCACCAAACCCTGGGGTGAGCCGCATTGTCATTCGCCTGGCGACTCCGGCCAATAGTACCGCCAAACTGAACGTGCAAATTATGCCGGGCAGCATCGCCAAAAACCAGAACAAGTGAGTTTATGAACCGATGCGTCTGCTTGTTTTTACCCGTAAATCATTCACACACTATGTGTAAAATCCGCCACTTGCTTCTGGTCTTTGTCCTCCTGATTTTTGGGCTGGGAAGCCTCTGCGCCCAACCGAAAACGGATTCGGTACGGGTGTTATTCATTGGCAACAGCTACACCTATGGTAATGACCTGCCCGAATTACTCGGTCAGTTGATGGCTGCTAAGGGGGTGAAATTTGGGCATGAATCGGTAACTCCCGGAGGAGCCACGCTGCAAAAGCAGTGGGAGGATGGCAAGGCGGTGGCGGCTATCCGCCGGAAACCGTGGGATTTTGTTGTTCTTCAGGAACAGAGCGTGCGGCCCTTCGCCAACCGCGACGCGTTTTTTCAGTATGTCCGGCTGCTGGATGCCGAAGTCAGGAAAACGGGTGCCAAAACCCTGCTGTATGCGACCTGGGCAGCCAAAGCCACGCCCGACGAACAGCCCAAACTTACCGAAGCTTACCAAACCATCGGTAGGGAGTTGGGGAGTTTGGTCGCGCCCGTGGGTGAAGCGTGGAAACTGGCCCTCGGCGACAGCCTGTCGCTGCACGGACCCGATGGGCGACATCCGAACGTAGCGGGTAGTTATCTGGCGGGTTGCGTGTTGTATCGGCTCATCACCAAAGGCAAAGCCACTGGCTTACCCCGTCAGATTATTCGTGACGGAAAGCCCGCTGGCGGACTAACCGAACCAATAGCCGATAGCCTGCAAAAAATCGCTGACAAAACGCCGATTGACTGATAAATAAAACAACATGAAAAAAATACCCTTGCTACTGTTGCTGGCTGGACTTTCGTGCAGAACGCTCGCCGTTAACTACTACGTTTCGGCATTGGGCACTAACGCCAACGATGGCAAGTCGGAGGCCAACCCTTTTCTGACCATCCAGAAAGCCGCCGATTTAACGATGGCAGGCGATACCGTTTTTTTACTGAATGGCGTGTATAAATCCACGTCGGGGCCGATCCTGAACATCTCCCGGTCGGGAACGGCTGCCGGATACATCACCTACAAACCCCTGAAAGGACACACGCCTAAACTTACGGCTTCGGGGAATGTCTGGAATGCCGTTTCGATCAATGGGTCCTACATCGTGTTTGAGGGCGTTGAACTGATCGGCAACAACGCTAACCTCACGTATGAGGGGGCGATGGCTTCGTACACAGAAGCCAAAAACGGCGGTACCAACTGGTCGGCCTACGCAAACTTCAACACCAATGGCGTGTCAATTGGCGGGCCTAACAAGGAGTCTAAATTTCCCCATCACGTAACCATCCGCAACTGTAGCGTGCATGATTTTCCGGGCGGGGGTATTAGTTCGATTCAGGCTGATTATACCACCATCGAAAACAATGTGGTCTATAACAATGCCTGGTACATGATGTATGCGGGGAGTGGCATCAGCATCCTGACGCCGGTTAACAGCGACAAAGTGACAACGTATAAGAATATTGTGCGGAACAATGTCTGCTTCACCAACAAAACAACCATTCCGTGGATCAGTCTGGGGCGACTGAGTGATGGAAACGGCATCATCATCGACGTCAACCAGCATGGCTACGATAACCAAAGCGCAACGGTTCCCAACGCTGATGAAGCATATACGGGGCGCACGCTGGTCGAAAATAACCTAAGCGTCAATAATGGCGGGTCAGGCATCCACGCCTTTAAAGCCGACCACGTGGATATTATCAACAACACGGCCTACAATAACGGCACCGTTGTGGGGTATGCCGATATTTTCGCCAATACCTGCAAAGATGTTAACGTGCTCAACAACATTATGTATTCCCGCGATGGGGGCGACTGCAATGCCACTAACAAAAACGTCGACGTGGTGTATGACTATAATGTGTACTTCAGCGGGAAGGTCGCCGTAAAGGGTACGCACGACGTTATTGCCGACCCCCAGTTTGTCAACCCATCGACCGACAGGGCGCTTGCCAATTTTAAGGTAAAGTCAACCAGCCCTGCCATCGACCGCGGAAGCAGTACTGCCGGGCAGTTCAGCCAAACGGATATTCTGGGCGTTAAACGCCCACAGGGCACCCTGCCCGATATGGGGGCCTATGAATTCCAGGCGCAGGCGATCATAACGGCCCTTGCCGAGCCAATCGAAACGATCAGGGTTTCTCCCAATCCGGTCGAAAACAGGGTGACGATAACCTGGGTTCCGGTGCGGGGTGCCAAAGGCCGGGTGGAAATTGTCAACTGCTTAGGGCAGCGATTGCTGGAGGAACCACTCAACGAAACCACGAATCAATTAAGCACGCAGAAACTAACAACGGGCCTTTACCTGCTGCTCATTTACCGGGACGACAACTTGATTAGCGTTAGGAAGCTGATGAAGCAGTAACGCCATTGAAATGCTTTCTGACATCCTGCCCGACTCCCACCGGAAACGCCGTCAACCCAACTTCTTTCCTTAGGCATTTGCCAGTATAAAAATGCCCTCTACCCTTCACCGGGCACCTATATCCCCTAAAATCCACCGGTAGATTACGGCTATTATAGAGCCTGTTTGTGGCCTGCAAAAAAAGCCTGTCTGTGCGTATCAATTGACAATTACTTAACACCGCTAAATCAATTAGAGTAAACATTATGTTGCCCGGTCTGTTAAACCCATAGCTACTCTATCAGTTGGGTATGCTGTTTTACAAACCACAAAACCACTTTTAACATGCCTGATTACACAGAAGGAACCCCAGCACAGACAACATCAACAACCGGTCAGAGCGATCGGATGATGACGGCAATGTTCAACGACCGCGAAAGTGCAGAACGAGCGTATGACACACTGCGGAGCCGGGGTTATTCGGATAAAGATGTCAACCTGATGATGTCGGACGAAACGCGTGATAAGCACTTTGCCTCGAAACACGAAGATGGTGTTGATACGGAACTGGGAGATAAAGCTATGGAAAAAGCTGGTGTAGGGTCGGCTATTGGTGGTACTATAGGGGCAGTAGCAGCGGCTATTGCGGCAATAGGCACAAGTTTGGTCATACCTGGATTGGGTCTGGTTGTAGCGGGGCCGGTCGCGGCTGCCCTTGCCGGGGCTGGCGCTGGTGGCCTGACGGGGGGCGTAATTGGCGCGTTGGTAGGTTCGGGTATCCCGGAGGACCGCGCCAAAGAGTATGAGAGTGGCATCAAGCAGGGCGGTATCGTTATGGGTGTAAAGCCCAGAAACGACGAAGATACCCGCCATCTGCAACAGCAGAATTTTCAATAGTGGCCAGATAATCAAGCCATAAGCAAAGAAAGCCGTTCCCGGTTAGTCGTATCTCTACGACCAACCGGGAACGGCTTTTGTATGTACAGCCCGCCCTTTATTTCTCAGCCAACTGTTCGCTACCCACCCAGCGCTGGGCTACATTCAGCGTGTACGTCAAAAATGACCGTGCTGTTCGCTCATACACTTCGTGACCGATGAACTGACCGTTTTCGTCAATGTTCGCATCGGTTTCGTGCGATTCATAAAGCTTCGGCGAGGTAATGGAATAACTGTTGGTGAAACTGATAATCTTATTTACCACCGTTGTCATGTCCAGCGCTGGCTGGCGGCCACCGCGCCCGTTGGAGACGCCCACCATGGCGAAGACTTTGTTGTTAAAAAGGTGTTTAAACGCTGGCCCGCCAAGCTGATGGATGGTGTTGGTGGCTTGCGGAGGAGCCGTCCAGTTGTATTCGGGCATGGCAAAAAGCACTAAGTCGGCGGCTTCCCAGGCGCTGATGAGTTCCTGCTGAAACGGAGTCAAATCGTCTTTTTTCACCGGAGCCTGGCCAACAAAGGGAATATCGTAGTGCTCAAAGGTGACAATCGAAACCTCATGCTGGCCATCTTCGGCCAAAATGTGGCGCAGGTAAGTCACAAAACGAAGCGAATTGCTGTTTTTGCGCGATGAGGTAGAAATCAGGGCAATTTTCATTATGTTAGGTTGAATTCAATTCGCTTACAAAACCCCGGCGTTTACGCTTTAGTTTCCGCAGAAAAATGGGCAGAACGGGTACAACCTTTGTGGAAACGAATGGGTCTGTTCATCAACCATTGAATCAAGCGGTACCTGCACGGATGAAACTACTTCTGAGCCTACTGTTCATAACGGGTTGTGCCGTTGGGCAAACACCCACCAAACCTATCCGGCGGGATTCACTGCCGGAAGTCTTTCCACCCCACGTGGATTTGCCGGACCTGATGCCCAATGCCCGGCCCACAAATTCGTTTTACCGAAACCCCCGCGACCCCAGAAATGTGGTGCGGGCTACGCTGGATAACATGCCCATAAAAGTCCCGGACTCATCGACGTACTACACGATAAGGACACCTCCGAACCAGCGCTATCGGAAAAATGAGCCGCCACAGTTTTTAAAACCCATGCCGCCGGTTTTGCCTGAAAAGTTTAAGTACAACAAGAATCGGTAGAACCAGACCCGCTCAACCGATTGCCAGTGCCTGCGCCAGATCGGCGATTAAATCCTCGGCATGTTCCAGCCCAACCGATAGGCGCAGCAGGTTCTGGGGCGTTGTTGAGTTCGGTCCTTCAGAACTGGCCCGGTGTTCGATCAGGCTCTCGACGCCACCTAAGCTCGTTGCCCGCGTAAAAAGTCTCAATCGACCAATAATTCGCAATGCGCTCTCGGCTCCACCCTTCACCTGGATCGACAGCATGGCGCCCGGTCCGTTCATTTGCTGGTGAATCAGCGCCCGGTCGGGATGATGCGCCAGCCCCGGATAATGCACCTGCTCAACCGCCGGGTGGCCATTTAGAAAATCAGCAACGGTCTGTGCCGTAGCGGTTTGTGCCCGTACCCGAACGCCCAGCGTTTTGATGCCCCGGCTCACTAACCAGCAATCGAATGGCGACGGCACCGCCCCCGACAGCCCCTGCAACAGCCGTACCCGCTGGGTAAACTCGTTGTCGTGTTTGAAAATCAGGGCGCCACCCAGCACATCGCTGTGGCCACTCAGGTATTTCGTGGTCGAGTGCATCACCACATCGCAGTTGAGATCGAGGGGGCGTTGCAAAACGGGAGTCGCCCAGGTATTATCGCACACGCAAATGGCCCCGACATCGTGCGTCAACCGGCTGATTGTCAGCAAGTCCTGAATGGTTAGGAGCGGGTTGGAGGGCGTTTCGCACCAGACCACACGCGTGTTCTCGTGGATAGATGCCTGCACCGCGTCGAGGTTGGTCATGTCCACGCGGGTATAGGTCAGCCCCCACGGATGAAATACCTGTTCAAGCAGGGCTGGTGTACCATAATACGCGTCGGTCGAGAGTAGCACATGGTCGCCGGGTCGCAGCGCCTGAAACAGGGTCATGGTAGCTGCCTGCCCCGACCCAAATGCCATTCCGACTGCTCCACCTTCGAGGGTAGCGAGGGCTTTTTCCAGCGCTTCGCGGGTGGGATTGTTGGGCCGGGTATAGAGATATCCGGCGGGTAAGGTATTGGTCTCATCGCGGGCAAACGTAGTCGAGAGATGGATGGGAGGGGTCACGGCCCCGGTCAGGGAGTCGGGCTGGTGCGTCGCGTGGAGGGCAAGTGTGTCGAAGTGCATAGGTAAGTGAGTAGATTCGGAAAGAAGCCAGTGATGACTCATTGCCGAAACAGCAGAAAAACAAAGAAAGTTGACGGGTCATTTACCGGCAGGCGACTATTCTTTGGAACGGGCCTTGCCTTATTCACTCCGCTTCCGCACTCATAGCGGCTGGTTTGCTGCCGTTTGCTCAAAATAGTAAGGTTTTGTATCGGCCCTGACCGAACATTTGTAGAGAATTCTCCAGACCATTTTTAACGCAATACCATGCAAAAGACCTTCTTCGAAAAAGAACTGATCATCAGCAGTACGCAACAAAAAAACGGCGTGACCAACACCCGGAAAGATGTCAGGAAAATTCAGTCGTGGCTCACGCTTTTCGCCATGACGAATGCTGGGGCGGCTACTGCCACCGGCATTGATGGCGACTATGGAAGCGCAACGGAGCAGGCTGTCAAAAATTTTCAGAATGCCACCGGAATTGCTGAAGATGGGATTGTAGATCAGGCAACGTTTGACCGGTTAGTAGCGCCAATGCAGGCAGCCTTTCTTGGACCTGTTTCGGGTAACGGCTTACGGGAGCTTGTGGTCAATACGGCGAAACAACATTTGGCAACCCGTCCCTTCGAGTTGGTTATCAACCAGCAGGCAAATTCAGGCCCCTGGGTGCGGGGGTATATGGATGGGTACGAAGGGTCCGACTTTTTCTGGTGCGTTGGTTTTTTGCAGACCATACTGGACCAGGCAGCTTCCGTGCAGGGAAAGAATTTTACGGGCCTGATGCCCCTGACCTATAGCTGCGATAGGGTGGGTACCACCGGATTGGACAAGGGCATTCTGTTTAGAAACAGTCAGATACGGAATAATCCGTCGTTAGTGAAGCCAGGCGATATTTTTCTTCTACAACTAACCCCGCTCGACTGGACCCATGCCGGTATTATTGTGGCCATAGGTGATGATGTTTTTGAAACCATTGAAGGAAATACCAACGAGGGAGGGTCGAACAATGGGAATGCCGTGCTAAGCCGCGTCCGTAACTTCAGACGGTCTAAACTCGATGTATTTTCAATTGAAAGTTTGGTTTGATTCACTGCCCTCACCGCACCGGCGGCCCCTGGGAGAGGGGTTGGGCCGGGCCGCCGGTGCGGTGAGGGTAACAACAGTTTCTATTGCCAACTAACCAGTAGATCAACTCTAATCAACGCCGGGAAGTTATGATAACGAAAGCCGTAAAAACGAAGATAGAGCAGATTGTAAACGTGTTTGAGACGGGCACTGTTGAGGGCAAATATGATGCGTTGGTAATCTTCAACGATGGACGGGATAATACCCGGCAAATCACCTATGGCCGAAGTCAGACCACCGAGCAGGGCAACCTGAAAAGCCTGATTGAGATGTATATTAATCGGGATGGACTATTCAAAAGCGAGTTCATACCCTTTCGGTCAAAAATTGGTAAAGTGCCGCTGGTGGATGAGGGCGTTTTCAAAAGCCTGTTACGAAAAGCCGCCCGCGAAGATCCCATCATGCGAAGTACGCAGGACGAATTCTTCGATATTCTTTACTACACACCCGCGCTGCTTTTTTTCACCGGTCTCGACTTTACACTGCCCTTAAGTTTATTGGTCATCTACGACAGTTTTATTCACTCGGGTGGGGTGCCGCCTTTTTTACGGGAGCGTTTTCCGGAATTGCCTCCGGCAAAAGGCGGTGATGAAAAAGCCTGGATTAAGGCCTACGTGAAAACAAGGCACGAGTGGCTGGCCACGAATGCAAAGGTTATTTTACGAAAAACGATTTACCGCACCCGGTGCTTCTCAGAACAAATCAACACGAATAACTGGATGCTCGACCACCCTGCCGAGGCCAATGGTGTCCGTGTTCCCTAAGTATCTTTAAGTAGGTATTGGTGTTGCTTTGCATTTGGTTATTCTGCTACCTTTACGCAGGCCGTATGCAAGCATACTATAGTTCAATGAATCAAACCTATCAGTCTTTATCATTCATTCAGTCCGACGGTGTGATAACCGTCTCGCTGCTTGGTCCCGGCAAAGGAAATGCTATGGGACCGGAGTTTTGGGGAGAATTACCCAACGCGATGGACGAAATCAACCAGATGCCCGACGTTCGGTGTATCGTGTTTCGGGGCAGCGACGACCATTTTAGTTACGGGCTTAATGTTGCCCGGATGATGCCCCGCTTAGGCAGCCTCACGACCGGTGCCGTGCTGGCGCATCAGCGGATGGACCTCATGGCGCAGATTCGGCAAATGCAGTCGGGCTTTCAAAAGATGCACGAATCGCCAAAGCCGGTTATTGCGGCTGTGCATGGCTGGTGCATCGGCGGGGGCGTCAACATGATTGCTGCCGCCGACATCCGGCTTTGCTCGCGGGATGCCCGTTTCAGCCTCCGCGAAGCCAAACTGGCCATCACGCCCGACATTGGCGGCCTGCAATTTCTGCCCCTCATCATAGGGCAGGGTTTCACCCGCGAAATGGCCTTCACCGGAGCTGATTATGATGCTGCCTTCGCCGAACGGATCGGTTTGGTGAATCACGTCTACGACACGCCCGACGCCTTGTTCGCGGCAGCCGACGCGCTGGCCCGCCAAATTGCCGACAACCCGGCAACGGCTGTGCAGGGCGCTAAACAGGTGCTTAACTATAGCCTGGATAAATCCATTGAGGATGGCCTGCAGTACGTAGCCGTCTGGAACTCCAGCCAACTGCAATCCACCGATTTCAGCGAAGCCATGCAGGCCACGCTGGAGAAACGCAAAGCCGAGTTTAACAGGAAAACAAATCGAGGGTATTAATTGCCAACCGTTATGAACCAGTCCGTTAACACATACCTGCTTACCCGCTACGGTCTGCCAGTGGTGATAACTATGATGCTCATTACATGTACGCCAAAATCAGAGCCACAGCCCGCTGAGACCGTAAAGAATTTCTACGAAAAACTATTTCAGATAGTCGAGCAAAACTCCATCAATCGCCGGAAAATCAACTGGTCATATTATAAGTCGACAGTATGGGAACGGGTGGGAACTGCCAAAACGGTGCCTGAAACAGAATCCGCGATGAGACTGGCGATGGCACTGCTAAAAGATAATCACAGCAGTATACTTATTGACTCAAAGCGAACTTTGTACGGCGGAATCGGCTGTCAGGCGCCCCCCGCACTGACGCCCCCCTTCACCCTGACTGACGTAGGCTACATTGCAGTAGCCGGTTTTACGGGGACCGACTTAGAGGGCGTACAATTTGCTCAGGCTATACAGAATGATATCGCTCGGCAGGACGACAAAAGGCTGAAAGGGTGGATCGTTGACTTACGACGGAATACGGGCGGGAATATGTATCCCATGATTGCCGGTTTAGGGCTGCTCATTGGTGAAGGCGTTTGCGGCTACTTTTACGATATTGACAACAGACCCGTTACTTCGTTTGCCTACAAAAATGGAAGTGCTTTACTGGGCGGGAGAAGTATAACGCAGGTTACCCGACCGTATCTTCTTATCAATGAGTCCCCAAAAGTAGCCGTGCTGATTGGTGGAGCAACTGCCAGTTCTGGCGAAGCCGCTACCCTTGCCTTTGTCGGTCGGCCCAATACGCGCCTTTTTGGAACTGCCAGTTGTGGGGTGTCAACCTCGAATACGGCCTATGACTTGCCTTTCTACGGGTATAAACTCAATTTATTCACGCACAATATGGCTGATCGAACGGGCAAAGTATATGGAAGTGAGATTATGCCAGACCAAGTGATTACGGATGACCAAATCATTGGGGAGGCTGTAAAATGGATTTCTCAATAAAAAATTACGGTTCAACGGCCAAAACAGTATAACGTTCACTTACTTCCAGGATACTAATGACAACCGGAATGCTGCGCGACGATGCGCTGAAAGGAAAAACCATTATCGTGACCGGGGGTGGCACGGGTCTCGGCAAATCTATCAGCCGGTATTTGCTTCAACTCGGCGCTAACGTCACAATTTGCAGCCGTCGGCAAAATGTGCTCGATGAAACGGCAAAAGAGCTAATGGACGAGACCAACGGGCAGGTGCTGGCCGTTCAGTGCGACGTCAGGAATCCGCTCGAAATTGAACAGGTTATCAATCAGACGATTGAAAAATTTGGTAAAATCGACGGGCTGCTCAACAACTCTGCCGGGAACTTCATCAGCCCAACCGAGCGGCTCTCCTACAAAGCCTTCGACACGATTGTAGACATTGTGCTGCGGGGCACTTATTACTTCACGCTGGCCGTTGGCAAATACTGGATTGAAAACAAAATTCCGGGTACGGTCCTGAACATCTCAACCACGTATGCGACAACGGGTTCGGGCTATGTCGTACCATCGGCGGTAGCGAAGGGCGGTGCGCTCATCATGACCAAATCGCTGGCCGCCGAGTGGGGCAAATACGGCATCCGGCTCAACGCTATTGCCCCCGGCCCTTTCCCAACCAAAGGCGCGTGGGACCGGCTCTTTCCCGAACCCTTAGCCAGCATGATGGACCCCACGAGCCGCATTCCGCTCCACCGCGTTGGCGAGCATGGCGAACTGGCCAACCTGGCGGCTTTTCTGCTCTCCGATTATTCGGGCTACATCACTGGCGAAAGCATCACCATCGACGGGGGCGAAGTGCTGATGGCCGGCGAGTTCAGCCACCTCGAAAAGGTCACCACCGAGCAATGGGACACCATTGAGCAAACCATTAAACAAGCCAACCGGGCGAGTAAAAAAGAATGAATAATGTAGACTGAATAATGACTACTGGACAATGCGATTACGGCTTACTGTGCACTATTCATTCTACATTATTCATTCTTTTGCAGGCACTTTTGCCCCGCAAAACTTGTTCTGTATATGTACTAAAACTCGTTAAAATGCCCAACTGGTTTCTCGGAAAAATCCGCTATCAGCAGCCCATCGACGACTCGAACGTGGGTACCCGAAACGAAGAATTTATTAAGCAAAAAACCGTTACTGAGGCTTATCTGGTTGATGCCGTGAGTTATACGGATGCCGAAGCCCGGCTCTATCGGGAGATTGCTGCCAACACCGGTCCGACGTCTCGGCCTGATTTTGAAATCACCGACATCTCGCGCATTAAATTAGCCGACGTGTTTCATAACGAAGACGGGGGGGAAATCTGGTTTAAAGTGAAAGCGATGTTTATTACCGACGATGAAAAAACCGGTAAACAGAAGAAAACGCCGAGCCTGATGCTGGTGAACGCCGAAACCCCTAAACAAGCGTATGAGCGGGTGGAAGTGAGCCTGAAAACGGCCCTCGACCCGTTTGAAATTACGGATGTCAACACAACTAAAATTCTTGACATTTTTCCCTATATCGAAGAGGAACAGCGTAATCTGCGTCCTCTCAGTGAACTGGTAAGGCCGGAGCTGGAAACGGTTTAGAGGCAGATTTTTAGATTCCTAAATTACCTGAAGGGGCTTTCATCACTCGTGATGAAAGCCCCTTCAGGTAATTTAGGAATCTTCTGCAAACACAATTTTTGTAGAATACCCATTCAGTTTTACATAATTCTGCGCCTTCACCCACGGTTGCTTGCGTTACTAATCTTAATTGCAGATATTTGACCCATTATGAAACGCGCTCTGTTCAAATGGTTTAACCTCCTGATGGCCTGCATCGTACTGCTGAGCAGTACCGGTTTTGGCCTGGTTGAACATTCGTGCCAGATGCGCGGCAAGAAAAAAACAATGGTTGTCGCCTTCAGCGATACCAGAACACAGCCGGGTTGCGCCAGTGATAAGCAACCCATGCCAACCGATAAAACGGTTGTCGATAAATCGGAATGCTGCCAGGATACTCATAACTACGAGAATGTAGACGCGTCGTCGTCGCTGAGTCAGTTAGTTGCCAAGTTCGTCAAGATCGTTGCCGAAACTGTCGTGGCAGCCATCGTAACGGTTCTGGCCTGGGCCATCGACTGGATTTTTGCTGAAAAATCGTCGCTGGTTTCCACTCTTTCATCACCCCCTTCGCTTTCCGGGCGCGATATCCTGACGCTCGTTCATCGTCTCCTTATTTGAGCTTTTGATTTGATTAAACGGCATTGCCCGTGTCACTCTGGCACAGGTATAGTAGGCGTTATTCATCAATCAATGAACTCATGCGACTCTCTTTTTTATGGATTGTCCTGCTGATCGGTATGCTCAGGCTTCCATCACTGGCACAATCCGACTCAACCCAATCGGCGGTCGAGGCCGCTCCCCAACGCGTTGTTCGGGGTCGTGTCGGCGAAGCCGTCAACGGTAAACGAATTCCTCTGGCTGGAGCGACAATTCGCTGGGCGGGTACCTCCATCGGCACCGTTACCGACTCAACCGGCCGATTTCAGCTACCCAGTTCACCATCGACTACCAAATTAGTGACCAGCTATGTCGGCTACCAGACTGACACGCTGACGGTATTGACTCTGGTGGCTGAACTGACCATAACCCTTCGCAGCGAACGAACCCTGCAGGAGGTGACCGTTTCTGGTTCGCCAGGACAGATTGACCGGCTCAACCCCATTCAGACCGAATTGATTACGCAGCGAACCCTGGCGAAAGCAGCCTGCTGTAATCTGTCGGAGAGTTTTGAGACGAATGCATCCGTCAGCGTGTCCTACAGCGACGCCGTTACGGGGGCTAAGCAGATCCAGTTCCTGGGGCTGGGTGGTCAATACGTGCAAACCAACGTTGAAAACATCCCGACCGTGCGGGGGCTGGCTACCACCTTCGGCCTGAACTACATTCCCGGCACCTGGATTACCAGCATCGACGTAGGCAAGGGGGCGGGGTCGGTTGTGAACGGCTATGAGTCCATGAGCGGGCAGGTGAACGTTGAACTCCAAAAACCAGACCAGGACGCCGGACCGGCTAAAAACAAGCTTTTCCTAAACGGCTATGTCAACAGTTTCGGGCGGCTCGAAGGCAATGCCAACTGGTCGAAGTCACTGAGCAAAAAGTGGAGTGTTGGCGTATTGGGCCACGCCAGCACGCTGCGTTCGGAGATTGACCAGAATGCCGATGGGTTTCGGGATTTGCCGCTTTATACGCAGGTGAACGCCATTAACCGGTACAAATACACCAGCGAACGGTTTATGGCGCAGGTGGGCGTGAAGGCGCTTTACGAAGACCGGGATGGGGGGCAACTGGCGCGTTTCGGCACGTCGCGATACAGCTTTCTGAACACCACCAAGCGGCTGGAGTTCTTCTCAAAAACCGCCCGGCTTTACCCCGAAAAGCCCTATAAAGGACTGGGTCTGATTCTGAGCGGTGTTCACCATGAGCAAACGGCCCGCTTCGGTTTTGCTCCCTACGACGGCCGGCAGCAATCATTTTATGCCAACCTGATTTACCAGAGTATTATTGGCACCACCAACAACAGTTTTAAAGCGGGGCTGAGTTACCTGCTGGACGATTACCACGAAAACTACCGGGCCATCAACACCGCCCGCACGGAGTCGGTGCCGGGCGCTTTTCTGGAATACACCTACACCTATCCCGAAAAACTGACGCTGGTGCTGGGTGGTCGGTTCGATTATCATAACCTGTTTGGAGTACAATGGACCCCCCGAGCCCATCTCAAATACAGCCCCAGCCCGAATCTTTCCCTACGGGCATCGGCGGGGCGGGGCTTTCGGGTGCCGAACCTGCTTGCCGAAAATTTCGGGTATTTAGTGAGTTCACGGGCTATTATCAACGATGCTGCGCTACGCCCCGAAGTCTCGTGGAACTATGGATTGAGCCTGACCAATGATTTTATGCTGGCAGGCCGAAAAGCATCGCTGAGCGTAGACTATTACCGTACTGACTTTCGCGAGCAACTCATGGTTGATCTGGAGCATCCCCGTGAATTACATTTCCATAATCTATACGGTAAATCATTTGCCAACAGTTTTCAGGCTGAACTGAATTACCAGCCCATAAAACGAATGGAGGTAAAACTGGCCTACAGGCTCTTCGATGTGCGGCAAAGCATGAGCGTTCCCTCCGGCGATACGGTGCTGTTGCCCCGAATGATGATTTCCCGTGACCGGGTCCTGCTAAATGTTGGCTACGCGCTCCCCTTCGATAGATGGAAGGTTGATGCGACACTTCAATGGAACGGCCCCCGACGGATCCCGTACCTGCGCGAAGGTGCCAACTACGAACAACCTCCTTATGTGCCGATAACCTATTCGCCAGGTTTTTATAATCTTAATGCCCAGATAAGCCGGGCGTTTCGAAGCGGCTGGGAAATTTATCTGGGTGGCGAAAACCTGACGGGTTTCCGGCAAAGTAACCCGATTCTGGCCGCTGCCAACCCGTTTGGTCCTGACTTCGATGCGGGTACTCAAACGTGGGGGCCTGTTACGGGCCGGATGGTGTATGCAGGGTTTCGATTTAAACCGGCCGACTTATGATTCTGATCATCCGAAACATGGTGTGTGACCGCTGCAGGCGGGTTGTGCGCGACGAACTTGAACAACTGGGCCTGACCGTGAGCCGGGTTGACCTGGGGGAGGTGGACGTTGATGAATTGCCAGCCGGGGTCTCGCTAAACGAGGTTCGGCAGAGGCTGCAGGCGAATGGGTTCGATTTGGTTGATGATAAAAAACAATCGCTGGTCGAACACATGAAAGTATTGCTCATTAACGAAATTCAGTACCTGAAAGGAGAGCGGTTGCCTGTCGAAAACTATTCGACGTTTCTTGAGCGAAAGTTAGGCTACGAGTATTCATACCTGAGCGGGCTTTTTTCGGTCAGCGAAGGCCACACGCTGGAGAAATACATCATCGCGCTCAAAATCGAAAAAGTGAAAGAATGGCTGCGCTACGACGAACTGACGCTAAGTGAAATTGCCTGGCGATTGAGCTACAGCAGTGTTCAGCATCTATCGAACCAATTCAGGCAGGTTACCGGCCAAACGCCGGGGCAGTTTAGAAAGGCCGACCGGGTGGAACGATACAGCTTAGACCGTATCAAAGGTGAACCAGCGAAAAAGTGATCGGCGCTGTCACATTTTTTGCCCACGAAAGTCTCAATAGTGATAAAAGGTAAACTAAAGTGTATGGTAAATTCGGTTAAACTCATGCTGAGGAAACTGACCGGGCTATTGCTGAAAGCATGCCGCCTTACCTTATTGACGAAGGACCAGACAGAAGCGTATCTGAATGGCTATCAGATAGCCGACCACCCGGAGGTGCGTAGTTTACTGCCTATCGTACCAAATGAGGCTAACCCTACTACGCTTATTTTCAGGCAAACCGTTGCTGTTACGCACCGAAGCTATGTCTGGAACTATGAACCCGGTGCCCGAAGAGCCCGTCAACTGCCGTATGGAGGTATCCTGACGGACAACAACGTTTTTTGCACAGATTACGATAGCCACCATGTAGCGAAGAATTTTCTAAACACAAAAAAGCGAATTCGCAGCGAACGGGACATTGTTATTGCGCCCTGGAGTCATTATCTGGATGGAGTTGCCTTCGGCGGTTATTACGACTTTGTTATTCTGGTGGCTGCTAAATTATGCCGCATCAAAGAGTCGATGCCCGAAGCTGAGTTTGCCAAAGTCGTTGTGGCTTATCCTCTCTTTAACACGGCTTATGAGCAGGATTATTTATCGTTAATTGGCGTTGAGCCAGACCGCGTTTTCGACAGTCGGCTGCATGATATTCGATTCAGTCGGGCCATACTGGGCAATAGCGGGCATTGGTTTTACCCGAATCCGACGGATATAACAGCCCTGAAAAAGCAGGTAGAAACGAAGCTGCAGCCTCAGCGAACGCAACGCAACCGCATCTACATCAGCCGGTCGGGTCGTCGCCGGGTGGTGAATGAAGAAGCGCTGATTACGTTACTGAAAAAATACGATTTTCTGATCATCGACGATAAGCCCAGGTCGGTTACCGAGCAGGTGACAATCTATAAAAATGCGTCATTCATTATAGGGCCACATGGCGCTTCGTTTACCAATATTATCTGGTGCGAACCCGGCACGCATCTCTTTGAATTATTCTCATCTACGTATGTTGTTGAGCATTTCCTGTACTTATCGCAATTGATGCAAATGAGCTATTCGGCTTATCATCACCATATTAAGATGGACGACAATAACCGCGAGTTAGAAGAAAACATCTTTGTGTCGATTGCTGACCTTGAAAAAAGTCTCGATGCCCTCTTTGAACACGCGTAATCTCAGGGCGTGTAGTGATCAATCGAACCCATAATTATGTAAAAACCCTATTGGCCATGCGTAGTTATCCTGACAGACCAAGGGTGGTCAGCTATGCCTAAATTCAATTGCTCTGATGGAAACCATGCAACATAGTCACAGCCACGTCGATACCTGTTTCGAGTGTGCGGAAGCCTGCGAACGATGCGCCACGGCCTGCCTGGACATGGGCGACAAAGACGGGAAGGGCCATGCTATGACGGCCTGCATTAAACTCTGCCGCGACTGCGCCGATGTCTGCACGCTCTGCGGTTGGTTAGATGCCCGGGGTTCGGCTTTTTCGCGCGATTTTATGGTTTTATGCGCCGAAGTCTGTGAGGTTTGTGCCAAGGAATGCGAAAAGCACGCGGATCACCACGCTCATTGCAAAGCCTGCGCCGAAGCATGTCGTAAGTGTGCCGATGAATGCCGGTCAATGTCGGCAAATGCGTAACTAAACCAATCAACATGATCTCCCCTGCACTTCTTCTTTTGTTTGTAATTAACTGGCTGGCCGGTCCGGAACCGCCCGGCAGCAGCGAGATAGGTAAGGGCATCCATCCGTCAATAGCTACCGACCCAGTCGGGCGCGTTCATGTTGTATATGGGCAGGGAGACCTTGTTTTTTACACGACTTCGCCGGATGGGAAACGGTTTGATAAGCCTGTTCGGGTGGATAGCCTGCCGGGGTTGCACATCGGCGCATCACGCGGGCCACAAATTTCCGCTACCGGGCAATCTGTAGTCATTGCGGCCCTGGATAAGGCCGGTAACGTGTGGGCCTACACCCTGATGCGGACTACCAGCCGGTGGCAGAAACGAGTGCGCGTAACTGATGTCGCTGACATTGCCAAAGAAGGTTTTGTTGCCTTGACGGCTGGAGGAGATTCGGTTTATAACGCCGTTTGGCTCGATCTGCGGGGCAACAAACGCAATAAGCTTGTGGGCGCACGCTCAACCGATGCAGGCCGGACGTGGTCTGCCAACGAGGTACTGTATCAATCACCTGACGGTACCGTTTGCGAATGCTGCCAGCTTTCGGCGGTTAGCCAGGGCAGGCAGGTTGTCATTATGTTTCGCAATTTTCTGAATGGTTCGCGGGATATGCACCTGCTAAAATCGGCGGATGGCGGCCTGACATTTGGGGAAGCCCAAAAAATAGGGGAAGGAACCTGGAAATTAAACGCCTGCCCTATGGATGGAGGTGGCGTATGGATGACGCCAGACGGCTTGATTTCGACCGTTTGGCGACGAAATGACAAACTATTTTTCGCGCGGTCCGGACAGCCTGAAACAGAAATTGCCACCGGGAAAAATGCGAAGATTGCTACGACCGCAAAAGGCGATTACATCGTCTTTCAGCAAGACGGACAGGTTTGGATGCGTACACCTGACCACACCCGGCCAACCTCTATTGGGTCAGGAGCCTACCCTAAACTGACGCGGCTATCCAGCGACCATATAGTGTGCGTTTGGGAACAGGAGGGCACAATTCGGGCGGAGGTTATTCCCTGAAACCGCTTACTATAAACGAATGACAACGGAATGAACCGATTTCTTTTCATGCTGCTCATGAGCAGCCTGGCAGGTGTAGTTACTGCCCAGCACCAGCATCATGCCACTGGGTCAATGCCTGCCACTGATAAGCCCGTCAGCAAGCCAAAAGCCGATACAACCAGGCCCGTGGATCATTCGATGCACAGCGGTATGGATATGGGCGGGCACAACGGAATGAACAGGGGCGATTCGATGGGCAACAGGCCTATGGCCAACTACGGCCTGACGATGGACCACACGATGGGCATGACGCACTCGCTCTCCCGAAATCTGTCGATGAACCGAAATGGTTCCGGTACGTCGTGGCATCCCGACAATACGCCCATGTATGCCTACATGAGTCAGCCAACCCCCAACGGCTGGAGTTACATGCTGCACTATGCCATCTACCTGCGCTACACCAGTCAAAATACAGGGAATGAGGATAAGCGGGGGCAAGGCAGTCAGTTGGGTGCCCCCAACTGGTTTATGGGCATGGCCCAGCGTAAGGTTGGAAAACGGGGCTTGTTTCAGGTGCGGGCCATGCTCTCCCTCGACCCGCTGACGGTGGGAAACGGTGGTTATCCGCTGCTTTTTCAAACCGGCGAAACCTACAAAGGCCAGCCGCTTATCGACAAACAGCACCCGCACGACCTGGTTTCAGAACTGTCGGTAAGCTATAGCCACGCCTTCAGCAAAGACATTGAGTTGTATGGCTATGTGGGCTACCCCGGCGAACCCGCCCTGGGGCCACCCGCGTTCATGCACCGGATTTCATCGTTCAATAATCCTGATGCACCCCTGGGTCATCATTGGCAGGATGCATCGCACATTTTGTTTGGCGTGGCCACCGCTGGCTTCCGATACAAATGGGTCAAACTGGAAGGATCGACATTTAAAGGCCGTGAACCTGACGAAAATCGGTATAATTTCGACAAACCCAAATTTGACAGTTACTCTTATCGGCTTTCCATTAATCCCGCGCCATCGCTGGCCCTGCAGTTTTCGCAGGGATTCCTGACCGACCCTGAAGCAGCGCATCCCGGCGAAAACACCACGCGCACAACGGCATCCATTTTGCATAATAAAGGGCTGGGAACAGCCCGGTATGTAACCTCAGCCTTTGTCTGGGGGCGCAACAGCCCCCACGACGGTGAAGACGAGAATTCGTTTCTGGCCGAAAGTAGTTTGCAGATGAACCGGGCCGCTTTTTATGGCCGATACGAGAACGTCATGAAATCGCTGGAAGAGTTAGCTATTGGAATTGACCCGGGGTTCGGCCCCGAACATGACCATAGACTAATGACAATCAACAACCTAACACTCGGTATGAACTACCGGCTTGCACAAACCTATACTACAGATTTGGTCTTGGGTGTCCAGATCACAGGAAGTATGCCGGAAAAATATTTGCAGGGACTCTATGGGAAAATGCCTGTTTCCGGGCAAATTTACCTTCGTTTATCGCCCAGCCTGATGACCATGCGGAACATGAATCATTCGGGCCACAGCCAAATAAAGCAAATGCATCACTAAATGACATTCCTAAGGAGTATATACCGCGATGCCGGGCACCTTTTTTAGCTACTATTCGTTATCAATTCGCTGTAAACCAACCAAAACCATGTTACGTAACCTGTTTCTAACGGCCTTAACCTCGCTGCTGCTTGTTGGTACCCTTTTTGCCAGCGCACCTGTCGGCGACGATAAAGAGAAAGAAGTAAAGATTAAGACATCCGCCATTTGTGGCATGTGCAAAGCTCGCATTGAGCGAAACCTGGCTTTTGAGAAGGGCGTGAAGGAAGCAGACTTAGATGTAAAAACTAAAGTCGTCACCATCAAATACAACCCGGCCAAAACGGACATAGCCAAATTGAAAGCCAACATCAGCAAGACCGGCTACGACGCTGAGGAAGTAGCCGCCGACCCCGCAGGCTATAACAAATTGCCCAGTTGCTGCAAGAAAGGTGGTGGCATGGACCATCAGTAGAGAGATAGTTTCAGGATGCGAAACGGCCCGGAATCAGAAAATTCCGGGCCGTTTCGCATCCTGATTTTAGCTGGTTTTTGTTGATTACCCAATTCGACTCATTCGTCTCCCCGCTCTGATGGATATATCGTCAGTGATCGGTTCGTTTGATGATTTTTAGAATGGAAAGCAAGATTTGCCAATCTTTGTGAATTCTATTATCGACCGATGCGACCGCTACTCATCTTTTCCCTTGTCTGCTCTTTATTTCTGCCGTTATCGTTGAAAACGTACGCGCAGGGCACTCTGAAAAGTCGTGAAAAATACGATTATCTGCTGTACCTCCCTAAAGACTACAAGCGGGGAAGCGCAGCCTACCCGTTGGTGATTTATCTGCATGGCGGGTCGCAGCGAGGGCAGGATTTGACGAAACTCAAAACCTATGGCTTACCCTACCTGGTCGACAAAGGCCATCATTTTCCGTTCATTATTGCGTCTCCGCAGTGCCCGGTGGGAAAAAGCTGGTCAACCGATAATTGGCTTGACAGTCTCTATACTGACCTGGCAACCAACTACCGGGTCGATGCCAAACGAGTGTATCTAACCGGCATCAGCCTAGGTGGGTATGGTTCCTGGCAAACCGCTGTCGATCACCCCGATAAATTTGCGGCTGTGGTGCCCTTATGTGGTGGCTGCGATGATTCTACCCAGATTTGCCGACTTAAACAGGTACCCATCTGGACATTTCACGGAACGGCCGACGCGATAATCCCAATCTCCGAAACAGAGCGCCTGGTAAAGCGGTTAGAAAACTGCAAGGGGCAGGTAAAGTTTACCCGCCTGGAAAAAGAAGGGCATAGCATTCAATATCTGTATGAAGATACCGCCATTTTCGACTGGCTTCTAAAACAGCATAAATGACTTACGAAAACTCCCTTGCCTTCGCTCAGCACCTCGACCAAACCGACCCGCTTCGGTCGTTTCGCGAGCGGTTCCACATTCCCCGGCGCGAGGGAAAACCGATGACCTATCTGTGCGGAAACTCACTGGGATTACAACCTAAAACAGCACGCGCTGCGGTAGAACGAGAACTGAACACCTGGCAGAGTTTAGGCGTTGAGGGCTGGTTTGAAACGTCCGGCGATCTGGAGGCCGAAGGCGCCGACCAAACGTGGCTGGGCTATCATAACACCTGCAAATCTGCCCTGTCGCAAATTGTCGGCGCGCAGTTGTCGGAGGTTTGCCCAATGAACGCGCTAACGGTTAATCTGCACCTGCTGCTGGCCTCATTTTACCGGCCCGGCCGGTCGGAAAGCCCAACTCGGCGTTCCGACACCTCCGCCAGTGCGGTGAATTCGCCTGATGAGAAAAAATTCAAGATTCTGACCATCAACGGCGATTTTCCATCAGACCAGTACGCGCTGGAAACTCATGTGAAACATCATGGCTTACAACCCGCTACGGCCATCATTGAAATTGGCCCACGCTCCAATGACGCTCTGATTCACACAACCGATATTCAGAACGCCATTGCCGAACATGCCGATTCGCTGGCTATTGTCTGGATGAGTGGTCTGAATTACTACACCGGGCAGGTGTATAACATGGCTGCCATTGCCGAAACGGCCCGGCAACACGGTATTCTCATTGGTTTCGATTTGGCTCATGCCATCGGTAATATCCCACTTCGGCTCCACGACTGGGGCGTCGATTTTGCTACGTGGTGTTCCTACAAATACCTGAACGGAGGCCCCGGCGCCGTGTCGGGCGTGTTTGTGCATCAGAGACACCACGACCAGAATCTGCCCAGACTTGCCGGTTGGTGGGGCTATCGGGAAGATAAACGGTTTGAGATGACGCCCGGTTTTTTGCCCGCACCGGGTGCCGACGGCTGGCAGGTTAGCACCCCACCTATTTTGGCGCTGGCCCTGCACCGGGCCGCGCTGACTATCACGGCCGAAGCGGGTGTGGCTGCCCTTCGGCAAAAAAGCGAGCAACTGACGGGCTTTCTGGAGCATGTTCTGGCTCCTTTCCACGAGATTCAACTCCTGACGCCCGACGACCCAAACCAGCGCGGTTGTCAACTATCGCTGTTGGTTCGCAAAAATGGCAACGCATTGTACACATACCTCACCGAGCAGGGTATCATTGGCGACTGGCGCGAACCTGATTGCATCCGGCTGGCCCCCACGCCCTTATACAATACGTTTGAGGAGGTCTGGCGAGTAGGGGAGGTGTTGGGGCGATTTTATACAAAAGAGAACACGGATTGAGCGGGTAAATGCTGATAAAAAATCTGTGTTTACCCGCTCAATCCGTGTCATCCCCGCTCCCTTTGCCTGAATCAGGCTGATTAAAGGCAACGTTCCGTTTCAATCCGGCTAATTTCGTGCGTTTCACCGCCGACCGGCGAAAGATTTCCTGGAAAACATCTTCGGTAATTTCCTCCCAGTCAGACCTGGTAAACGCGGCTAATTCGGGATGTGGGTCGAAAGCGGGCGTTTGATGGGGGCGGGCAAATCGGTTCCAGGGGCAGACATCCTGGCAGATGTCGCAGCCGAAAATCCAGTTGTCAAATTTTCCGCGAACATCATCGGGGATGGCTTCTTTGAGTTCAATTGTGAAATAAGAAATGCACTTGCTGCCATCCACCACATACGGGTCCACAATGGCATCGGTTGGGCAGGCGTCGATGCAGCGGGTGCACGTGCCGCAATAGTCGGCAATGGGGCCGTCGGGTTCCAGTTCGAGGTCGAGAATCAACTCGCCAATGAAGAAAAACGACCCCATTTCGCGGTTAATCAGGTTCGTATGCTTACCCACCCAGCCAAGCCCAGCACGTTTGGCCCAGGCTTTATCCATGACCGGTGCCGAATCGACAAACGCCCGTCCGCCAACTTCGCCAATCTCATCGTGAATGCAGGCCAGTAGCTGTTTTAATTTGTCTTTTATAACAAAATGATAATCAGTGCCGTAAGCGTACTTTGAGAGTTTATAGCCGGTTTCTCCTTCGGGTAAAGTCTGTTCGGGGTAATAGTTGAGAAGCACTGTAATAACCGACTTGGCATCATCGACCAGCAGGCGAGGGTCGAGCCGCTTATCGAAGTGATTGGCCATGTAATTCATCTGCCCGTGCATCCCGTTTTTGAGCCAGGTTTCCAAACGCGGGGCTTCATCGTCCAGAAAATCCGCCTTTGCCACACCGCAAAAATCAAAGCCTAATGCCGTAGCTTTAGTTTTGATGAGTTGGGTATAGTGGTGGGCGGGTGCGTGCATTAATCAGAGAAGAATTAAGAAGGAAGCCTAAAATCAAGAGACGTTGGTTGCTGTGAACAAGAACGATTTCAGCGAATTTTTAAATCCTGTGAATCATTAAAATCATATAAATCCTGCCGGACCGACGTTTCGTCGGGCTGCCGGAGCCGTTCCAGCTTCGTGTCAAGTTGGCAGGAAATGCGGTTTTGGCCGGGCTTTTGACCATCTTTGCCTATGAATTTCTGGAAGCGAAATAGAAACTCAGTAATGGAAAATAAAGACATTTTGGACGAACAAGCGTCTACCGATACGCAACAACCTGACAACCTGACAAGCGAAGAGGCCGTAACCATCAACGGTGGAGAGTCTGACGAAGGTGTGAATGATACTCTGACAGAAGAGGCTGATGATACAACCGGCACACAGGAGCCGGATAAAACAACGCGTGAATTAGCTGAACTGAAAGATAAATACCTCCGTTTATACGCTGATTTCGAAAACCATCGTCGGCGTACAGCTAAGGAAAAACTTGACCTAATCGGTAATGCTAACGAGGGGTTGCTGCAAGCGCTGATTCCGGTGGTCGACGATTTTGAGCGGGCTATGCAGTCCATTGAGAATACCAACGACGTAACGGCGCTGAAAGAAGGTGTTTCCTTGATTTACACCAAGTTAGCCAAAACGTTGGAAGGCAGGGGTTTAAAGCCGATGACCGCCAAAGGCGAACCGTTCAATGCTGATTTGCACGAATCCGTTACGCAGTTTCCGGCCCCCAGCGACGACCTGAAAGGCAAAGTCATTGACGAAATCGAGAAAGGATATTACCTGAATGACAAAGTCATTCGGTTTGCAAAAGTGATTGTAGGAGCATAATTAATGTATAATGAATAACGCACAATGTATAATGCGTTCAGAAATGGGCGGCATTCTGCATTGTACATTATTCATTATACATTCCCAAATGAATGGCAACGAAGCGCGATTATTACGAAATTCTGGGCGTTGACAAGAACGTCTCGGCAGAGGATTTAAAGAAAGCCTATCGCAAGATGGCCATTAAATACCATCCCGATAAGAACCCCGACGATCCCACCGCTGAAGAGAAATTTAAGGAAGCCGCCGAAGCATACGACGTGCTGAACGACCCGCAGAAAAAGGCTCGTTATGACCAGTTCGGTCATGCCGGCATGGGCGGGGCGGCCGGTGGCTATGGCGCCGGTGGGCCGACGATGGAAGATATTTTCAGCCAGTTTGGCGACGTCTTCGGCGACGATTCACCCTTCGGGGGTTTCTTCCGGGGCCAGAATGGTGGCGGTGGGCGGCAGCGCGTTCGGCGCGGCTCTGACCTGCGTATCAAACTGAAACTGAATTTGCAGGAAGTTGCCAACGGCGTTGAGAAAAAAATCAAAGTTAAACGGCATGTTTCCTGCACTACCTGCGGAGGCAACGGGTCTAAAAACGGAACCGCCGTGCAAACCTGCTCAACCTGTCAGGGCACGGGCCAGACCCGCAAAGTGGTGAACACGATGCTCGGCCAGATGGTCTCGACCAGCACCTGCCCGACCTGTAATGGCGAGGGCAAACTGGTGACCGACCGCTGCGATGCCTGTTTTGGCGAAGGGCGGGTCTTGCAGGAAGACGTTATCCCCATCAAAATTCCGGCGGGCGTGGCTGAGGGTATTCAATTATCGGTGGGCAGCAAGGGCAACGTACCCCCGCGCGGTGGCGTTGCAGGTGATTTGCTCATCGTAATTGAAGAGGAAGAAGATGCCGATCTTAAACGCGACGGCAACAATGTGGTGTTCGACCTCTACGTTAACTTCGTGGATGCGGCCATTGGCACGAGTGTGGAAGTGCCCACCATTGACGGCAAGGCCCGAATTACACTCGAACCCGGCACGCAGAGCGGCAAAATGCTGCGGCTGAAAGGCAAAGGTATTAAAGAACTCAACGGCTACGGGCGGGGCGACGAAATTGTTCACGTCAACGTTTGGACACCCAGGGCGCTTTCGGTAGACGAGCGAAACATCCTGGAAAAGTTACGCAACTCACCCAACTTCCAGCCCAAACCGAATAAGAACGAGAAAGGATTTTTCGACAAAATGAAGGATTTCTTTCATGGATAAGTACCGCTGATACGTGTACAAAAAACGATTACTTGATAAAGTATCAAATCAGCCCCTATACGGGGCTTTTTTGTTAGTGAGCATGGTATTTATTAGATGTTTGTTATGTGATTTTTTGGTTTCTGTTTGTACCTTTCGTGTATTCTATCGTCAAAATCGCTTGTACCTGATGGATAAGTGAGAAACGAGGTACAAATTATGAAAGTAACCCTACGTGAAAACCAATCAGTGATGACCGTAAATGCCTCTATTTAGACTTTTACCCGCTCATTCAGCACCCAGATACTGGTAAATCGACGCGCCGGGACCCGTGCCAACCGGCTGTGTGTCTACCACCTGCATAGTTAGTTTCTGTAACGGTAAATTGCCCGCTGATGCCGTTACGGAAGGATTCTGTCGACAGTTCAAGAAATACCTGTCAACCGCCAGGAATCTCAATACGCAGCGGCTCCATAACCAGACGCTTTCTCATAACACGGTAGTAGGCTACTACATCATTTTTAAAACCGCTCTAAAGCGTGCTGTTCAGGATGGAGTACTATCGAGTAACCCAGGGGAAAACGTAAAGCCATTCAGGCCGAAACAAACCCAACGTGAATTCTTAAGCCTGGCTGGACTACAAGCGCTGGCAAAGGCTGATGGCGATATACCCGAATTGAAACGGGCCGGACTGTTTACGGCCCTCACGGGCTTACGATAAGGTGACGTTGAGAAATTGGTTTGGGCTGAGGTGTAGGACGATGAGAACGGTCCATCTATACGTTTTACGCAGGAGAAAACGGAAGGAGCTGAAACCATGCCCCTTAGCGCCCAGGCACGCGCCCTGTTGGGCGAACGGTTAGCTGATGGCAAAGTATTCCCAAACCTTTTGTATTTGTCACACCAGAACTGTAAGCTGCAACTGTGGGCAACCCGCGCCGGTATAACCCGCCCGATTACGTTCCATGCGTTCCGGCACACCTTCGCTACGCTGCAACTTCAACACGGCACGGATATCTATACAGTCTCCAAACTCCCTGACCACCAGGATTTAGCGACTACTCAGGTATACGCCAAGATTGTCAACGAGCAAAAGCGGGCGGCTGTAAATCGGTTGTCTTTAGATATGCAGGAATAGGAGTATTAGTGAGCGTTTAGATAATTTGGCAGATATCCGAATGGTTCCTTAGATACAAGGCGGAATATCGTACACCATTAGAGCAACGGAAGGTGAATTTCACTTAAACTTTATGATCGGCTGGCCACTCGCCCTTATTGACTAAGTACCCAATTAGGGCTTCTTTTAGTAACCGGGCCGCCGGGCGGCCCGGTTGTGCTGATTTTCAACTATTTACAGAAACGAAGCCTACCATTACAATGATTAAAGACAACAAGACAGTCCACACCAACGGGGAATCCATTCAGAAAATAATTGATGGAGTGAACATCCGAAAGCTAAACACCATCGCAGATGAAAGAGGTAGTATTTGTGAAATGTATGATCTCAGATGGGGCTTTCACGACGAGCCACTGGTCTATGTCTATAACGTTAGCATCAGACCTCGTCAGTATAAAGGGTGGGTCTGCCACAAATGCCAGGACGACCGTCTTTTCTTTGAACTTGGTGAAATCAAGATGGTATTATACGATGGCCGAGAGAACTCTCCGACCTATCAACAATTAAATGAATTTGTATTCGGAACCAACAACCGGGCTTTGATTTCTATTCCGGCCGGGGTTTGGCATCTCTTATTTAACGTCGGAAATGTTGACGCGAATTTTGTCAATATGCCCACGAAACCCTTCAACCACGAAGACCCCGATAAATACCGGTTGCCGTTGAATAATGACATAATACCGTATAGAAATGAATACCTGAACCCTTAACCAAAACGGGTAACATGGTAACGAAATTCCCCACTGTCTCGGTAGTTATTGCTACCTATAACAGTGCAAAAACCCTAAAAACGGCCATTCGGAGTGTACTCTTGCAGGAATACTCCGATTTTGACGTCTGGATTGTGGGCGATGGCTGCACAGACAATAGCCCCGAAGTGGTTGCATCGTTTGCCGACGACAGACTCCATTGGGTCAATCTCCCTCAAAACTCCGGTTCACAGTCCATTCCCAATAATGAGGGAGTCAGACGGGCCAGCGGAATGTATATTGCGTTTCTGGGCCACGACGACCTTTGGCTTCCGGGTCATCTGCGCGTGTTGGTCGAGGCACTTGAGCGCGATAAAGCTGACTTTGTGTATTGCCTGACTGTTTTGCTAAGTTCAGATGGAAACCATGTCGTGTCGGGACAAAAACAGGATTTTTCCGAAAAGGCTTTTGCCACCTCTCAAGCCCACATTCCACCGTCAAGCTGGTTGTTCAAAAAAGAAGTCGCGGCTGATTGTGGCGAATGGATTTCCCCGTCTGAATCCCCATACATCCCCATTGATGTCGAGTATCTGCAGCGAATTGTTGAGAAAGGGAAAAAATTGACTTTTGTTGATGGCGTTTTTGTTGTCAAATTCCCGTCACCCTGGTGGCGACTGTACGACCGAACGAGTAACTTTCCTCAGGAACATTACGTTGAACTGATTCAGACAGACGCTAAAAGTGCCTCAATCGTTATTTTGATTGAACTGGCACATGCTTTCAGCACGAAACTCAATAGTTCTCACACGGTATGGGCAAGTCTTAGAAACGTTATCAAATCGCTCTACCATTCATTTATAGGTTTTTACTCCTACCGCCGATTTCCAATCAATGTGTTTCTGCGGTATCGAACGAGACACCGCCAGACTGAGATTCGGATGAAAAGGGGCCTGCCTGCTACGAGGACGTGAAGTCTATTCAAAAGCAGCAACTCACATCGCTTCTTTCAGCCCCTTCAGCTCGCTGAGCGAGGCCCTGAAGCCGAGGGTAAGGGTGCGATTTCAAATCTGCCCCAATATAAAACCCGGTCCTACTGGCTACATAAAAGCAAGAGGGCCAGGTTTATTTAACTAATTCGCACACTAAACAGCTACCTGCGCTCCTTCCAGAGCAGCCAGTCGGTAGGCCACACCCTGCCGGGCAATCTCAAACAGACCAACCCGGAACTCGGGCAGCTTTTTCGGCCGGCCCTCCGTCCATAGGTCGATGGTATCCACTACCTGCGTATCGTTGGTTTCCCTGAGCAGCGCTAACGCATCGGGCATCGTGAGCAAATGAACGTTAATAACGGGCAATGGCTCATCCGGAGCGAGCGCACGCTGGTAGCGGGCATTCTGGCGGGCTACCTCATACAGCGACTTTCGGAAGAGAGGCTGTTTGTTGAGACAATAATGATAGCGTGATTCCAGCAGGTCGATATCGGCCGTCGAGGTGGTAGTTAACAGCAACTCAATCCGGGCCTCAAGGGTCATGCCGTCAAGGTCCGTAGATGTTAATGGTGTGGTGTTTTGAGTAAGCATTGGGTTTTAGTTAAACTGTGGATTGGTTCGATCTACGCGCGTAATGCGCGTAGAGGGTTTGACTTGTGAAAAATCTTTAATTGGTCCTAAAGGCAGGTACGCGAAGCCAGGCGGGTACCCATCGGCTCCGGAGAGGCCTCTGAATAGAATCACTCAGGGCAGAGTACTGGTCTGAAAAACCAGAAGTCGTCGGTTCGATCCCGACCGGTACCACAAAAGGGAGATGCCGGAGTTGGCTAATCGGGACTGCCTGCTAAGTAGTAGTCGGGAAACTAACACCAGTTATAGGGCTGAGGCATAGTATAGACCCCATTGAGCCGCCTATAAGCAACCTCCAAACTAAGATGATGGTAGGCAATCGGGTTTAATTCAGGTCTTTTTCAGCGATCCAGATATACCAATGAGCAGGGACTTTTTTTGGCTTATAAAATTCCCTTTGTTCTGCTGTAGTAATTACCCGAGTGGGCAAATCAGTATATTTCCCAATTATAGTACGTATTACTGCTCATTGGCTGACAGAACTTTGGTGTTTTGTTCAGCTTAATGGAATTATTCAAACTTAATGATTCCAAAAGTAGCTTTGCTTCGCCCTCAATTTGCCTCATCCACTGGTTGTTACAGGTAGTACTTCACGGTTGATTTGTGAAGGGAAAGGAACCAATAAGGCCCGACAAAATTTAATTTTGTCGGGCCTTACGGGTTCTGGGTGGTACTGCGGCTGCGTTTCGCTCTTAGATTCCAATTTTTGAGTAGGGGACGCGAATCCCTTTGACCCGATAAAAATAGGGGTCAAGGTAGCCGTTTACGCAATCTTCGACCCCACAGGCCGAGAAGTTCAGGCAATAGGTAACCAGCAACTCGTTCCGTCCGTTAACCGCCTGCGGGTGAATGGCCGGTGTATAGTACCGGGCATAGTTGCCATACAGGTACTCTTTGATGCTATACACCTTTTTACGAGCCGTAAACGGCCCCGTTGGGCTGGTGGCCGTAGCGATATAGATGTTGCGGGTAGCATCACAAAGGAAGCCCTGGTCCATAGTTACCAGGATGTATTTTCCATTCAGGTACTCCACATAGCTGCTGGCTAACCCATCGGTTATGCGGGCTGTAGTGCCGGTAACCGGGCGGCTGACCCAAGCCGAGCCGTTCCAGAATGTCCAGGATTGGGGGTTGCTTTGCGGAAAGCGGGCTACGTGAAGGTCCGAGCTATAGCCAAAACCTGTGCCGTGCGAACCAAACGAATAAACGTACCCATCAGTAGCCTTTATCATACCGTTACTATAGCCAATGGCAAACTGTCCGCTCATCCCGGCGGGCGTAGTACGAGTCGCTGACCACTGCGTACCAGCACTCTGGGTCAGGACATACAGCGACTGATTGGTACCCTCTAACCCCCGTCCTTCGCCACACTGGAGATACACGAGGTTGTTTAGTTCAACACCAGGACCGGGCCAGGCAAAGGTGTTGTTGGGTTGTATGTTACAAATCTGTTTGGGGCGGCCCTGAGCGCTGTTGGGGATTGTCATGTTGGGGGTGGCGGTGTTGTCCCAGTTGGTTGCCGATGGCTGAATCAGAATGGAGTTTCCGTAACTAAAGAAATACCGGCAGTCGAATTTGCCATTGGCCTGCAGCGAACTGCCGTCCCAGGCGTCCTGAGTTACCCAGAGCACTTTACCCTTGTTGGCGCCCCAGGTAAGGGGTATGCTGGTGCCCTCGTCGAAGGCAACAGAGCCTTGTGATTTCTGATTGCGGTTAAAGAACCGCACTACCTCGTCGTCGCGGTAGGTATCGGCCGTTTGTGGCGTAAACAACCATTTTTGTTTGTCGGCTGTACCGGCGGTTTCCTGAGTAATTGCCGTACCGTTACTGGTCGAAGCGTTCGCATTGGTTATGGCCAGGCCATTGCCTTTGTTGATAATCCGACCGGTATAGGTGGCGCCAATCTGTTCTACCCGCCAAAGCTGTTTGTCGGCCACAGAAGGCGATTCGGCCGCCTGCTGGAGTTGGGTGCCGGAGACGGTTGTAGCGTTGGGAACTTCCAGAAGTTTCCCGCTGAAGGCATTGCGAATGTGGTAATACTTGGTACTGCCGACGGTCGTTTTGTAGATGACGTGCCATTGCTGCCAGTCGTCGGTATCACCCGTTGTAACGGAAGCCGCATTTTGCACGAGTTTACGCTGGTCATCAAATTTCTCGTTATAGAGCAGATTGCCCGTCACTTCCATGAATTTGCCACCGGCCACGCAGGAAAGCGTGTACATACCGTAATCAGGAAGCTGGACCGCCAGCCGGGCTGAAGCCGCGTTTTCTACCGGCGAAGCAGATTGAAAGCTACTTGTTTTTTCACAGCCTTGCAGAAGCAGTGAGATACACGCAATTGAGCAGAGGAGTAAGTTGTTTTTCATAGTTTGTAAGTAGATGGTTAAAAAAGAAAGGAATTTGTGAAATAAGCGAAATTGTAGTTATCGAACATGGTTAATCGGTTAAATAAGCCAATTATATACTTGAAAATAGCTACCCACCGTTTCAGCTAAGTGGCAGCAGAAGCTGTATCAAGTCGATCCGTAGTAGGCCCGTGTTGATTTGCACGGGTCGGGCTTGAGGTGGTAAATGGGCGACGGGAAGGCGCAGAGAGGTGGAGGCAATTCAGGGCTAAGAGGAAACCGAAGCTAATGTGCTAAACTAAAGCAGAGGTGGCCAGGCTAAAGGTCTGCTAATTTATTGAAGAAGGTTGGCCGGTTTAGCTAAAAAGCAAGTACGTATGATCCCGATAAACAAGCTTTGCCAACTGGGGCTAATCTTATCTACCGGGATCATACGGAAAATTGCTGGCCGTACTTTACACTACATGGTTCATAGTAGCCTGACCGCCTATTCACCTTAGTTAAGGGCGATCTGGCGAATGGAAAGGCTGGGCTGGTGGGTGGCCAGCGTTAGGGCATGGGTCGTCGTTTCTACCCCGTTGGAGATTTCCACCTGGTAGACCCCATCCGCCAGCGCGCTCACGTCTAAGCGGATGCGGGAGACAGTCTGGTTCTTGCCAATGCGTTGAAAGTAGAGCACCCGGCCGTTACTGCTCTTGAGTTGGACCACCACAGATCCACCCGTTTCTTTATCCAGGGCAATATTAAGTTTACCCTCAGCCGTGGTATACAGACCCGTTTTATAGGAAGCTACAGCGGCAGGACGGCCAATGGGGTTGTTGTCAGCAACTGAGGTAGAGAGGCTAATCAGGCTGACCGACACAGCAACGAGCAGGGGTTTGATGAACGTTTTCATGATGATAAGAGGAGTTGTTTAGTTGGTTTTTTATCCGTTTTGGATGAACCAAAGGTCACTGTGTTTGGGCAATTGCTCTGTCATCTATGGGTAAAAAACTGGCAAGTTTGAGTCATCCCAGGTCAGTAGGAGTGGCAGGCCATTCAGGATGATCGATGCCATCGACTAACTGGCCCGCATACTCATTTTTGAGTAGCTCACCGAAGGACTGAATCTTGCGTAGAGGATCCTGCAGATCAGGCGAAGCGATAGCAGCGAATTGTTGCAGGTTTTGACTGGAGCACTGCAAGTCCTGAAGCGGCCTTGCAACTACCCGCTGCGTTGCGCCTGGGCGACTATACTTCTCCCGACTTAGTCGTCAGCTACGCAGTCAATTCCACACGGCGACACCCGCCCGGCGTGGATTCCAGCAGAACTCAGCTCATTGTAAGTTATCTTGTGCCGATACAGATAGAAATGCCGGGAAGGCTATTTTGGCGCCCGTCGCCTACACGGGCAGTGGAATCAGGGGAATAATGACCAGAAACTTTTTCTCATCGTAGTGAACCTCCACCGCCGAATGATAAAGCAGTTTATATTTCATCATAATGTTCTGCAAACCGACCTGATTTGAAGCAACGGTAATCTTCTTTTTCTGTAAATTATTCTCCACGTACAACCGTTTGTTGCTCGTGTAAAGCCGGATCGTTAACGGGCTCTCAGCCGAAATGATATTATGCTTAATAACATTTTCAACCAGCAACTGAAGTGTCAGGGGAGGGATTTGGTAGGTCAGGTACTGGCCTTCAATCTGGTTTTCCATCACTATAGCCGCACCATATCGGGTCTTAAGCAAATGAAAATACGCGTTGATGAATTGAATCTCATCTGCGAGTAGACAAAGATCCCGGTTGTTTTGCTGAAGTAAGTAGCGATACACCGATGATAACTCATCCAGAAAGCGTTCGGCCTGATCGGCATCTGTGGTAATCAGGGCCGATAATGAGTTGAGGTTATTAAAGAGAAAATGAGGATTGATTTGCGTTTTGAGCGAGTCAAGCTGACTTTGCAGGTTTATTTTCTTTAATTCCTGCGTTTCGGTGTAGGACACCTTCCAGCGCTGGTAGAGATAAATGCCTTCGTAAACGGCTGCTATCTGTATTGTGCCAACGACCGAGACAAGCGTGTTGAAAAAGTAGGGATTAAACGCAAAGATCTCAGCAGAATGCCAAAGCCCGATTAGTTGGTAAAATAAGGTTTGTGTGATACGAATAATACTGGCAAATACAATAAACCAGCCAAGCTGGTACATCACTCGCTGCTTCGTTTGCGCCAGTTCGGGGTATCGTCGTCGGGAGAAGATAATTCCCCGTCGATTACTTTCCCATACCAGCACACTGCCAAGCATGAAAAAGAAGGGAATTCGCCAATCATCAGGATAAGGAACATTTGTATAGCCATACATGGCCCACTGTCCCCCCAATGCCAGAAGTGGTACGCCCAGGGTCCGCATCCATGTGTCCTTCAGTTGGTACATTACCCTCTTTAACGGTTCAAGGCCAGGTAACAGATTTTCGCTAAGTAAGGTAATAAGAGTAATTGACGTAGTAGGTGATCCAGGTCTAAAAAAAGTGTTTATGGTGGTTTTATGAGCTAAACCGGAATTTCAGTCGCCAAATTTTCATGTGTTCTCAGCCATTCGTAACCTATCTTGCCGACACAATAACGGCAGGCCTTGTTTTTTTACCCTGTTACGCAGACAAGGCACCGGCAGCGTTAGCCGTTACTCAGGCAGCGAACGTTCCTTCGGCATTAACCAGCCAAATTAGTTAATCGACTTCCTATGCTTCCCAATCCTGTAGGCGTATTTATCAAACGCGCTTTTGTGTTCGCTTGCCTGGTTAGCTATGCAGCCGCCGGCCAGAAAATCGATCAACAAATCCCGATTGTTATCAGTGAAAATCAGATCTATGTCCAGGTGCAGGTCAATGGACACGGGCCGTATAATTTCATGCTCGATTCAGACGTTTCCGGACCCGGACGCATTGATAAGCGGTTAGCCAAAGAGCTTGGCTTAAACATAGTAGGCTTTGAGGAAAACTCGGATGGCCCTCACCGTGAGCGGGGGTTCCTGATTGGCGTTGCTAAGCTTAGCGTTGGGCAGATCACACAGTCAAATCTTAAGTTGAGAGTAGCCGATTATAATGTTGCTCCCAAACAACTACCAATTGATGGAATACTTGGCCGGGATTTCTTCTACAGCTACCTCTTAACCATTGATGGTCCTGGCCGTCGGTTGATCGTGTCGCGGGCTAACTTAGATGCCCAGGCAAGGGGAGTGCTTCAGTACACAAACGCCTTTAGGGTCTTGGGCAAAGTTGGTTTAAGCTCCCTGACATTCAATCTGGATACAGGCTCGGCGCTATCCCTGCTTTTTCCGACAGCCTCACTGGCGGGCCTTGAGTATACCAACACACCGAACCAACGAGTAGTTACTCCGGCAACTCCACCCTTTGTACTACAGGAAGCGGTGGTTCATGATGAACTTGTGCTGGGCGACGTTAGGGTAAAAGGGCAGAAACTGTATTATTCGGACAAGGCCCATCAAATCAATGTGGGAGTAGCCTTCCTAAAAGACCATATTGTCAGCTTCGATCAGCAAAAGAAATTGATCAAAATAGAATAGGAAGCGGACTTACCCGATACCTGCGCTTTATTCATCTTGTCAAATCGACGGGCCTGTCGGCCGACGGAAAGAAGTTCCACCCAATGGTTAAATGGCACTTAATCCATGAAACCACAGGCAAACAAAACAGCCACTTATAGTTTAGTTTAAGTGGCTGATAATCAATGTGCGCTCGTAGGGACTTCGAAAAGATCCTGATAATCAATTATTTATATGTGTATAAATGGGTTGTAAGATTGTAACAAAAGGTTGTGTATTTTGTAATAATAAAAAAAGTTAACATATAGGAGATTATACAACGTCTAAATCTTTGTCAATCATGAAAATTAATTATTTAGGCCTACTTACGCTTAGCCTCGTATGTGTGATTATGATTGCTGTGACTGGTAATTATATATTTGCTCTCCCGGCTGACATTTTCGTTTTAGTAGCTATTTGGCAACGTCGTAGAGTAAATCAATGACTGCTTAAGCTTGAGCACTTTTGTTCGTGCTTAGTAAGACGAATTTCCCCGAATTGATCACTTCTCAATGTCCACAACGCCTATATCTACACTACCAGGCTAGCATATTTGCACTTATATAACAGCAAAATTTAACGTTTATTAATTGACCAATTATCTTCTAACACATTAGTTTTGAGCCTATTCAACTCGTGGTAGGATGTCAGCCAAAAGAATAGGAACTAGGTGGCTCTGGGTAGGGCTTTTGATAACTTTGCTGTGTTATGTTGGTATCTATCTAATACTTTATGCGGGTAAAGATCAGCAGACTGCCCGGTATAGGTCAACACCACTAACGAGTGATTTTAAGTACAACTTTTCACAAAATATAGAAGAACTGAATCTTCAAACTCCACGAGCCGGCCTACTGAACGCTTTACTTTTCAAGGCACCGAGAGCAAAAGGAGTAGTTTGTTTCTGGAAAGGCAATGGGGGAACATTAGCCAATTGGGGGGCAATGGCCCCAACCTTTCTGCAATTTGGTTATGACGTATTAGTAACTGATTATCGGCAACACGGAAAAAGTAAAGGAACCATCAGCTTAGCCAATTTCTATAGTGATGCCCAAACGGTTTACGATTCATTAAAGCATCGGTATCGAGAAGCCGATATTGTCGTTTGCGGCTACTCGCTGGGAGGCCGGGTGGCGGCTCATTTAGCATCTACTAATCGACCAAAATTCACCCTACTGATTGATCCAGCCTCAGCCGGTGGTGACTTTAGCGACCGATTTACTGATATACTTTATTACCCATTTCCCTCTGTGAATGGATTTGTCTTTCCCACCGAAGAGGATATACATAAAGCCCCAAGTCCCGTTGTTGTTGTTAGCACAGATAATCCAAACAGTACAGCTTATAAACTAAAATCATATTTAGGCTCTAACGACCAATTTGTGGCCATAGCAGAGTCAACCCACGAAACCATTTTAACCCATTCTCAAACAACGCAACTCATTAAAAAACTACTCTCGTATCCTTAATCTGTAATCCATTAACATTGTACGAAATCAGTACTGATTCCAGTGGTTTTCTTAACACACTTCTAACTTCATTCACATAGCATAAGAAGTGTTATTCAACAGGCCCATGAATAATTTTACTTATAGCCTGTTGTGGAAAGAAGCTCAAAATTAAATTTTACCAGGGATTTAGTGGGAACGTCAGAGCCACATAAGCTGAGCCTGCTCGGTTGCGAAAACGCTCATTGTTAGCGACTTGATCCCGATTGCTAAGAGCCATTTCGGTGGTCAACCATTGATACCCTACTTTTAAAGCAACATTAGCCCTCAGGTAAACACGCGCATATAGCTCAGTGGTTAACATGCCTCGATCATGATCGCCCAAAAGCCTCACATTGAATCGTGTGGGCGATGCTGGCTGAAAGGCATCTTGCCCCTGAAAGGGCTTTTGTATGGTTTGATCCAGGGAATCGGTTTGATTGAAAAGACCAGTAGATGAATAGACCCTACCAACTCGGGAACGGCCCAAAAACGTTAAGCCAAGCAAGTCTACGCTGGCTCCTAGCTGAAATCTACCCAAATTCCACTCGGCCCGAATGCCTAAATTTAGTGACGTCTGTGACAGACGCCCGAAGCTGACGGTGTCAATAGTCTCCACACGAGTCAGCCGAGCGGGCGCGGTATAGTAGTCCACCTCACTGCCATAGAAGGCGCTTACTCGTGCCGTCCAGCCAACAAAAACAGTCTTGCTTCTGGTAAGACTGGTGAGTTCATAATAAACCAGGCTTGGGTTGAGGTAATTTCTCTTGAATGCAACCCCTAAATCGAAACCACCACTCAGTCCCCTCCGAACCGCAAGGCTTGGTTGTTCAACGATTGATTGACTTTGTGCCTGGCCAGCTATAAATATTAATAGGGCTAGTAAGAGTGGTTTTATCTGAAGGGTACAACTTGGCATTGCAGCGTAGCAGTTTTAATTCCGTTCAACAGTAAAGTATCTGCTGGTTACAAGGTTACTCTAAGAACGAGCACTATTGACCTATGAAAAGGTAAAGTACAATAAATAGACAGTCAAAATATTGGCCAATCATTGTATTTTTTTAGTGTTAGTTGTAACTAATTTTATGTTATGTGAAATTAGTTATATAGTCAAAATGATTCAAAATAAGTCAATAACGAATTAATCATATCGTGCATACTACTCTTTGAACGTTGCTCGGAGGTTTTGCACAGATCTTATTATGGTTTTAAAACGCTCAAACTGGTCTTCCGAAAAAGCCCGTTTAGGTAATGTATGTGCGCTTCCATATTCTGTCACCCGTAGCAAAACAAAGTCGCTTACCTCTTTCACGTCATACAGTTTATTGTAGTCCATACGGGTCAAGAAACTGTCTCCGGTAAGCTGATAGCTTTTTTCATTAAAACTATAAGTAACCTGCTCAGTAATTTGAGCCTTTGATTTTATATATTTTTTAGCCACAAGCTTACTACTAATCTCTACTATAAATGTTAGGTATAATCCACATATTAAAAAGGTGATAGCGAGTATAGCCGTATTAGCTATATCACTGGACAAGAGTAATAAAGCAGATATAACCGAAATGATGCCTATAAGCCTATATACTCTCATAATGGAGCGGCTGCGAGCAATCGCAACTGATGCCTTGTAGAGTTCTGATTTTGTGAATTTAAATGTAATTTCAATCATAAAGTCGGTTGATCTTTGTGTTGCATAAGTGGCACTATGCTAAGCTATACCCAGCAATAAAGCTAGAATTAAAACACTCTTGTAAACAAATTCATAGCTCTAAAAGCAAATCATTAAGTTTTTGACTCCACTTTTTCTGTTCAGATTTGTTGAGAGAATGATTGGTTTCTTCATCATACTGTAGACCCATGAGCTTTGCGTTGGTTAGATGGAGCTGGAAGACTAAATTTATTTTCTCCCTATAGGTGTCTTTCAGTAAGACTGTTGATAAGATAGCCTTTTTGAACTTTAATGCATGTATCCGGGCAATATCAAAATGGCCTTGTTCATGAGCTAAGAGTTCATCGCTTCGCTGAGTCGGTTTTACCCAAGAGTTACCTCTTAACCGGGTAGACACCTGCAAATTAAGGCTGACCTCGCTTCCTCTTATGGAAATTACTTTGTAGGTATAAACAATCTGGTAATGAGTCGTAGCAGCATATGTCGAAGTGGGATCGACAGGACCACTAAAATCCTCCCATTTCAATTTTCCATTCGCAATTATCTTGCTGGTATACTCTGGTTGCACCTGACTAAGTAAAGGGCTAAAAGCTGTTGGAAGGAGCAACAGTATAAATTTGCTTTTGAGCCAACGTGGTAAAATCATAGGTATTTGGCTATGAATTTCCGTTGATGTTTACTACAAGCTTAATGGCAAAGCTGATGGACTTGCTGTGCTATAATCCTCTACTATGTTAACTACGGCACAATTTAGGATAAAAACAGTTTATGTCTGTCATTAAGTCGGACACTTAATGGAGTAATCTATAGTCTTCTCATGAACCACTGATGTTTGTTTGAGATGACCATTTACAATGACAGTAGGCTTCTCTCCTCTCCGGACGACACTGCTCATTTAAGCTCATAATCAGCTAATTAGCTTATCATGTTAGGGTAAGGTATCAAAAGGGTATCAAATTGATATATTGTGTAGATTTGTCAAAAAGGAATAAATGTAATTGGGTAAGATGAAATAGCCAGCGGTTTGAGCTTAGTTAATAGATTATACCTGCCTAATTCTAAGCCATCTTGGATCAGTACGAGATTGTACAAACCTCACCATTAATTGCTCTCGTTTACTGGAGTGATTTTGATATTGACCAAACTGATATAACCCTGATGCGGCAGTTTGTCTATTACCATAAAAATAGTTGAAATTATAATGGTTATTAACCTTTAATAAGTGTGTAAAGTCTCGTTGGCGTAAACCATCGACGCTGAACGGGTTTACTTCTTTTTCGTGTACTTAATGTCTTGAAGTTCCTCTGACCAGTAACAAGATCCACCAATATTGATTGGGGTTACTTTCGTCCTACGCTTAATGTCGACCATCTTTCCATCCGTGAATTTGGGGCCGAATTCGTACCATTCTTCCCCCACTGTCGCGTAAAACAGCACTACTCCGTGTATATCACTTAGCCTAATCCGACGAATAGCAGGCTTATCGAGTAATGATTTCCTTACATCTTGTTCCAAATACCCGTCTTCAGTAATGTACATGTCTGTCATCAAATTCACTAACGATTTCGTTTAAAGACTTCATGGGCGAGTCGTGCACGGTCGTCAGGGTGTGGTTAACTATACCTAAAAACTAAAAGGCCTTACAAATCAGGGATTTATAAGGCCTTTCCAGGAAATCAATGTGCACTCGTAGGGATTCGAACCCCAAACCTCCTGATCCGTAGTCAGGTGCTCTATCCAATTGAGCTACGAATGCGAATAACTCCGTTTCCCAATCCATTAAATTGGGAGTGCAAAAGTAGGGAGAAAAACCGGTCCTGTCAATTTATTTCCCCGAAAAATTTGCTTTGCGCTTCATCAGAAAGGCGCCAATGCCCTCGGCCGCATCGGTCGAGCGACCCAATGCGTCCTGATTATCAGCTTCCTGGTCAAGCTGATGGTCAAGATCAGAATTCAGCGATTGGTTCAGCACCTGTTTCATGGTTCCAATGGCGCGGGTAGGAGCCGCAGCGTAATACGAGACCACGCTATCGACAGCAGCATCCAGATCAGCCGCCGGAACCGACCGGCTCACCAAACCCAATTGAGCCGCTTCGGGGCCGTACACGCGCCGACCCGTACTGCATAACTCGAATGCCCGTTGTGGACCAATGAGCCGGGGCAGAAAAAACGTCGAGCCAGCGTCTGGCATCAGGCCAATGTTCACAAAAATCTGACTGAAATAAGCCTCGTCGGCGCATATGACCACGTCGCAGGCGAGGGCCAGCGAACAACCGGCACCCGCAGCAACGCCATTGATTCGACCGACAACCGGCTTAGGCAGGTTGCGAATGGCCCGAATCATGGGATGGTAGGTAGTCCGCAGCGACTCGCCCAGGTTCAGCGTTCCATCCGCCGACAGGCCCGCAGCTACACCTTCTTTCAAATCAGCCCCGGAGCAAAATGCTTTGTCGCCCGCACCGGTAATGACTACCACCCGCACCCGCTCGTCGGTTCCGGCGGCTTCAATGGCGGTTGTAATGTCGCGAATCAGGCCGGGGCTTAGGGCATTGTATACCTGCGGGCGGTTGAGGGTGATGCGGCAAATGGCATTCGTAACCTCGTAGAGAAGATTGTTGTACATAGAAAATAAGTTTCAGGTTTCAGGTTATGAGTCCGCCGGAAGAATCTTGTCTGACTGGAACCTGAAACTAAATTAAACGAACCAAAACACCGCCATCATGCTCACGCTAAGGCCCAGGGCCAGACCTACCCCAATCTGGGCGGGCGTATGGGCGTTGAGCTTCAGCCGGGCACTGGCCACTAACCCGGTGAGCAGCACCAGGATGAGCAGTGGCGTAAATAACTCAGTTATGCTGAATTTGAGCAGTAAGCTGGCAATAACACCCACAACACCGCCAATGCCGACACTGTGCGCGCTGATTTGCCAGGACAGGCTGATGAACCCCACGAGGAGAATGGAAACGGCAATGCTGGCAAGAAGTAGGCCAATCTCAGGCGCAATGGTCGAAACACCTTCCATCCGGAATCGGAACAGATAAGCCAGAAACGTATAAACCAACGCCGTCAGGAAATACGGCAAACGCCGGTCGGCGAGGGTCTCTAACTGCAAACTGCGAACGTAGCCAATGCGAACGAGGTAATAAATCAGCAGCGCCGGTACGCCAAAGGTGCCAATGAAGATCAGCGCCAGCAGACTAAACCGCAGTGAAGCGGAAAAGGCATCCATCCCCACCACAGCCGGTACCTGAAATAGCAATAGGCCGAACAGCAGCGTCGGCATCAGCAGTGGATGGAAAGCAACGGAAAGAAAGCGGGCAAGCCTGGTAGTCAATGGAGAATGAATAATGGAGAATGAACACTGGTGCAAAAGTACGTTGCGACATTATGCATTGTACATTCTCCATTATTCATTTTTAAAGTTGCTTCCTCAGCCTTGCCACCGGAATGTTAAGTTGTTCGCGGTATTTAGCTACCGTTCGGCGGGCGATGTTGTAGCCCCGGTCGTTAAGGATTTTTTCGAGCTTATCGTCCGACAGCGGGTGAAGCTTGGGTTCGGCGTCAATCAAATCCCGCAGAATATTTTTCACTTCGCGGCTGCTGACATCCTCGCCGGTGTCGGTCGAAATTCCTTCCGAGAAGAAGTACTTTAATGGGTAAATGCCGAATTCAGTTTGTACGGCCTTGCTGTTGGCCACCCGCGACACGGTCGACACGTCCATATCGATCAGCATGGCAATGTCCTTTAAAATCATGGGCCGCAGCCGCGACTCATCGCCCGACAGGAAGAAATCGTACTGAAACCGAACGATGGCGTTCATGGTTTTGAGCAGCGTTTGCTGGCGTTGCTTAATGGCGTCGATAAACCACTTGGCCGCATCTAATTTCTGCTTCACGAACGAGACCGTTTCTTTCAACCCCTTATTTTGTTTTTTGCTCTTGTCGTAGGTGTCGAGCATATCGGCAAACGACCGGCTAATCCGCAATTCGGGGGCGTTTTTCGAGTTGAGCATTAGCTCGAGTTTGCCGCTGCTGTTGGTCAGAATGAAATCGGGAACCAGATACTGGGCTGTGTTCGACTCCCCATCAATGGAGCCGGGCTTGGGATTTAGCTTGATAATGACATCGATGACTTTCTTCAGCGACGCGTCGCTGATGTTGAGTCGTCGCTGAATTTTATCGTAGTGTTTTTTGGAAAACTCATCGAAGAACTCCTCAATAATGCGAATCGCCAGGATGTTGTAGGGGTCGGACGCATCTTTCCGGCGAAGTTGCAGAATTAAGCACTCCTGCAGGGTGCGGGCGCCAATGCCCGGCGGGTCGAATGACTGGATTTTATGGAGAATTTCCTCAACCTCTTCGGCGTCTGTAAACACATTCTGGGCGAAGGCTAAATCGTTCACAATCGCCTGCAACGATCGTCGAATGTACCCATCGGCCTCAATACTGCCAATAAGTTGCAGGCCAACAAGCCGCTGTGTTTCGGTTAAATTCAGGTAGCCAAACTGTTGCATCAGCGCATCGGTCAGGCTCGAACCCGTCGCTAAGGGCATGTCGCGGTCATCGTCGCTGTAGTTGCCATCCCCCTGCATTTTATACCCGGCATAATCTTCATCCTGAATGTAGCTGTCGATGTCTAAGTCATCGTCGCGCTCTTTGTAGTCCTCCACCTCATCAAACGAATCGTCTTCCTCCTTTTGGTCGTACTCCTCGTCCATGCCTTCTTCCAGCGCGGGGTTTATTTCCAGTTCTTCTTCAATACGAGTATCTAACTCGGCGGTCGGAATCTGGAGCAGCTTGATGAACTGTATTTGCTGCGGAGATAGCTTCTGCTGAAGGGATTGGGACAGGCTTAACTTCTGCATGGTGGGCGGGCTATGGGCTATAGAATTTAGTCGATATGTCGAGAAGTTGAGGCTGTTCAAAACAGCCCCTTACAATTATCAGACCAAAATAGTCAGTTTTTTGTTTTTGTTCACATAAATTTTCTGTGAAGTCTTCATGTACTACCTTCGTAAACCATGACGAACAAGCTGTACGACACCTCTCTGAGCCTGCTGACGGACCTTTATCAACTAACAATGGCCTATGGCTACTGGAAATCCCAAACGGCTGAGAAAGAAGCAGTTTTTAATCTGTATTTCCGTAAAAACCCCTTCAACGGTGGTTTCACCATTGCCTGCGGGCTGGCCAATGTGATTGGCTACATCGAAAACTTCAGGTACTCAAAAAAAGATCTCCGTTACCTCAGTACCCTAACCGGCAACGATGGCCAGCCTCTGTTTGACGAAGCTTTTCTGGCCTATCTGGCAGACCTGAAACTTACCTGCGACATCGAGGCTATTCCGGAAGGGACAGTGGTTTTCCCCAACGAGCCATTAGTGCGGGTGCGCGGGCCTATTTTGCAGTGCCAGCTCCTTGAAACAACCCTGCTCAACCTGATCAATTTTGAATCGCTGATTGCCACCAAAGCGGCCCGGCTGCGGTTGGTGGTTGAAACCGATACGCTGCTGGAGTTTGGTCTGCGCCGGGCGCAGGGGGTCGATGGCGGCATGACAGCCAGCCGGGCGGCCTACATTGGGGGGTGCGATGCTACCTCCAATGTGCTGGCCGGGAAACTCTATGGCATTCCCGTTCGGGGAACGCACGCCCATAGCTGGGTTATGTCATTTGCCGACGAACAACTGGCCTTCGATACCTACGCCGAGGTGCTGCCCAACAACGTAACACTGCTGGTCGATACCTACGATACGCTGGAGGGCGTTCGGCATGCCATCGAAACCGGGCGGAAATTAGAACAGCGCGGTCATAAATTAGTGAGCATTCGGCTCGACTCAGGCGATCTGGCTTATCTGAGCATCGAAGCCCGTAAGTTGCTGGATATGGCTGGTTTTACGGATACCGCCATTATCGCCAGCAACGACCTCGACGAAACCATCATTAACAGTCTCAAGCAGCAGGGAGCCAAAATCACCATCTGGGGCGTAGGCACAAAACTCGTCACCGCGTTTGATCAACCTGCCCTGGGGGGCGTTTATAAACTGGCCGCCCTCCGCAACGACGAGTCAGAGCCGTGGGATTATAAGATGAAACTCTCGGAACAGGCCATTAAAATTTCGACACCCGGTATTCAGCAGGTGCGCCGTTTCCGCGACGAGCAGGGCTTTCTGGCCGACATGATTTACGATCAGGAAATGAGTGGGCCTCAGCAGCCATTAGGTCAGAACGGCTCGGTTCACCAGTCGCCGGGCGTTGGTCCAACAACGATGATTGATCCGCTGGATTTTACCAAACGCCGTCGGTTCGATGCTGGTCAGCCTTACGAAGACTTGTTAGTGCCTGTTTTCCAGCGGGGTAACTGTGTGTATTCGGTACCTGATATTCATGCGGTACGGGCGCGGGTGCAGGAGCAGTTAGCCAGTCTGCAGCCGGGGGTGAAGCGCTTTGTGAACCCGCATACTTACCCGGTGGGCCTGGAAAAGAACCTGCACGACTTGAAAACCGAACTGATCATCAAACTGCGCGAAGGTGTTTCGCAATAGGGTATAAAAAATTAAGACTGATTTGTGAGCAGCTCCTTAAATGTTACTAAATCGATTACGTTGATCTGCGGGAAATCGACTTTTCGCAGAAGATTAAAGTGGTTATCATGAGTGACAAGACAAGTTGCATTGGCGGCAATGGTGCAGTCAACAAATTTGTCGTCGTCAGGGTCGGCAACAATAAGGTGCCAACGGTAGTAACGAGTTATTGGCTCTACGTTCGGTAAATAATCGAGCATCTCCATTACCGAGTTAGCGGTACCCGAATTCATTTTTTGAGCGATGATTTCCTCGTATTCATGTAAAATATCTGTCGTAACAGCCAATGTATAATCACCAGCTATTAGTTGCTCAAATAACCAATGAGACGATGAGCGCCGGGAGACAGATACCCAAAAAATATTGGTATCGATGACGGCTCTGATCATGTTGACGGTGTACGCTGATGTTCGTTCATCATTCTAACTGCGTCCTCGTCGGTCCATTGATTCTGGTCCCAAACTTCATCGGCAAGGTTCATTGCCTTTTCGGCAAAATAGTTTGCTAAGAATCTACGAATAGCCAACAGGTCCTCGTCGGATACAGGTCTGGAAAAAACGTTTAAGAGTTCTAATTGCAGATTACTAAGCGGTTGCATAAACGTTTGTGTTTTTTGCAAAAATAATCATTTTTGGGCCTGGATAGTATAAAAGCCTGCAGCCGGGGGTGAAGCGCTTTGTGAACCCGCATACTTACCCGGTGGGCCTGGAAAAGAACCTGCACGACTTGAAAACCGAACTGATCATCAAACTGCGCGAAGGTGTTTCGCAATAAGCGGTTACTCAATTTCTTATTTTCTTAACATCTGGTTAATCGACTGTATCAAAATAATCGGTTGTTTTACAGCCCATTGATTATGTATGATATAGGATATTGGATGTATGAATCCTGTCCGTAATCATGCATCCAATATCCTATATCATACATAACAGCGCGGGAAGCCCCGTCATCATTTGTTTATGCCGGTTGAATTAGTGGTTTTTGACATGGCCGGTACAACCGTAACCGACCACCATGAAGTAGAGCGGTGTTTTGCCGAAGCCGCCACCGAAACAGGTCTGTCCGTGACCGACGAGCGGATTCTGGCCATGCAGGGCTTGTCCAAAAGATACGTGTTCGAGACACTCTGGCAGGAGCAGTCAGGCGAAAACAACGCCCGCCTGACTGAGCATGTCGACCTGTCGTATACGACGTTTCGGCGGATACTCGAAAATCATTACCAAACCCACGGCGCAACGCCCACGGAGGGTTGCTTGGAGACGTTTGCCTGGCTTCGGGAGCGGGGCGTTGCCATTGCGCTCACAACGGGTTTTTACCGGGTTGTTGCCGATATTATTCTGGATAAACTTGGCTGGTTAGCCACGCTCAACGAGCAGCGCATGGGCAAACCGGATAGCCTCATTCAATTATCTATTGCCAGCGATGAAGTCGAACGCGGGCGACCCTATCCGAATATGATTGAGCGGGCTATTGAGGTGCTGGGCGTCAGTAGCCCAAAAGCAGTTGTGAACATTGGCGATACCCCGTCCGACCTGCTGTCGGGGCGGGCCGCTGGCGTTGCGCTCAACCTCGGTATCACCAACGGCACCCACTCCCGCGACCAGTTAGATTCGTATCCGCACGATTTACTGCTGAATTCGCTTCGGGAACTGCCCGCCCTCTTAAAATCTCAGGAATTAGTTACTATCTAAGTAGTTTCAGGTTCTGCTGTGAGATGAAACCTGAAACACGGAACCTGGAACTCGAAACCTCATGCCCTCTTACGACCTGATTGTTATTGGCGCGGGTGTGCTTGGCACATTTCATGCCTATCATGCCGCAAAGGCCGGTCAGCAGGTACTGCTGCTCGAAAAAGACCGCTATCCGGTTGGCGCAACGGTGCGGAATTTTGGGCAGGCAGTGCCTTCGGGGCTGGCCGGGCGGTGGTTTGACTACGGGCGTCGGAGTCTGGAAATCTATCGCAGCATTCAGCAGGAAACCGACCTTACCGTGCGGGCCAATGGCACCATCTACATTGCGTCGGATAGTGACGAATGGACATTGGCCAACGAACTCCACGACCACTACCAGCGCATTGGATACCCCTGCGAATTGCTGACCAAAGCGCAGTGTCTAACTAAGTATCCGACGTTGCAACCCAGCTATGTGGTGGGTGGGTTATTTTTCCCGGATGAGTTGAGCGTTGAGCCGGAGCAGATGATTCATCGGCTGATTGCCTACGTTCAGCGCAACTACAAAGTCGATTACCAGCCTGGTTCAGCCGTGATCGACTGCCAGTCCAACTACTCCGGTGCCATTGTAACCCTGGCCAGCCGACAACGATACCAGGCCAGTCGGGTATTGATTTGTAGCGGGCATGAGGTACGGCTGCTGTTCCCGGAGGTGCTGGCCGACGCTGAACTGGTTGTCAGTAAGCTGCAAATGATGCTGGTGGAGCCGGTTGCGGGCGTTTCGTTGCCGGGCAATATCCTGACCGGCCTCACGATTCGCCGGTATGAAGCTTTTCAGGAATGCCCGTCGTATGCTTCTTTGGAGACGCCTATCCAACTGGCCGAACTCAAAAAGTGGGGTATTCACATTTTATTCAAGCAGGCCGTTGATGGGTCGATTATCGTGGGGGATTCGCACGAATACGCCGGGGCAACACAAGCCGAAGACTTAGGCTATCATACGCAGGATTTCATTAACGACCTGATGCTGGCCGAAGCCCGGCGCATTGTTACTTTTCCGTTAACCGTCAGAAAAACCTGGGCGGGTTTTTACAGCCAGACAAAAGCCGAAATTTTCGAGCACAATGTCGATGAGAACATCCGCATCGTCACGGGCATTGGCGGCAAGGGCATGAGTTCGGGTGCGGGATATGCCGAAGCGAGTATCCGGCAGTGGCTGGGTTTTTTGTAGGATAAGACGCAAGGGATTGTGTCTCTGGCACACTACATTATCTTTCTGTAAACAATAGTCAAATCTGTTCATAATTCATTGACAATCAGTCAATATTGGGGTAACGTGCTCCGCGTACTTTTGCAGAAAATTACTCATGAAGTACTAACCTGCAAACGTATGAAGCTTTATTTACTGCCTTCAACGCTCTCCTCCCGTGCTTCGCGCCGATTGTGGCGGTTGACCGTTGTCAGAGCGTTTTTGTTTTGCCTGTTGCCTGGCCTGTCGGCTCTGGCACAAACGATTACGGGCCGGATTGTTTCCGGCGACGATAACCAGCCGTTGCCGGGCGTGTCTATCGTGGTGAAAGGTACAAATGCCGGGACTACCTCCCGCGCCGATGGAACGTATTCGATTAATGCACAGTCGGCCAGCACGCTGACGTTCTCATTTATCGGTTATGCTACCCAGGAGGCCGCTGTTGGTAATCGCACCACGCTGAATGTGACAATGCTGGCGGGCGACCGCACGCTGAACGAAGTCGTTGTCACGGCCCTCGGCATCAAGAAAGATATTCGGCAAACGGGCGTCTCGATTCAGTCGGTCGATGGGGCGCAACTCCTCAAAGCCCGTGAACCAAACGCCGTGAACTCATTAGTTGGTAAAGTAGCTGGTCTGACCATCGGTGCCTCAGCCGAACTGCTGCGTCGGCCCAACATCGTGCTGCGTGGTAATACCGACGTCCTGTTTGTGGTCGATGGGGTGCCCATTAACTCGGATACCTGGAACATCAGTGCCGACGACATTGAAACGTACTCGGTGCTGAAAGGCGCATCGGCGTCGGCTCTATACGGATTCCGGGGCAAGAACGGAGCCATTCTGATTACGACCAAACGCGGCACGAAAGACAAACGCGGCTTTGCCGTGGAGGTCAACACGAGCCAGATGGTTGACAATGGTTTTCTGGCCATTCCGAAAGTACAGGACGAATATGGCCCCGGCGACCATGGTGTTTATGAATTCGTTGATGGCAAAGGGGGCGGCAAAAACGATGGCGACTACGACATCTGGGGGCCCCGTTTCGAGGGTCAACTGCTGCCGCAGTACGATAGTCCGGTCGATCCGGTAACGGGCAAGCGGACTGGCACGCCCTGGGTAGCGCGGGGCAAAGACAACCTCAAGCGATTTTTGCAGCCGGGCATACTCTCTACCAACAACGTGGCCGTATCGGCATCGGGGGAGAAGTATGACCTGCGTTTCTCGGTCTCGCACAACTACCAGCGCGGCCTGGTGCCCAACACGAAGCTGAACAGCACGACCTTTAAAGTGTCGACAGGTTATAATTTCTCGAACCGGCTGCGGTTTGAAGGCGACGTGCAGGTGAACCGTCAGTACACGCCCAACATCCCCGACGTTGATTACGGTCCTAATTCCATGATTTACAACATCGTAATCTGGGGTGGAGCCGACTGGGATGTTGACCAACTCAAAAATTACTGGCAACCGGGCAAAGAAGGTACGCAGCAGATCTACGCCGAATACCAACGCTATAATAACCCCTGGTTTACGGCCAAAGAATGGCTGCGCGGGCACTACAAAACGGACATTGTCGGGCAGACATCGCTCAAATATACCATTGCCGACGGGCTGGACCTGCAACTACGCACGCAGGTGTCGAGCTGGAACCTGCTGCGGACCGAGAAGTTCCCGTACTCAGCCACAAGCTATAGCCGGGAAGAATCGAAAGGCGATTACCGCGAAGACCGCCGGAATTTGCTGGATAACAACACGGATTTATTGCTGAAATACGACAAACGGATTAGCCCGTTGTTGAACGTGAATGCCATTGCCGGGGGCAACATGCGGATTTACAACTACAACTCGAACTATACGACCACCAACTACCTGAACGTACCGGGGGTGTATAACTTCGCCAACTCGCTCAACAACGTCATTGCCTCGAACTACAATGCCGACATGCGCGTATTGTCGGCCTATTATTCGGCTGACTTTACCCTGAAAGATTTCGTGACGCTGTCCACAACGGGCCGGGTGGATAAACTCTCAACCCTGCCGCAGGGGAACAATACGTTCTTCTATCCGTCGGTGGCGTTGAGCACGGTTCTGTCCGATTACCTGCGGCTTCCCCAGGCCATTTCGTTCCTGAAAGTGCGGGCTTCGTATGCCAACGTGAAGGATGGCCTGACCCAATCGACCATCGGCGTACCGTCGTGGCCGCTGGGCTACGGTGAACAGTACCGGTCGTCATACGATGGGCCAACGTACCAGAATTCTGCCGTGTATGGTACGCCCTATACGGTCAACAACACCTCGACGGCTTATTTCACCAACGCGCTCAACAACCCGGATATCAAACCCAACAGTACGTCGCAGGCCGAAGTGGGCCTGGATTTGCGTTTCCTGAATAACCGGCTGGCTTTCGATGCCGCGTATTACATCAGCAATGACGGGCCGCGTATTTTCAGCCTGCCTATCTCCGAAACAACCGGCTATTCGTCGGTATTGGTGAACGGCATCAAAACCCAGAAAAAAGGCGTCGAACTGTCGCTGACGGGGCAGGTGCTCCGCAACCCGAACGGCCTGAACTGGAGCGTACTGGCAAACTGGTCGACCTATAAAGAAGTGTACAAAGAGTTTTATCCGGGTGTAACGGCGCTGAACACGTTCTTCAAAGTTGGGGATCGGACAGACAAGTACTACACCTCCACCTTTGTGCGTTCGCCCGATGGTCAGATTATCAACGACGCGGGTGGCCGGCCCCTTCGGACGGCGGTTTCCCAGTTTGTGGGCAATATCAATCCCGACTGGGTATGGGGCCTGAACAACCGCTTCAGCTACAAAAATCTGACGTTTAGCTTCCAGTTCGACGGACGCGTGGGCGGAGTTATCTCTGACTATGTACAGCAAAAAACCTACGCCGGTGGCCGCATCATCACTACCGTTGAAGGGGATATGGGTGTTGCGCGCGTGAACGACACGAAAGGGATTAAATCCTATCTGGGCGAAGGCGTTCAGGTCAGCAACGGCGCGCAAATCAATTACGATGCGGACGGCTACGTGACCAACTACGCTGAACTTCAGTTTGTGCCAAACACGACGAAGGCCTTCCTGCAGGATTACATTGCCAGACGGTATGGGTTCGACGGGGGTAACATCATTAGCCGCTCGTATGCCAAACTCCGTGAAGTAGTCATTGGCTACACACTGCCTGCCACGACACTGAGCCGCATCGGCATCAAGCAGGTTTCGGTTTCGCTGGTAGGTCGTAACCTGCTTTATTTCGCCGAGAAGAAAGACATCGACATCGACCAGTTTACGGCCAATGGACGTTCGGATTTGCAAACGCCTACCACACGCCGATACGGAATTAACCTGAATCTGACATTTTAATAATCCTCTCACCCCCGGCCCCTCCCGCAACGGCGGTCCGCCGTTGCGGGAGGGGCCGGGGGTGAGGGATAACTACTATCAACCATGAAAATTCATACACTTGTTTTTTTATTCGCTTTTGGGGGCCTGCTGCTCACCAGTTGCGAGAAATCGTTCGATGAACTCGAAAAAGACCCTAACCGGGCCGTAAATGCGCCCGCTTCGCTGGTGCTCAAGGGTATCCTGAACGATATGTATAACAGTGGCGGTAGCCCATCGGGTTTTGCTGGCGTCACCAACGCTCCCTGGGGGCCAGAACAGCGTTATAATCAGTTCTACGCCAGTAATTACGACTACTATGCTACTAACGACTATAACTGGACGACGACGAGCCTGAATTTTTTCACGCTGAAAGACGTCCTGAAAATGGAAGAAGAAGCTAAACGGGCGGGCGCTGCCGATGTGAATCCCTACTCCGCATTAGGTAAGTTTTTTCGGGCGTATTTCTACGAAAATATGACCCGGCGCGTGGGTGATATTCCACTGACCGATGCGCTGAAAGATCAGGCCAACCTGGCTCCCAAATACGATACGCAGAAAGCCGTTTACGTGCAGATTCTGAAATGGCTCGACGAGGCAAATACCGATATGGCGGCCATCATTACCAAAGGCGACAACACCCTGAACGGCGATTTTTATTTCAATAATAATCTGCGGCAATGGCAGAAGGTTGTAAACGCCTATCGCCTGCGGGTGCTCATTAGCCTGAGTAAGAAAGAGGGAGATACCGAGTTAGGTATCAAACAGAAGTTTGCCGACATGATCGGGAATGTAACGAAGTATCCCTTACTGACGGGTATGAGCGATAACCTTCAGTTTATCCATAACAGCACACAGAGCAAATACCCGCGCAACCAGGATAACTTTGGGCAGAACGCTACCCGTGAAAACATGGCCAAAACCTACGTTGATCTGCTGGTAGCGCGCAAAGATCCGCGCGTATTTGTCGTCGCTGAACCGGCATCGGCCAAGTTAGCCGCCGGTCTGAAACCAACAGATTATGCGGCCTTTGTGGGTGCTTCATCGGGCGAGGATTTGCAGGATATGGCCACCAAAGTGCTCAAAGGAGAGTACTCGTTTCAGAACCGGAAACACTACTATACCTCCTACCTGGGCGAACCTGTTTTCATCATCGGGTATCCTGAACTGATGTTCAACATTGCCGAGGGCATTAATCGAGGCTGGGCCACGGGCAACGCCGACGATTTTTACCAGAAAGGCATTGCCGCGTCGATGGGCTTTTACGGCCTTAAAGATGGTGACAATACGGTCACGTTCTCGCGCGATGGTGGCATTGCCAACTTCGATAACTATACCGTTAAAGTGAGCATGAGCGACTATTTGGCGCAGCCTTTGGTAAAATACGCCGGGAACACTGCTACGGGTCTCAACCAGATTCTGACCCAGAAATACATTGCTTTCTTCCAGAATTCGGGTCTGGAAGCGTTCTATAATCAACGCCGGACGGGGGTTCCTACCTTTCTGACGGGTGTGGGCACGGGCAATAGCGGTCGGATTCCAAAACGGTGGCTGTATCCGCAGAACGAACGGACAACCAACGGCGACAATCTCAAAACGGCGCTAACCAGCCAGTATAGTGGCAATGATGATATCAACGCCACCATGTGGATTTTGCAGTAGACCGTCAGACCCAGGCCTATAGGGTGTTTATACCGTATAGGCCTTTTTTGCTTACTCATGAATCGCCGAACACTCCTCAAAACGGCTTCCCTACTGCCAATTGCTGCTGGGGTTGGTACGGTCGCCACGCCAAATCCTGACCGAAAGCGTAATGTGCGTATCGCCTACATCGGCGATACGCACATTACGACCCAGGCAAAGCCGATGGAAAGCATTGCCAAATGCTTCCATCACCTCCAGAATCAGGCCGACAAACCAGCGTTTATCCTGCACGGGGGCGACACGATTATGGACGCGCTGGCGCAGGACCGCGACAAGGTGCAGAAACAGTGGGATGTCTGGCATCAGGTTGTGAAGGCCGACAACTCGCTATCCATTGAGCACTGCATCGGTAATCATGATGTATGGGGGTTCGAGCGTGCCAAAACCGACCCGTTCTACGGCAAGAAATGGGCCATTGAGCAGATGCAGATTAGCAGCCGATATCGCTCGTTTGACCGCAGTGGCTGGCATTTTGTTGTTCTCGACAGCGTTCAGCCGAAAGGAGATGGCAGTTGGTACACGGCTTTCATCGACCCTGAGCAACTGGACTGGCTGAAAGCTGACTTAGCCAGAACAGACCCCAAAACGCCCGTACTGGTGCTTTCGCACGTTCCGATTCTGACGAGCACGGTGTTAGTTTTTGATAAATTGCAGAAAAAAGAGCAGATGGTTATCCCGGATGGGCTAATGCATACGGATGCCGCCGAACTGATTAACTTATTCTACCAGTACCCAAATGTGAAAGTGGCTCTGAGCGGGCATACACACCTGCTCGACCGCGTCGATTATAATGGTGTGGCTTACCTCTGCAGCGGAGCCGTTAGTGGTAACTGGTGGACGAGTGATACCTACCAACAAACCAAAGCCGGGTATGCCCTCCTTGATTTATACGACGATGGTTTTGTTGAGCGAACGTATTTGCAGTATAGTTAAGACCCATGAGGTTTTTGATTCTTTAGTGGGCTACTCAAAACACATATGGAAACAATTACTGCTCTCTTTGCCCAAAGCGGAGACGATGCCTACTTTGGCGAACCGGTAACCCAACTCGAACACGCGCTGCAATGCGCTCTGTTAGCCGAGCAGGCCGGGGCTGATCAGGAAACCATCAGTGCCGCCTTACTCCACGACATTGGGCATCTGCTGCCCCCAGAACTGGCCAATGTCGAATCCACGACGGGATACATGGATGGCTACGGCACCGTCGACCATGAGAAATTAGGGGCCGACTATCTGCGCGAACAGGGTTTTTCGGAGAAAGTAGCGCAACTCATTGAAAATCATGTGAATGCCAAACGCTATCTGGTGTATAAAAACCCCGATTATTTTGCCCGATTATCAGATGCGAGTTTAAAAACACTGGAGTTTCAGGGCGGCCCTATGACGAGGGGCGAAGCGCTGGCGTTCGAAACCAATCCGTATTTTAAAGGTATTCTGCAACTTCGTGGCTGGGATGAGCGGGCCAAAATCCCCGGATTGCCAACCCCCGATTTAGCGCATTATCTGGCAGTCGTTGACAGCATGATGGCCGGGGCTGGCGAGTGATGAATGATGTAGGACAAGTATATCTTTTCTGACAGGATTACCGCCGGGCCGACGTTCGAATGAACAGGCTGTTTGTTCAACTAAAATCCGAACGTCGGCCCGGCGGTAATCCTGTCAGAAAAATTGGCCGTTGGACCCGTTAAAAATAAACTCGTCCTGCACCCATGATGAATTGCGAAAAAAATAATTCGTCATTCCGTTACGCCAGCGATGAAACATCTTTCCCTTTTCTTCCTTCTTTGCTCGCTACAATCCTTCGCCCAGCCGAAGCCTAAAACCTATACGACCCTACAGGTGCCGGGCCGGGCAGAATTTTGCCGAATAGATACCGCCGGAAAATCGGTGCTGCCCAGTGGCCGCTACGTGACCCCGGCGGGTCGAACAATTCGCGTGACCAACGACCCGTTCGGTTTGGCTATCTCGCCCGATGGCAAACGCGCCGTGTCGCTCCACGATGGCGTATTGACGGTGCTGAACCTCAGTGATTTACGGGCTACCCGCATTCCCGATTATGCCGGTAACATGCCAGCAGCTTTAAAAGATGGCTCCTTTCTGGGCGTAGCCTTCGCAGCAGACAACCGCACGGTTTATCTGAGCAACGGCGACAAAGGCCGGGTGCTCGTTTTCGATACTGACCAACTCCGTACTACCGACAGTATTTCGCTCGATGGCAATGGATACACCGACAGCTTCACATCGGATTTATTGCTGAATGGCGATGAACTATTGGTACTCGACCGGGCTAACTTCCGGCTGGTGCGTATCGACCTGAAAACGAAGCAGATAACAGCCTCTATCCCGACCGGGCGGCAACCCTTTGGTCTGGCCATTAGCCCCAACCGAAAAACAGCGTTTGTTGCCAATGTGGGGTTGTATTCGTACCCTAAACTGCCGGGCGTAACGCCGACCAATAAAGACACCATGATGCTGAAGTTTCCGGCCTACGGAGCGCACACGAAAGAATCTGTTAAGGGCGTTGTCATCGATGGGCAGCGCATTCCAGGACTGGGAAGCCCCCTGTCCGACGAAGCGATGAGCGTCTGGATGGTCGATTTAGCGAACAACAAGGTTGTTGCCAAACTTAAAACCGGCGTTCAGATTGGTGCCATGATTGAAGAAGCCGAGGTCGTTGGCGGCTCCTCGCCCAACTCGGTGGTGGTGGGAAGTCGGTACGCTTACGTTTCCAATGCGACGAATGACAATATTTCGGTAATTGACTACAAAAACCGGAAATTGTTGCCCGCCATTCCATTAAAAATCGACTCTAAAATCGACCGCTACCGGGGCCTGATGCCGTTTGGACTTGCCTTAACAAAAGATGAAAAAACGCTGTATGTCGCGCTGTTAGCGTTTAATGCCGTTGCAATCGTAGATGTGTCGACTCGTAAAATAAGGGGCCTGATTCCAACCGGCTGGGGGCCAACCCGCGTGGCCTTGTCGCCGGTCCATGGCCACGGACCGGCGCGTATGCTTTACGTAACGTCGGCGCGGGGGCACGGAGCCGGGCCAAACGGCGGGCAGGGCTTTGTGAAACCACCCCAGGGGACATACATTGGTGATATTCAGTTAGGAACCTTCCAGGCTATACCCATTCCAGACGCAGCTCGTTTAGCTACCTATACCAAACAAGTCCTCGCCAATACCTACCAGACCGTTACTCTCACCGACGATGGCAGGAATCCGCTGCCCCTGTTGCCCAGGACCCGCCAATCGCCGAACGGCCAGACCCCCATCAAACACATTGTTTATATTACCAAAGAAAACCGGACCTATGACGAGGTTTTGGGCCAACTGCCCACCGGAAAGGGCGATTCGACGCTGGCCCGGTTTGGCGTGGGTGTAACCGTGAAAAACCGCATCGCCACCGACCGGGCCGTCGATGGTCGAACAACGGATCGGCAGGGCGATACAATTCGCATTGCAGCCGCCGATATTATGCCCAACCACGCCCGGCTGGCCCGGCAATTTGCGTTTTCGGATAATTTCTACTGCGATTCCGACGCCAGTATTCATGGCCACCACTGGATGATGGGTACCATTCCGAACGAGTGGGTCGAAGCGAATGCCGCGTCGGCGGGGCGGTTCGATGCGTTCTCCAAAGCCCCCGGTCGGCGGTTTCCGAAGGCATCGGGGGCCATCGACCCCGAAGATTATAACGAGATTGGCGGCTTATGGGAAGCCCTGGAGCGGAACAACGTGTCGTTCTATAACTTTGGGCAGGTCAACGAGTTTGCCGGTAATTCCGAAGAGCCGTTCGACACAACGTTCGGAACGGCGCATCCGGTGCCTTTTCCAATGCCTGCTGCTGCGTTTCGGCACACCTCACGCAATTTTGCGGGCTACAACACCAACATTCCCGACCAGTTCCGAATGGACCAGTTCGAGCGGGAGTTCGCGGCAAAATGGTTGCCCACTACCCGCAAACCAGCTAAAGAGAAACTGCCCCAACTCCTCACGGTCATGCTGCCCAACGACCACGGCGCTGGTCCGCGCCCTCAGGCGGGTTATCCCTATCTGCACTCCTACATGGCCGATAACGACCTGGCGGTTGGGCGAATGCTGCACTTCCTGTCGCGAACGCCGTACTGGAAGAACATGCTCGTCATTATCACCGAAGACGATCCGCAGGGGGGTGTTGACCATATCGACGCACACCGCTCTGTTCTGATGATGGCCGGGCCGTATGTCAGGCGAGGCTACGTGTCGCATACCCATGCTAACTTCGGCTCGATCCTGAAAGTGATTTATAACATTCTTGGCGTTCCCTACGTGAATCAATACGATCTGACAGCATCGCTGCTTCAGGATTTTTTCACGGATAAACCCGACGTCCGGCCCTACGATGCAGTGCTGCCCGACGTCCGCATCTTTAACCCGGAAGCGGCCATGAAGCCCTACAATAAGACCTTTGACTGGCGCAAAATCCAGAAGGGGCCAGAGATGGATGACCGCGCCGATCAGCGGGCCGAACATTACCGGCAGCAAAATGACGGGTATTGAGCAGAGTCAGGATAAATCGTAAACATGTTGATATGGGCAGGCTGTGCACAATTTTATTTTGGTTGATGGGTGTTTTTTGCAACGGGCAAACCCTCACAGGCGTCGTTCGTGACACCCGAACGAGTTTGCCGCTCGCTGGTGTAAGTGTGCGTCTGCTGAATACAACCCAGGGCACTATAACCAATTCGCAGGGTCATTTTATCTTCCGTAACCTGCCCAAAGAGCGTTACACACTACGCATTAGTTCAGTGGGCTACCGAATAACTGATGAGGTAATTAGGGTGATGAATCAGGCAGACCTGCATACGGATATTCAGGTGCAACCCGTTGTCATTCAGCTCAATCAGCAGATTGTAACCACGACGCAACGGACAGAAACTCCCGATTTTGTCCGTCCCGAAATGACAACAGTGCTCTCCGCCCGCGACCTTCGCCAGCGCGCTCCCCGCACCGTTCCTGAAGCGTTAGCCGGGGCAACAGGCATTTTCCTGCAAAAGACCAATCATGGCGGAGGCTCGCCGTTTGTGCGGGGGCTGACCGGTCAGCAGACATTGTTACTGGTCGATGGCATCCGGCTCAACAACGCCACCTTCCGCTCTGGTCCCAATCAATACCTCAATACCATTGACCCGCAGAGCATTAATCAAATTGAAGTCGTTCGCAGTGCGGGTTCGGTGGCCTACGGCTCCGATGCCATCGGGGGCGTTCTTAATGTACTGACTAAAACTCCGCAGTTTACAGACCAGCCTGGGGCTAACGGTAGTCTTTTTGCCAAAGCCACAACGCAGGACATGGAATACACGGGCCGGGCCGAACTGGGGTTTTCGTCTGCTTCATTTGCCGTTCTGGGCGGATTGGCATACCGAAAATTCGGTGATCTGATGGCAGGGCAGGGACTGGGCCGCGAAACACCCACCGGCTATAACCAGCTTTCGGGCGATGTGAAAGCAAGGTTCCGGCTCTCCAACAGGCTCATCGCAACGGTTGCCTATCAGAATCTGAAGCAGGACAGTGTGCCGGTCTATCACCGGGTTCGGCTGGAAAATTATGCCTACTACCAGTTCAATCCGCAACGGCGGCAACTGACCTACGCCCGGCTCGAAGGGTTTTACAGCCGGCCTTTCCTCGAATCGGTCCAGCTAACAGCCTCGTGGCAACGCCAGACCGAGGGCCGCCAGAGCCAGAAAAATGGTAACCCGACAGCGGTGTATGAGCGTGACGAAACCACAACTACCGGCCTGACCCTGCTGGCCAGAGCCACTCCGCACCGCATCTGGCAGATGCAGAATGGCGTGGAGTGGTATTTGGACCGGGTTCGCAGCACGCGCGAAGACGTTAATGCTCAAACCAGGGTCGCTGTAGCGAAACGCGGTTTATACCCTGACCGGGCTTCGATGAACAGCCTGGCCCTGTTTTCGCTCCACACATTGACGCTCCACCGGCTGACACTAACCGGCGGGGTACGGTACAATGCGTTCTGGATCAGAACACCCGAACAAACGCTTGGCGAAGCGGTCATCCGGCCATCGGCATTCGTCGGCAATGTGGGCGCATCGTTTGCGGTGGTGCCTGCGGTGCGGTTGGTGGCCTCGGTGCAGTCGGCGTTTCGCGCACCGAATGTTGATGACTTCGGAACGCTCGGCATTGTTGATTTTCGGTATGAAGTACCCAACAATACCCTACAACCGGAGCGGTCGTTTACCAAAGAAGTGGGCGTAAAAATCCGAACGCAACGCTTATCAGCAACGCTGCTGGCGTATGATAACCGGTTGAGTAATTTCATCAGCCGCGTTCGGGCCGGTACCGATTCGATTCAGGGCTACCCGGTTTATCTAAAGCAAAACAGTGCTGAATCGTATATTCGGGGACTTGAAGCCGATGCTGAATATGAAGTAGTTGCTAACCTCCTGGCCTATGCCGGTGCAACCTACACCTTTGGGCAGAATGTAACGGCTAATGAACCCTTTCGCCGGATTCCACCCCGTAACGGTCGCGTGGGCCTGACTTACCAGCCACTAACAGGCTGGTGGCTGCGGGCCGAACTACTCTGGGCTGGTGACCAAACCCGACTGGCCCAGGGCGACAAAGACGACAACCGAATTGCCAAAGGCGGTACCCCCGCCTGGCAGATTGTGAACCTGAACGGCGGCTACCGCTGGAAAGCGGTAACGCTGAGTGCCGAACTGCAAAACCTGACCAACGAAGCCTACCGAACGCATGGGTCCGGCGTTGATGGCGTTGGGCGAAGTGCGTGGATTTCGGCGTTAGTGACCTGGTGATCAACCCTCACCCCGGACTTTCTTACAAAGGGTGAGAGAAAAGCGGAACAAACTTATAATTAACCCAAATGCGCCCGATTCTCTTCTTTTTTTTCCTGACCCTAAATGCCTTCGCTCAGCCAACTCCGCGTTATGTGATGTCGGCACCGGCGGGTAGTGAGTACACCCACATCGACAAAGCAGGCCGGACCGTTTTACCCAACGGGCGGTTCATCACCCCGCGTGGCCGGCAGATTCAGACCGCTCCGCACCCGTATGGATTAGTGCTAAGCCCAGACGGGCAAACAGTCGTTACGGCTAACTCCGGTATCAATCCGTTTTCGATTTCAATTCTGGGCGATGTGCTTGGTGCAAATCCCAGCGTTCGGCAGGTGCCCGAAGGGGTCAAAACCGACAATGGTATTCTGGAAGCGTGTTTTATGGGATTAGCCATCTCGCCAGAAGCTAAAACGGTGTATGTGGCTGGGGGCCAAACCAATAAAATTTTTCTCTTCGACCTGGCAACGGGCAAACCCGCCGGTAGTATCAACTGTAGCGTGAAGAATGCCACCGCTGACTTTTCGCACGGCTACATTGGCGATATGGCACTCACCCGCGATGGTAAAACGCTTTACGCCCTCGACCAGATTGGCTTCCGTATGGTCGTCATCGACGTGGCCACCAGGAAAATTCTCCACAATGTGCCAACGGGCCGCTACCCCTTCGGCATTACACTCTCGCCGGATGAGAAGGCGGCTTACGTGGCCAACGTGGGTGTTTTTGAGTATAAACCGTTTACGGACTTAGACCGGAAAGACCTCAAACGCACCGCCCACGATTACCCGGCCTCGAAATACGGGTCGAAAGAAATGCGCGAAGGCGACGCTAAAAAAGGTATTCCAGCCCTCGGCGACCCCAACGCACCCGAAGCCTTCTCGGTCTGGAGTTTCAAGCTGGACACAGGCGCTCCGGCTGTAGTGGCGAAAGTCAAAACGGGTTTTCTGGTGGGGCAGATGGTCGAGGATTTTCCGGCGGTGGGCGGGTCAAGTCCGAACTCGGTAGTGGCTACGGAGCAGTATGTGTTCGTGAGCAATGGCAACAACGATTGCGTGTCGGTAATTGACGTAAAAACCAATGCGGTCGTGAAAAACATTGCCCTCTCGCCCGATGCCCGGCTCGGCAAACTGCGCGGAGTGATTCCGTTCGGGCTGGCACTCGCGCCCGATAAGCGAAGATTGTTTGTGGCCGAAGCCGGTATCAATGCGGTTGCCGTGGTCGATGTGCCCACGCTGACGGTCATGGGGCATATTCCGACCGGCTGGTTTCCGTCGAAGCTGAAAGTAAGTTTAGACACTAAAAAACTCATCGTGGCCAATGCAAAAGGCTACGGCAGCGGCCCAAATGGGGGAAGGGCTTTTTCGCTTGGGGCGCAGGGAAGCTACATCGGCAGTTTGATGAACGGTACGGTGTCGGTTATCGACATCCCGACCGATGCTGACCTGAAAGCGGAAACTGAGCAGGTCATTCGAAATAATTTCACGATTCGATCCGTAGCCGACATTCCGAAAACCAGCAATCCAATACCGGCGTTTGCGGGCCAGAAAGAGTCCCCGAACGGAGGTTCTCCCATCAAACATATCGTGTTCATTGCCAAAGAGAACCGGACGTATGACGAGGTGTTCGGGCAGATGCCTAACGGCCAAAACGACTCCACACTGGCCCGCTACGGCGTGGGGGTGACGGTGCGGAGCAGACGCGGCAATCAAACCGTCGAGAAAGCGAATGTAATGCCTAACCACCTCGCGCTGGCCCGGCGGTTTGCCATGTCCGACAATTTCTACTGCGATTCCGATGTCTCTGCCGATGGCCACCGCTGGTTGGTGAATACCTACCCCAACGAATGGGTCGAAACCGGGACGGCGGCTGCTTATGGCGGCAAACGTTCGCTACGGGACTCCTCCAATGCCCCCGGAAACCTGAGTTTCTACGGCTCGGCGGGTTCCATTTATCCCGAAGATTACAACGAAGGCGGCTCCATGTGGGAACACCTCGAACGCTGGAAAAAAGACTTTTTTAACTTCGGCTTCGGGGTCGAAATGGCCGGGACCTACAGCGACAGCACGATGAAATACATCGGCGAAAAATACACCATCAATTACCCGCTTCCCGCGCCCCTGTTCGACCGTTCTTCGCGCACATTCCCAACCTATAACATGGCCATTCCCGACCAGTTCCGGGCCGACGTGTTCATGAAAGAATTTAACGAAAAGTGGAACGGTCCGACGGCTCGGGACGGTAAATCGTTACCCTCCGTTATTACGCTGATGCTGCCCAACGATCACGGCACGAATCCCCGGCCAAAAGCGGGTTTTCCGTTCACGGAGAGCTACATGGCCGACAATGACCTTGCCCTGGGCCGCGTGGTTGAGTTTCTGTCGCAAACGCCCTACTGGAAGAACATGGCTATTTTCGTGGTCGAAGACGACCCGCAGGGCGGGGTCGACCACATCGACGCGCACCGGAGCCTGATGCTGGCCATTTCGCCCTACGTCAAACGAAATTATGTGGGTCATGTGCATTACAGTTTCGGGAGTGTGTTCAAAACGTTCTGGAACATCCTGGGCATTCCTTACCTGAACCAGTACGATGCCGGGGCTACCGATATGGCCGATCTGTTCACTGACCAACCCGATTTTACGCCTTTCCGCGCCCTGCCCGCCGATGTGCGGCTCTTTGACCCGCAGAAAGCGCTGGACCCCTTCGACGAGAAGTTCGACTGGAAAGCGTTTTCGGAATCGGAGGAACTGGACCGCACCGAAACCATGCAGAAACGCCGGGCCGAGGAAGACAACGACCGACGCGAAAAGACCCCGAACAAGCCAAAAACGAAGCGGAAGCCGTAAAGCCCGATTTTGTTTTAACTTGCGAAAAAATAGAAATCATGCGGTATAACGTCAACGTGATTTACGAGAAAGATGAACACGGTTATTACGTCTTTTGTCCACAATTAGAAGGCTGTCAGCGGCCCGTCGTCACGGTCCCAGGGCGACACGTTTGAGGAGGCTCGGACGAATATTCAGGAAGCCATCGAATTATATCTGGAGACGCTCACGAAAGAAGAAATTGCTACTACTTAAACTAATAGAACGCTGATTGGTATGATGGTTATGATTAAAAATGATTAATCATAACCATCATACCAATCAGTGTTCTATTAGTTTGATAGCTGCATCCGAAGATTGTGAAAGAAGTACTGGAAGCCATTGGCGAATTATAACCCCATACGTTACATGCGTTTCCTCCGAAATCCCACTGCGTTCATGCTTTTCGGCGCTACAGCCGCCTTTTGCACCTACGCCTGCATGTACGCCTTTCGACGGGGCATCACCGCTGTTACGTTTGAGGGCATGGTGTTCGCCGGAATCAGCTATAAAATCTGGCTCGTCACGGCGCAGGTGTTCGGCTATGCCGTGTCCAAAGGCATTGGCGTAAAGGTCGTGTCGGAGATGTCGCCGGGCCACCGGGCCATTAGTTTGCTGGGGTTTGTGGGGGTTGCGCTGCTGGCACTGCTGGGATTCGCGCTTGTTCCGGCTCCGTGGAACATCATCTTCTTGTTTCTGAATGGATTACCGCTCGGCATGGTTTATGGCACGATGCTTGGCTTTCTGGAAGGGCGACGGCAAACCGATGGGCTGGTAGCGGGACTGACCGCTTCGTTTATTTTCGCGTCGGGCTTCGTCAAAACCGTGGCGCTCACCATTAAAGCCGACTGGGGTGTGTCGGAGTTCTGGCTGCCGTTCGTAACGGGCAGTTTGTTTGTGGTGCCGATGTTGTTATCGGTTTACGCCCTGACCCTGCTGCCCCCGCCCACCGATGAAGACCGCGTCCTCCGTACCGAACGCAAACCGATGGACGGCACTGAACGCCGGGCCTTCGTCAGGAACTTCGGGCCGGGGCTGATGCTGCTCATTCTGTCCTACGTGCTGCTGTCGGCCTTCCGCGACTTCCGCGATAATTTTGGCCCGGAAATTCTGCGCGACGCGGGCGTCGACAATCCCGGCATTTTCGCCAAAACCGAAACGATGGTGGCCGTGGGCATTCTGATTGTGATGGCCCTGCTCCAGCGCGTAACCGATAATTTCCGGGCGTTTGCCTTGCTCAATGGCCTCATGCTGGCGGGCGGGGCAATGGTGGGCCTGAGCACCTACGCGTACTCGACCGGCGCCCTCTCGCCTGGCAACTGGTTTCTGCTGACGGGCATGGGGCTATACATGGCTTATGTGCCCTGCAACGGCCTGTATTTCGAGCGGTTGATTGCGTCGTTTCGGTACGTCAGCACGGTGGGGTTCATCGTGACACTGGCCGACTGGTACGGGTATCTGGGTAGTGTGGCGGTGCTGTTATACAAGAACTTCGGGCAGGCAACCATCAGCTATCGCGAGTTTTTTATGTACGGTGCCTACATCATGGCCGTGTTATATATCGTGCTGGTAATCGGGTCGTTCGTCTATTTCAGCAGGCGGTTTCGGGGAGAAGTTTCGCTTCGAATCCGGGAAAAGGTTGTTTAACATTAATGCCAAATTTGTATCATTGCACCCATTCTAACCAGGATAAGCCCGGCCTTTCACCCGAACGCCGGGCTTTGTTGATCAACAAATTCCTGTTAGTGAAGCATGAAAAAAGTCTTAATTCTCACTGGCCTCAGTGGCAGTGGCAAATCGACCTTTGCCCGGCAGTTCTGTTCCCAAACCCCAAACTGGCTGCGCGTTAACCGGGACGATCTCCGGCGGAGTTTGTTATCCGTATCTCTGCGGGAGTATTGGGAAACCTGGCCCGACCGGGAGAAGAACCGAATCGAAACCATCGTTAATGAATTACAGAAAACGGCTATTCTGGATGGGTTAGAACGAGGCTGGCATATCCTGATTGATAACACGAACTTAAAACTGAGTTACCTTAATGAATTTCGGCGGCTGCTGGCTGCTCATTTCGATGCCGTGTCGATAAGCTATCAGTTGCTCGACGTACCCGTAGAGGAGTGCGTCCGGCGCGACCGTGAGCGGACCGACTCGGTGGGCGAGGACGTTATCCGGCGGCAGGCCGAACAGGTAGCTGTTATGAAAAAGAACTTTAAATTTCGACCCGAAACTCTGACCCGTGATCCGGTTTTTCAGCGTAAACAGAACGAAATGCTGCCCCGTTGTGTACTGGTCGACATCGACGGCACGGTGGCACAAATGGGTGATCGCTCCCCTTTCGATTGGCACAAGGTAGGGGTAGACACGCCCAAGTGGCCTATTATCAATCTGGTAAAAGCCATGCGGGCGTCGGGCTATGCCATCGTATTCTTCTCGGGCCGGGATGCCGTTTGTCGGCCCGAAACAACGGCCTGGCTCAATCAGCATTTCGGCTGGCAAGCCGACGCCACGCCAACACCCGACTATGAACTGTTCATGCGCCCCAAAAGCGATAACCGCAAAGATGCTATCGTGAAACACGAACTATTCGACGCACACATTGCCGGGCGGTACTACGTAGAGTTTGTCGTTGACGACCGCCAGCAGGTGGTAGACATGTGGCGACGGACACTCGGCCTGACGTGCGTGCAGGTGGATTATGGGGATTTTTAAAAGACTTTTCTCAATCAGATTCAGCTAGTTTTCGACTGGAGCAAACCCGTTTGCAGCATCGGTACGTCGGGCACCGGGTTGCCATCGCTCAGGCGTATTTTCTCAATTTCACGCACAACGTCGATAATACCTTTGAGCGGAATTTTTACCCATGAGGGCCGGTAACTGATTTCGTAGCCCAGTTCGTAGACTGCCTTTTCGAGGAGGTAAATCAGGAGCAGAAAGTTGATTTCGCTGTTGTTCTTAAAGAGCGGATGCGGTGCGCCGAAAACGTCTAAATACGCATCTAAAAACGTGTCGCGAATGAGGTAGAACCACCGGTCGGACACGCGCTGCAAATGATCGGGGTCGAGGGTGTCGGTTTCGGCTGAGTTAAAGAGTTTGGCCGAAACGGCATAATGATACGACCGAATCATGCCGGCAACGTCTTTCAGGGGTGAGTGCTTGATTTTGCGGTCGGTGATGCTGCTTTCGGGTTCGCCCTCGAAATCGATCATCACAAAATCATCTTCTGTGGCTAACACCTGACCGAGGTGGTAATCGCCGTGAATCCGAATCCGCAGCGAGTCGAGTGGGCGGGTGCGAAAATCAGTAATGAACGTTTCGATCATTTCTTTCGCTTCCATAAACACCCAGGCCAGCCGCTGCGCCTGCGGATCGAGTTTAGTGTAGTTATCGATGAGCAGCGCATACCGGCGTTCCAGCAGATCGTCAAATCGGCTTATCAAAAACTGGCGGTACTCATCGGTAAAGGGCTCGGGCGCGAAGGCCGGGTCGGAGGGAACACCCTCCCGAACTGGTTTGTAAAGCGCACAGTGCATTTCGCCCGTTCGGCGGCCCAGCAATTCAACTTTTTCAAAGACGTCTTCCCGAATGGCAAACATGCGCTGCGGCACGCCGTACAAAAAGTCGTTGAGGTGGTCGCCGGTTTGCATCCACGAATCTTTGTCGTTTGGCACCATCCGCTGCACCATGCCCAGCGTTACCTCCGCGTCGGGGCGGTGCCAGACAATGCTGCCGCCAAAGGCCGGAATATGGGGAAACTGGCTTTCATCGGTCAGGAAAGCCACCATGTCGACTTCCGGGTTGGTTTCCTGGAAAAGCTTGCGGTATAGTTTCAGAAAATATTTGTCGCCAAACGTCATGGCCGAGTTGCTCGAATCGACGGGCAACACGCGGGAGGTGAGCAATTCATCGCCCTCGTCGAGTCCCCTGCCCCGATGGAAGGTGAGCTGTCCATTGGGTTGGGGCACCGTCTGGTTCTGGTAGATGGCCGAAAACAACGCCTGCCGGAATCGTTCGTCGTAGATCGCATCGATCAGAATGCCCGCCTGCCCGCCCAGCGTGATGTCGCCAATACGTCCTTTTTCGGGAATATCCGCTGTCTGGAAGGTTAATGTATGCGCGGAGTGATCGGCAATGAACGATAGGGGCAACAGGTAATTTTCGGGAATACCATCGCTATAAGCAGCCTCCAGAATGAGCAGGTACGCTACGCTGCCATCAGCTAAAGGGAGCGTATGCACCGTGCGTGCGGCAAAACCGGTTTGCTGGCGTGCCTTACCGGCAAACCATCGGCAGGTATTCACGTAAGAAGGCAGCAGGGTCCTGGACAGGGTTGACCAAAAATGAGTGTCGGAGGCTACGTCGGGCCAGGCAGTCGGCGAGAGTAAGGAGTGTATCGTCAGCATGTAGTACGTTGAAACAAACCTAAACGGTTTCTAAAAATCGTTTAGGCTTTCGGACCAATGATTAAAAGGCAAAAATTTCTTGAATATAGAATAAAAACAAACTCGCAGGTGCATTGTAACCTAAAACCAGGTTAACTGACAGAACGGTATAGTACCAGCAAAGCCAGTTTCGATAGTCCGAAACTGGCTTTGCTGGTAGATTTTGCCTGATCTTATTTTGGGGCCTTTCGCACGGCTGGACGCACCGTTGGAATGGTGTATTGCGTTTCTTTTTTAACGGTCCAGTCGGGGAGTTTGCGGGCCAGTTCGTAGATGACTTCCTCTTCGTTGACCTCCACCAGCAATGTTTTCCGGCCTGCATCGACCAAATGCGTTTTTGAGCGGATCAGGCGCATATCGTCGGCGGGCAGGGGTGGACTACCCTTGAAATTAAGTATATATCGCTCCTGAGACATGGCTCTGATTGTCATTGAGTTGAGACTTGTTTGCATAGTTAGCGAACAATTCTCAGAGAAACAACATTCCAGTGCCCTCAAAGATTGGGTCGACCCCCAGCGTTTTGACCTTAGTGGCCAGAAGACGCACAATAGCTTCGGCACGGGTGGCTGTTCGGGGCATGGCCAGAATCCCGGTTTCGGCAGCCAGCAGCCGGGCAGCAACGCCCGTTGCCATAGGGCAGGCCATCGAGGTGCCGCTCATGGGCGCATACCCATCCGGCACCGACGAGATAATACCTACGCCCGGCGCGATAAAATCGACTTCAGGGCCAATGTTTGAAAAAGCAGCCACAAAATTCTTTTTGTCGGTGCCGTAAGGAGCGGCCGTATTGGGCGCATCGGTCGTGTTTGCCGGGAACGTACCTTTGCGGCCCATAGCGCCCACGGCCAGCGAAAGGGAATACGAAGCGGGGAAACTCACCGGCTGCCGACCGTCGTTACCCGTCGCCACAAAACACACGGCGCCGTTGTCGTGGGCAAAGCTGATGGCATCTTCGGTGGCATCATCGGCTGGGCCACCGCCGAGGCTCATGTTAATCAAATCGCAGCCATCGGCCACGGCCTGCTCAATGGCTTTGATAATGGCGAAACTGGACGCTCCCTCGCTGTTCTTACTGAACACGCGGTAGGCGAACAGATTAACCCCCGGCGCAACGCCCCGAACCCCGGTGGGTGGCGTGCCCCGTGCGGCAATGATGCCCGATACGTGGGTACCATGCTCGTCGACATCGGCAAAATCGGCTGGGTTTTCGCCCGTAACGGTACTGGCTCCACCCGCAAGAACCAGGTCGGGGTGCGGCCCGGCCCCCGTGTCGATGACGCCCACGTTTACGCCCTTACCCGCCAGCATCGTATCCCGGTAGGGTAGGGTAGAAGAAGTTCCTGGCATCGGTGTAGCCGAGCTTTATGGGCTGAATGGGAAACGTATCGTTGTTTTTGACGGTCATCTTTTTTCGCCAGTAACTCCAGTAGCCCGCTTTTGGATACACATAAAGCTGGTCGATGAGCCGGTTCCCGATGCTTTTGAACCGCACGACCCCCTGCGCGTCGGAGGTGGCCTGCTCCCCCTCGCGCTGCTCGAAATCCGTGAATGCCACGACGACGGCTCCAGCAACAGGTTTATTCGTTTTCGTTTCTTTGAGAAAAATTCTGACGCTGGTGCTGACCTGCTTAGCCAATGCGCTGGGTTTGCTCCTGACTTCCTGCTGCCAGCGTTGGGGAAAGTAGAACACTTCGGGCACAATCCGAAAGCCCGGCAACTGTGCCCGTAGCTCGGGCAGGTCGGCTTCTGCCAGGCGAATGAGTTTGGCGCCATGCTTTCCCGCTGAGTCCAGAACAACGGCCTCATCGGGCAGGTCGCCCTCGAAAATAGTGTCTAAGCGGGCATGAGTTTTCAGGCGGTCAAATACGGCCTGCGTGCCGGAGTTTTCTAAAGCTGTTGAAAACCGGTTCCCGGCTTTGGGCAGCAGGATGTAGTTCTGATAGACGGGCTTAGCCATAACGGAGTGAATGCACAGGCGCAATAGCACTTGTTACTATTATCTGCGAATATGTTAATAATTTTTTTCAGGAGCAAGCTGCGAAACCGGTAAGTCTTACTCAAACAACTTGTGTAGCCGTCCAGTTTATTTTGACCTTCACAGGCAATAAATTGAGCTGCACAACAAAGTCCGGGCCATTAATACGGTTTATTTTTGTTCTATTAATCAATGAGTTATCTCCTCTGGTCTGGCTATGACGAATAGATACGACTTTCTGAAATACCAACCGGAGACCTACCGGCAGTTTGCCTGCAAAGACCTGCTGATTGCCTGTTACGCTTGTTCAGAAGCGGCTCAATTTCGCTCTTGTCCTACTCAACACAACCTAGAAGAGCATGGGTGATATTGTCTTTGACAGCGGTTTTGAGAACGGCTCCCACTTCAGTCGGGTGTTCAAAAAAAAGTTTGGCATTTCGCCTTTGCATTACCGGAAGCAGAATCAGTTGCAGTCAGAACGGGCACTATCCGCTTAAGGTTAATTGGTTGTCAGACAATTTTTGTGGTTAATAATCGGTCCATTTGGGTAAGCGGGTGCATCCTCGGCCTGTGTCCTCACAGGCCGTTTTAATGGGCATTACGTACAAGCGTCCTGTGAGGACACAGGCCGAGGATGCCCTCAACCACAAACAGGGGCTTTTAATCAGGAGCTTTATCTGGATGATGGCTGGCGGTCTATGAACATCTCATCCCGGACGGCTATCTGCAACGACTCAGTAACGATTACCAGCGAATTCATCAACAAAAGGAAGTGCCAGCCCATGCCCTTGACCAGATTTACGAACTGCAAACCAATGAGACAATCAACCGTTTGTCGGAACGTATGCTGGCCTGCTTTAGCGAAATAGCACCGGCGGAAGACATGCTGGAAGAGTGGTTTCGGGAGTTATTTCTGTCTCTTCTGGCCGAACCTCGTAATCAGCCGTTAGTAGCCTACCTCGGCAAGCTGGCCATAAACCCTGGTCCGTGTTTGTACACCGTCATGGAGACGAATTTTATGTACAACCTGTCGCTCAGGGAATTTGCTCAACTGGCTCACCAAAGTTTGCCTACATTTAAGCGGGAATTCAAACGTATTGTCAATACGACACCCGGCGAATGACTCATGCAGAAGCGGTTGACATACGTCGAAGTGCTGCTGAGAACTACGGAGAAAAGTATTAGTGACATTGTGCAGGAAAGTGGTTTCGAGAGCGGACCGCATTTCAGCCGCGTGTTTAAGAGTCAGTTTGGTAAGTCACTGCTCCAATATCGAAAGCAATTGATTGCGAGGTAAATCTCCCCTAACAAGTCATCAGCTCTCTGTTAAACCTCCCTTCCTTTTATCATGAAAATGACTATTGACCTGCAAACTCAAAAAGCACGCTATTGGCCTGTTTGGATACTGGCTGGTTTAGGATTGATAACGGCCTGTCAACCCCGGCAGGAAACCACTGGTAATCAAACGACTGCTCAGGTTATCTGCCGGACTGAGCCAATCGACAAAGCCTGGTATAGTTCGGGCCAGAAGGCCCAGCTTTTTGACAGCCTGGGCGACCTGAATTTCCCGATTACCACCCGGAGCCAGGAAGTTCAGCGGTATTTTAATCAGGGGCTTATGCTGGCCGTTGGCTTCAACCACGCCGAAGCCGCCCGGTCATTCTATGAAGCGACCCGGCTGGATTCAACCTGCGCTATGGCATACTGGGGCTTTAGTTATGTATTGGGGCCAAACTATAACGCAGGCATGGAACCCGATAATTACGAGCGGGCTTATGCCGCCGTCCGGCGAGCGAGTCAACTGTCGGGCAGTTGTACCGATAAAGAAAAGGCGCTAATCAATGCCCTGACAAAACGTTATTCTGCCCGGCCCGTCGATGACCGCAAGCCTTATGATATTGCCTACTCCAATGCGCTGAAACAGGTTCACGAACGATTCCCCGACGATGCGGACATAGCCGCCCTCTACGCCGAATCGTTGATGGACCTGCATCCCTGGGACTTGTGGGAACATGATGGTCGGGCGAAGTCCTGGACACCCGGCATCATCACTGCACTGGAAAAGTTGCTGGTGCATAACCCCAACCATATTGCGCTTAACCACTATTACATTCACGCGGTAGAAGCATCCAGAACACCAGAACGGGGGCTGAAGAGTGCGGCCATACTCAGTAAGGTAGCCCCGAAAGCCAGCCATTTAGTACACATGCCTTCGCACATTTACATCCGCACCGGCGACTACCATGAAGGCTCACTAAGCAACTGGCAGTCCGTGAAAGTAGATAGTGTATATTTGATGGGCATTTATGCACAGGGTGCTTTTCCGCTGAATTATTTCCCCCATAATTACCACTTTCTGGTAGCCACCGCTACGCTCGAAGGCAACTACCAATGGGCCATGGCATCGGCCTGGAAGGTAGCCGAAAATACAAAGAAAACATTGATGGCCGAGCCAGGCTGGAGTACGCTTCAGCATTACTATACGATTCCATATCATGTAGCCATCAAGTTTGCCAGATGGGATGAACTTCTTCGTATGTGCCAGGCTGATACGGTCAGGTTGACCTATCCAACCGCCATTCGGCACTACGCCCGTGGTTTGGCTTTGGTTGGCAAGCATCAACTCCCTCAGGCCAGGCTGGAACTGCAACAACTCGATAAACTGACTGCTGACCCGGATATGGCTAAATTGACCATTTGGCCAGTCAATACAATGCGTTCCATACTGGAGATTGCCCGTCGAATCCTGAAAGCCGAAATTCTGGCGCAGGAGGGAAATGTAGCATCCAGCGTTAGCCTGTTGCGGGAAGCCGTTGCGCTGGAAGATGGTTTAAACTATAACGAGCCGCCGGATTGGTTTTTTTCAGTGCGCCATAACCTGGGTAATGTTCTCCTGAAGGCCAAACGCTATGCGGAAGCTGAAACCGTATTCGCCGATGATTTGGCCGTATTTCCACACAATGGCTGGGCGTTGGCAGGACTTCATAAAGCGCAGGCAGGACAGGGGTTTACCAACAAAGCGCAGCAAACGCAGGAGCTGTTGAGTCAGGCCGTGAAGTGGGCTGATACAGACGTAAGGGCCAGCATGATGAGTGGCTTGTAAGAACAGCAGCCTAAGTTCGGGCCGTTCAACCCTATTCAGGGCGAATTCAAAAAATAGTACCGTCCTGTGGCGGACCATCGCCCTGGAGTTGAAAATTCTATGGCTACGTAGTGAAGATTGTTGTTGCTTTTTCTAATTTACCGTGAAATAGCCTCCTCTTCATGAAAGACGTTCTATCTGCCACCTGTGTGCTCTTAGCCAGCAGTTTATGGTTCTTCTGTCAGGCTCAGGATCGGCTGAGTGGTAAAACCTTTGCGACGCGGGCGGTCGTTATGGCCCGGCATGGTATGGCCTGCACATCGCACCCACTGTCGACGCAGGCCGCCATCGACGTGCTCCGGTCAGGTGGCAATGCCATCGATGCTGCCATTGCGGCTAATGCAATGGAAGGGGTGGTAGAACCGCACATGAACGGCATCGGGGGCGATTTGTTTGCCATTGTCTGGGATGCCAAAACCAAAAAACTTTACGGGCTGAATGCATCGGGCCGGTCGCCGTATAGCCTGACACTGGCCGAGTTTCAGAAACGGGGACTGACGCACATCCCGTCGTATGGCCCCCTGCCTGTGTCGGTGCCGGGCTGTGTGGATGGCTGGTTTGAACTTCATAAACGGTTTGGCCGGACGCCCATGCCCAAAATTCTTGCTCATGCCATCCGCTACGCCCGCGAGGGCTATCCCGTCCACGATGAAGCTGCCTTTTACTGGGCCAGCATGATTAACCGCTTTAGCAAGTATCCGAACGTAAAGGAAACCTACGCGCCCACCGGAACAGCGCCCAAACGGGGCGACCTGTTCCAAAATCCAGCCCTGGCCAATACGCTCGAAAAAATTGCAGCCGGTGGCCGCGATGCGTTCTATAAAGGCGACATTGCCCGCACCATCGACGCATTCATGAAAAAAATGGGCGGCTACCTCAGTGCGAAAGATTTAGCTGATCATACCTCCGACTGGGTTGAACCGGTCTCGACCAATTACCGGGGCTACGATGTGTGGGAGTTGCCGCCCAACGGCCAGGGTATTGCTGCGTTGCAGATGCTGAACATTCTGGAAGGATATGATTTCTCGCAAACGCCCTGGGGAAGCCCCGAACACATTCATCGGTTTGTGGAAGCCAAAAAACTGGCCTTTGAGGACCGAGCCAAATATTATGCCGACCCGGCATTCGCCAAAATTCCGGTTCGGGAATTGATTTCAAAACCCTATGCAGCCGAACGACGTAAACTCATCGACCCCAGCCGGGCTGCCAGCCGGGTGGACGCGGGCAATCCGGCACTCAAACAGGGCGATACCATCTTTCTTACTGTTGCCGATGAGGAAGGTAATATGGTCTCGCTGATTCAGAGCAACTACCGGGGCTTTGGCTCTGGCATGGTGCCCGACGGCCTGGGGTTTATGTTCCAGGACCGGGGCGAACTCTACAGCCTGACCGATGGGCAAAATAATACCTACGCCCCCCATAAACGACCTTTTCAGACCATCATACCCGCTTTTATAACGAAAGACGGAGCCCCCTTTATGAGTTTTGGGGTGATGGGCGGTAGTTTTCAGCCGCTGGGTCATGTCCAGATTATTATGAACATGATTGACTTTGGCATGAACCCGCAGGAGGCAGGCGACGCACCCCGGATCGACCATCAGGGGTCGTCGGAGCCAACGGGCGAGAAAATGATGGATTCGGGCATAATTACGCTGGAGTCTGGCTATCCCTACGAAACCATCCGTGCGCTAATGCTAAACGATCACAAAGTAGGTTATGAACTTGGCCTCTACGGCGGTTATCAGGCCATTATGTACGATGCCAAAAACAAAGTTTATCACGGTGCCACCGATTCCCGCAAAGACGGCCAGGCTGCGGGATTTTAAACTCCCCGGCTTGCGTCCGGGGTTATTGTAATGGGGGTGGGCCGCCGGAGCGGTGGAAACCCGCAATCATAAATGAACAATCGAGGGTTTCTACCGCTCCGGCGACCCACCCCCATTACAAAAGGCAAACCCCCGCTACTGATTGCCAGTAGCGGGGGTTTTGTTAGAGGTGAATGATGGTGGGCCTTGCCCATATGGTCTGATTAATTGAGGGCTACAATGCGATTGGGCGTAGCAGGCTGGTTGGTAGCGATGGTCACGTTATGTGTGGTCGTATCAACCCCGTTCGTAATCTCTAAAGAATAAACGCCGTCTTCCAGGTCGCTCAGGTTTAACCGGACGCGGGTCATCTGATCTTTTTTGCCCAGATGCTGGCTGTACAGCACTTTGCCCGATGCATCTTTCAGGCGAATATCGACGGTACCGCCGGTTGTTTTGTCGAGAGCGATAGCCAGTTTACCAGATACAGTCGAGTAGATCCCGGTTTTAAAGGTAGACACAGTCGCCGGGCGACCAATGGGATTCACATCAGCGAAGGTGGCCGAGGTAGTAGCAAAACCTAAAGAAAGAGCTAAAGCGAGTGATTTGACAAGCGTTTTCATGATTTTATGTGTTTGTTTTTAGTTTAAAAGCTGCCGGGGTCTTCCCGGTTGGTGAAACAAAGATATAGGCGTTAGTTGGTACTATGTAATGCAAACTACTGGAACGGTCGATTCATTGGATGAATGGCGGGAAACTAAGGATAGCCGAGGAAACGGTTAGTTGGATTGTAGTGCGTTACGTTGCAAATTTGACTAACCAATAAGTTTTGTATGCCCATAACTGCTGCCTCCGGGCGTGTTTCTTTCCAGACGCCGGCTCTATTCTCGCCCTTTCCGAACCTGATTGCTGCCGAAAGTACCCGGCATGGGGGCGTTAGCCCGGCTCCATATGCCTCGCTTAACCTGGGCATCAATACTGCCGACGACCCGGCAAATGTGGACGAAAATCGGCGTCGTTTCTTTGAGGCCATTGGTGCAACACCTTTTCAACTGGCTTCTTCGCATCAGGTTCATGGTGTCGAAATCCTGTATGCGACCCAGCCGGGGCGGTTTGATGGCTACGACGCGCTCATCACCAACCAGCCGGGCCTGCTCGTTGGTGTAACCGTTGCCGACTGCGTGCCGATCCTGATCTATGACCAGGCGAATCAGGCTGTAGCCGCTATCCATGCAGGCTGGCGCGGAACCGTTGGCGGCCTTGTGGTGAAAACACTCAGAGCTATGCAGCAACAATTTGGCACATCGGCAGCCGATTGCTATGCCTACATTGGCACTTGTATTGATGAATGCTCGTTTGAGGTCGGCCCCGACGTAGCTGAGCAGTTTGCACCGGTTTTTAAACGCGACAACCTACGCAGCGGAAAGAGTTATATTGACCTGAAAGCGGCTGCTAAGCAGCCTTTAAGCGACTTCGGAGTTCCAGAAGGGCAGATAACCGTGTCCCCATTTTCAACGGTTATTAACCAGGAAGATTACTTCTCCTATCGCGCTGAGAAAGGCCAAACCGGGCGGATGCTGGTAGTGATTGGCCTAAAAATTTAAACAATAATTACTTAAGTCTCGTTAGGTATTTGTTTTTCACTTACACATCTTTTTACTCAACAGTTAATAGCCATGGGAATCTTAGTATCAATTCTGGTAGGTGCAGTGGCCGGATGGTTGGCTGACCTCGTCTTCAAACGGTTTTCGTTTTCGTTGTTCGCCGAAATACTACTTGGTATTGCCGGTGGATTTGTTGGTGGCTGGTTTTTTGGCCGCGATGGCGGTATAGTTGATCAAATCCTGACGGCTTTCGTTGGGGCTGTTATCATTCTTGGTATTGCCGCACTGATCAAAGGCGCACGCCGGACGGTGTAAAATAAAAGAGAAAGGGCCGGGCTACCGGAGCGGGAAGGAGCTGAAAGAGAAAGGGGAACGCTTGTTTTGTTCCTGTCTCCCTTTCATTCCCCTCCCGCTCCGGTAGCCCGGCCCTTTCTCTTTTATTTCAATATCTGTCGCGAGATAACTACTTTCTGGATTTCGCTTGTTCCCTCGCCAATGGTACACAGTTTGGCATCGCGGTAGAATTTCTCGACCGGAAAATCCTTTATGTAGCCATACCCTCCAAAAATCTGAACCGCTTCGTTCGCTACCCGCACGGCGGTTTCCGACGCAAACAATTTTGCCATCGCCGATTCTTTCGTGACCGCTTTCCCGGCATCTTTCATATCGGCAGCCTGATAAACCAAAAGTTTTGACGCTTCAATATCTGTAGCCATATCGGCTAATTTGAAGCTGATTCCCTGAAAGTTAGCAATGGGCTGGCCAAACTGTTCCCGCTCTTTGGCATACGCCAGGGCCGCATCATAGGCCCCATAGGCAATACCCAAACTCAGGGCCGCAATCGAAATTCGACCCCCATCGAGCACTTTCAGCGATTGAATGAATCCATCACCCACATTGCCAAGCCGCTGACTGTCGGGAATCCGGCAATCCTGAAACAGCATCTCGGCGGTTTCGGAGGCCCGCATCCCCAGCTTATCTTCCTTGCGTCCACCCAAAAAGCCGGGCGTGCCCCGCTCAACCACAAAAGCCGTTGCATTGCGGGCGGTATTGGGTTCGTTGGTGCGGGCTATCACAACGGCAACATGGCCACTTTTGCCGTGCGTAATAAAGTTTTTAGCGCCATTCAGCACCCAGTTATCCCCCTCCCGAACAGCCGTTGTTCGCATATTACCCGCGTCGGAACCCGTGTTTGGCTCAGTTAGGCCCCAGGCGCCGAGCCATTCGCCGGTAGCCAGCCGGGGTAAGTACGTTTGCTTTTGATGGTCATTGCCAAACAGCAGAATATGGTTGGTGCAGAGTGAGTTGTGGGCGGCCATCGACAAACCAACCGAACCGTCCACGCGGGATAATTCAACAATTGCTGTCACATACTCCCGGTAGCCCAGTCCAGCTCCACCGTATTCTGCCGGCACCAGCACACCCATTAGCCCCTGTTCGCCCAACTGCCGGAACAAATCGGCCGGGAAGTGCTGATCTTCGTCCCACTGCCGAAGAGTGGGACGAATAAGCCGTTCGCTCAGGTCACGTACCGATTGCGCTATTAATTCTTGATTTTCTACAATTTCGTTTGTCATATGAAGTAGTTCCCGATTACGGGAATGAACAATAATTTAAGAAATAATACGGAATATTCCTCATTTTTTATGCCGAATATGATCTGCGGCCTTTCCAGGGCTTATAAAGCACAAATGGCCTCTACTCTTCGTCATTGCCCAGGTTTTTCTTTATTGTAGGCAGCGATTTTAACCTGTTAGTCATTGAATCCGGGTGCAAATTCATGGAACCTGCGGCTACATACGTACACTACCGCTTACTCACTATTGTTCATGGGTTGTAGGGTACTATTAAAAAATTCCTATTTTTGTGTCCTGGAGTAAATTAGGACGTCTATATACAGTAGTAAACAAATTGTCAAACTTTAGCTGAACAGTTTTATATGAAATTAGCCGTTGTTGGAACCGGATATGTAGGTCTTGTTACCGGTACTTGTTTTGCCGAGACGGGCAACCAGGTAACATGTGTTGATATTGATGAACGTAAAGTTGAAAAACTCAGAAACGGCATTGTGCCTATCTACGAACCAGGGCTGGAAACATTGTTCCACCGGAATGTTGAAGAGGGGCGGTTGTCATTCACCACTGACCTCGAAGAGGGTATCAAAGGAGCCGAAGTTATCTTTCTGGCCCTGCCTACCCCTCCGGGTGAAAATGGCTCGGCCGACCTGAAATACATCCTGAAGGTTGCCAGCGATCTGGGGCCTATTTTGAGCCAGTACGCCGTTATTGTCGATAAAAGTACTGTTCCAGTTGGCACTGCCGAGAAAGTTCACGCGCATATTGCCGACAACGCCAAAGTTGATTTCGACGTTGTATCGAATCCTGAATTTTTGCGGGAAGGGGTGGCCGTCGAAGATTTCATGAAGCCTGACCGGGTCGTGATCGGGACCAAATCAGACCGGGCTAAGGGCGTTATGAACCGACTCTATGCACCGCTGGTTCGGCAGGGGAACCCCGTTATTTTCATGGACGAACGGTCGGCAGAAATGACCAAATATGCCGCTAACGCCTTCTTAGCCACCAAAATCACGTTCATGAACGAGATTGCCAACCTCTGCGAACGGGCTGGCGCCAACGTCGATGATATTCGCCGGGGTATTGGCACCGACAGCCGCATTGGCAAGCGATTCCTATTTGCAGGAATCGGTTATGGTGGTAGCTGCTTCCCAAAAGATGTTCAGGCACTGGCTAAAACCGCTGAAGATTTTGATTACGATTTCAAAGTACTGAAATCGGTGATGGCCGTTAACTACGAGCAGAAGACTAAGCTTATTCCCTTGATTCTTGACTATTTCGGGGGTGACCTGAAAGGAAAAACCATCGCTGTCTGGGGGCTGGCCTTTAAACCTTATACCGACGATATTCGGGAAGCCCCCGCTTTAGACAACATTCGTGCCCTGCTCGATGCCGGTGCGAAAGTTACGGTGTATGACCCCGAAGCAATGGATAATGTGCGGGAGCAACTTGGTAATGCCGTTACGTATGCCCATACTCAGTATGCCGTTCTGGACGATGCCGATGCGCTGGTGATCATTACGGAGTGGCCGCTGTTCCGTACCCCCGATTTCGACAAAATGAATCTGCTGCTAAAAAATAAAGTTATTTTCGATGGCCGAAACGTGTACGAACTCGATCAGATGCGGGAGCAGAATTATACCTATTACAGCGTAGGCCGCGAGCCGGTTCTGGCTCCGGTTGAGCAAACTGTTAAATAATGTATAATGAACAATGAGTACTGTATAAGGCCGCTGAGGCCGGTAAAATCATTATGCATTACTCAGTATACATTCAACTAAATGAAACGAGTTTTAATCACCGGCGGGGCCGGATTTCTGGGGTCGCATTTGTGCGACAGGTTTATTAAAGAAGGCTATCACGTGATAGCCATGGACAACCTCATAACGGGCGACATCCGCAACATCGAACACCTGACTCATCTGCCCAATTTTGAATTCGCTCACCACGATGTATCCAAATTCATCCATGTTAAGGGCGATCTGGATTACATTCTGCACTTTGCCTCACCGGCCAGCCCGATTGACTACCTGAAAATCCCGATTCAAACGCTGAAAGTGGGTTCGTTGGGTATTCATAACTGCCTGGGTCTGGCGCGGGTGAAAAATGCACGAGTGCTGATTGCCTCTACTTCAGAGGTGTATGGCGACCCAACCGTTCATCCGCAACCCGAAGAGTACTGGGGAAATGTGAACCCGATTGGGCCGCGCGGTGTGTATGACGAAGCCAAGCGGTTTCAGGAAGCCATTACCATGGCCTACCATACCCATCACGGCCTGGAAACGCGCATCGTCCGGATTTTCAATACCTACGGCCCCCGTATGCGCCTGAATGATGGTCGTGTACTGCCCGCCTTTATTGGCCAGGCACTGCGTGGCGAAGACCTGACTGTTTTTGGCGATGGCAGCCAGACGCGCTCGTTCTGCTATGTGGATGATTTGGTCGAAGGCATCTACCGCCTGTTGCTGAGCGATTATGCCTATCCGGTCAATATTGGCAATCCATCGGAGATTACAATTAAAGAATTCGGCGAAGAGATTATCAAGCTCACCGGCACGACGCAGAAATTAGTGCTCAAAGATTTGCCTAAAGACGACCCCAAGCAACGTCAGCCCGACATTACCAAAGCAAAGGCGCTGTTGGATTGGGAGCCGAAAGTGGCGCGGGCCGAGGGACTTCGGATAACGTATGACTACTTTAAGAGTTTGCCCAAAGAAGAACTCTATAAGGCAGCCTACCACCGGGAGTTTGTTAAGAATTAATACCATTAACTATAGTAATATTCATAAAAATACGTAAATTTACTTTCGTAACTGCCTTGTGCAGTACACCTTTAGCTGTCAAAAAAAACCTGCGAACCATCTTGTACGCAGGTTTTTTGTTTGTGTTGTAGTGACATATTACCACCAGGTTTCAACCCGGTGGTAATATGTCACACTTTACTAACTCAACCGATCCTTAAAACTTTCGTAGCCGTAGGTTCTAACCAACTGAAAGGACTCATTTTCTTTCCAGATGCCAATGCCCGGCAGGTTTACGCCATTGAACGTCGTGGTCTTCACCATCGTGTAATGAATCATATCTTCGAACACAAGCTTATCACCAATTTCAAGTGGTTTATCGAACGAGTAATCGCCTATGAAATCACCGGCAAGGCAGGTCATGCCGCCTAAGCGATAAGTTGGTTTTCCGGCAACGGGTTCGTGGTAAGAACCCGTGATACGCGGTTTGTAAGGCATTTCGAGCGTGTCGGGCATGTGAGCCGCAAACGACGTATCCAGAATAGCTACCTCAATGCCCTGACTGGTAAGCACATCCAGAACGCTCGATACCAGCACGCCCGTTTGCCAGGCAATGGCCGAACCTGGTTCCAGAATCACATCGACATCATATTTCTGCCGGAATGCCTTGAGCAGTCCAGTCAGGTGGTTCGTGTCATAGCCTTCGCGGGTCATCAAATGCCCACCGCCAAAATTTACCCACCTGGCCTGGTGGAGCAGATCACTAAACCGGCTTTCGAGGGCGTCGAGGGTTCGTTCGAGGGTGAACGAATCGTTTTCGCACAGGGTGTGAAAATGAATCCCCTCCAGCCCCTCGGGCAACTGGTCGGGTAGTTGGTCGCGGGTGACGCCCAGGCGGGAACCCGGCACGCAGGGATTATACATGTCCGTGGCCACTTCCGAGTATTGCGGATTGACCCGAATGCCGCACGACACCCGCCCAACCGCCCGACTTCGGAACCGTTCCCACTGGCTCCACGAGTTGAAAGTCAGGTGGCTGCTAAGACTCACAACCTCATCGAACTCATCCAGGCGGTAGGCGGGCAGGTAGCTGTGGGCTTTCACACCCATGTATTCGTTGACGAGTTTGATTTCGTTGAGCGAACTGGCGGTTGCTCCACTTAGGTACTCGCGCACCAGCGGAAACGCGCTGTACATCGAAAAACCTTTCAGGGCAAGAATAATCGTAACGCCAGCCGCCTGCTGTACTGAATCAATCAGTTTCAAATTTCGGCGGAGTTTAGCTTCTTCCAGTACAAAGCAGGGCGACGGGACAGTCGGTCCGGCGGTTCGGTTGAGGTTTTGCAGTAAGGTCGTATCCATGCCGCAAAGGTATGAAACTAACGCCTTTTAGCTTCCTCATAAGCTATTCCAAAAAGCACAGGCAAATGGAATTTAACCCGTAATAATTTGCCTGACTGGCTACCGGGCGTCCAGCGGGGCATAGCTCTTACTACCCGAATCGCTTCTTCATCACAGCCATAACCAATTCCTTTCACTAATTGAATATAGGTTATACTACCATCTAACTCCACAACAAAAGACATCAGTACCCGGTCTTTCACGCTCGCTTTTCTCGCTTCAGGTGGATAATGTACATTCGTCAGCAGGTACTTCTTCATGGCATCAAAGCCACCTGGAAATACCGGCTGTTGCTCAACGACTGTGTAAATGGTGGTGTCGGTTTTCTGGGCGAAACCAACTGTCGTGAGTAGCAATAACCAGAAAGTAGTTACCAACATGCCAGAGAGATCACGATGACAAAAGAAAAAGGATGTTTGCATAGAAAGCGATGATTTTTGAGGACGTTTTTTTACTCCAGTGTAAATGAAATCGGCAAATTATACGTCACCCGAACGGCCCGGTCCGATTGTTTGCCGGGTTTCCAGCGGGGCATCTTTTGTATCACCCGAATGGCTTCTTCGTCGCAGCCAAACCCAATTCCTTTTAGCACCTGAATATCGGCCAGGCTTCCGTCCGTATTCACCACGAAATGGACAAATACCCGGCCCGAAATACCCGCCGATGCTGCTGTTCCGGGGTATTTCAGGGTACTCCTCAGAAATGCCCGCAGGGCCTCCATTCCCCCAGGGTATTCGGGCTGCTGCTCGACCAGTATGAATACTCCTTCAGTTTTAGGCTCAGCCTCAACGGCTATTTCCCGAAGCGTTGGAGTGGTTGTTTCGGGAGGGAGAATAATATCCATCTCTCCGGTGCCGTCGGTGGTTTGGTTGCTGGGTGCCGCGTCTTTTAATTCGTCAACCGTGGCTACCGGCATCTCTTCGGGAGCATCCATCACGACAACAGGCATCAAATAACGAGCCGTTGGTTGGGCAACCGGCATTGGTACCGGAGACAGGGCTACCGGCATTTCTTCAATGGGTGGTTCGGGCAGTTTCAGCAATTCCGTTTCAACCATTACCTGGTTATGTGGAAACGGGTTGGCTGGAAAAAGACGGGCGTAGATCGTGGGCACCGACAGGCCCAGCAAGAACAAACCGACGCCCAGCCCTAAAGCACGGGTGAGCGTCGGTCGATAGTGTCGGCGCAGGTCGAAAGCGCCGTAGGCTCGGTGGCGAGCCTGAAAAATTAGGTCGTCGTAACTTAACGCAACGGTTTCGGACGTAGTAGAGCGAAGCATGGCCGTAGGTGGTTTTACCACACAGATGCCCGTTCTGGCCCAATTCCACAACGGCCACTACAACGTGTCGTACTGCTGTACTAAGGTCACTGCATCATTTTCGGTTTTAAACCCAAGTTTGTCGGCAAATGATTTCAGCGCATCACTCTTGTCATCGAGGGCATCCAGCAACGACCGTTTTGAGAGTTTCACTTTCGTTATCGTCTGGTCGGATTTGAGAATGTAGTAGACGTTTGCATCGGCGAACGAATCATAGCGAATGCCACTGGAATAAGCAGCCTTGTAATCCGCATTTTGGATCGACTTGGTTACCCGCTTCAGCAGGGCTGTTTTGCCTTCATACAACACCAGAAAATACCCTCCATTTAGTGGTGGCTCGTTGGTTTTGAGCGTCGTATACCGCCTGAACAGGTATTCCTGACCGTCGGCATTGGCCAACCGAAACTGGTTCACGGTTTGCCGGTCGATGATGATGGAGTCATTGCCTTGTTTGGGCCGAAGCAGAATCAACTCCTGACGATGGGAGTCAAACTTAATGGGTACGTTGGTGAACCGACGACCATTGAGCAGTTCGATTTGCCCGTTCGACCAGTTTGGCAAAAAATAGGGTGTTCCGCGAAGCCCTTCATACCGCGTATCGACCCGCCAGATAAGCGGAGCCGTGCCACTGCCATTGAGGGCATTCAGGCGGAGGTTCATCTCGGGGTCCGCCATGGCGTCGGGGCTGCCGAGGTGCTGATTGGGTGCGGTCTTCGGTTTATTGGCCACCAGCGTTGTCGATGCCGGGGGTGTCTGGCCAGCCGCTAACCGGCTGATGGTCAGCAAGAATAAACACAACGTGAGTCGCATAGGCGTACAGAGTTAATTTCCTGTTTGTTAGTATACTAAGGTACAAAACAAACGGGAAACAATTAATATTCGTGTGGCAGGGGCACATTCACGCGCTCGTTGACGGGCAGGCCCTGTTTATTCATTTGTTCGATGAACGGATCGGGGTCCAGTTCTTCGCAGTTCCAGACGCCGGGTTTCAGCCAGACGCCGGTCAGGATGAGCATGGCGCCGATCATAGCCGGTACCCCCGTCGTATAGCTAACGGCCTGCCCGCGCACTTCGCGGTAGGTTTCGGCATGATCGCAGTTGTTCCAGATAAAATACGTCCGGTCTTCGCCGTCTTTTACGCCTTTAATCTGGCAGCCAATGCTGGTTTGGCCGGTATAGTTTTCGCCCAGCGAATCGGGAGCGGGCAACACGGCTTTCAGAAATTCGAGCGGTATGATGTCCATACCGTTAAACTTAACCGGGTCGATGCGCGTCATGCCCACGTTTTGAAGCACGTCTAAATGAGTTAGATACGCCTGGCCAAAGGTCATCCAGAACCGGGCGCGCTTCAGCGTTGGGAAGTGCTTAACCAACGATTCCAACTCTTCGTGGTAGAGTACATACGACTCGCGGGGGCCAATGCCGGGGTACTCGATGGGTTTGTGAAGGCTCATCGCCGGAATTTCAACCCACTCACCGTTTTCCCAGTAGCGACCCGGCTGCGTAATTTCCCGAATGTTGATTTCAGGGTTAAAATTGGTGGCAAAGGCTTTCCCGTGATTACCGGCATTGCAGTCTACAATGTCCAAATAATCCATTCGGTCGAAATAATGCTTCTGGGCGTAGGCCGTAAACACCTGCGTAGCGCCGGGGTCGAAGCCGCACCCGAGCAAGGCCATCAGGCCAGCCTGCTCAAATCGTTCTTTATAGGCCCACTGCCAGCTATATTCAAATTTGGCAACGTCTTTTGGTTCGTAATTGGCCGTATCCATGTAATGCACACCGGCTTCCAGGCAGGCGTCCATAATGGGCAGGTCCTGGTAGGGCAGGGCTACATTAATGACCAGCACGGGGTTGACCAACCGAATCAGGGCAACCATGTCGGCCACAACATCGGCATCTACCTGCGCGGTCTGAATCGTTACACCGTGCATTGCCTGAATTTCGGCCGCAATCCGGTCGCATTTTGACTGGGTACGGCTGGCCAGCATAATATTCGTAAAGATCGTGCTGTTCATCGCGCATTTATGCGCCACAACGCTACCTACGCCACCGGCTCCGATAATGAGCACATTCGCCATTTAGCTGAATTTATTGGTTTATGGTTCTTTCTGGTCGCAAAGATAGAGAAAGTCAGCAAGTCGGTCAGGATTTCGAGTGCCTGGTCTGTTTTCTTAACGATTTGATTAAATCGGTGACAGATTAGTCTGATTTTACTAAATACTTAGTATATTTGTTAAGTAGACAATCCCTAATACACCTAACGTACTGACTCATGAAATTTAGCTCTTCCTCTGGCTCATTTGAGTTAGCCATCGTCGGCTACGGTACAACCACCACTTCCTGGCGCGACCGTAACCGGTTGCAGTGCAAGCTTTCTACCTTCTGGCGGCAAAAGACCGACACGCAGTCGGCGCCCCTGCAAACCTGGGAAATCAACCGCTTGTTGAGCGGGCTTCGTTCACTTTGGGATAAAGCGACCAATCGCATCATGCTGACCTTTTCAGAGCCGGGTTTGAGTGTAGAGGCTGTGGCTTTGCCGGATAATAACTACCGGCTGCATATTCAATTAGGCGACTCGCTGACGCCATCCTGGCATGATTACCCTGATTTCCCGCTGGAAATGGATATTCTTGTCAGTCACAATCAGCTACGGGACGCCATACAGGATCTGTCGGGTGAACTGGCCAGTTACCCCGAGCGGTAAGTGAGCGTATTGTTGGCTTTCGTTGGGCTTTCAATTCTTGTAAATACACTATATGTCAGTACGTTAGTTAACGGCGAAGTATATCTGTTGCCAGCATTGGTTAATCAGTTCCCGGCTCTGTATCTGCCTAAATCACATTATAGCGCTTGCTATATGGTAGTTAGTAAATTATTACTACAATAATTTTTATTATTTTGTTGTGACTATTATTTGATTACGTGAGTCCTAATAACCATATTTGTGTTTACCGTAAATTTGTTGTCAAATTCAGGAGGCTATAAAATTTACCGTATAATAAACATCCTCTAAACAAAAAATTACGCAATCGTATGAAAGTCGTTAAGCGCAGAAATCGCCAGATGACCATGGAGCGCATATTGCGCGCTATGGGTGACGTTATGGCTGAGCGGGGTACCGAAAAAGCTGGTATTAATGCTGTTGCTGAGCAGGCCGGTGTCAATAAAGTACTTATTTACCGCTACTTCGGTGGCTGGAATGGTTTGCTGGAAGCTTATGTGCAACGCGGGTTTTTCCTGTCGATGTTCAATGAAAAATTTCTGGACTCTGTGCCAGACAGTTTGACCCCCGAAAACCGCAGCAAAGCGTGGTCAGAATATACCATTCAGTTTATGCGGGAGTTTCGTACCCGTAAACCGTCGCAGGAGTTGATTCGGTGGGAAATGACCCATGGCGAAACCGAACTGGCTCGTCGGCTGGCCGATTTCCGGGATCAGTCGTACAAAAATATGGTGAGCAAATTGGCTCCCTACGCTGATTTCGATCCCATCGCCATTACGAGCCTGATGGTGGCCGCTGTTACGAATATAGTACTAACGAGCGGCCAGCGTGATCACATCGGCGATATTGACCTCCGCTCCGACGCGGGTTGGGAACGTTTGGAAACGGCCATCCGCCGGATTTATTCCAGTCTGAACATCGCCCTTGAACGCGAAAACAACAAGAAAGCCGAAGCTGTTTAATGTAGTTGGTTGTTTGCACCCGCCTATGGCGAGTGCAAACAACAACGCGCTATCTGTTCATTAACGCTTCAATCTCGTCAGCTTCGAGCGGGATATTTGCCATCAGGTCCACATTGCCCGTTTCGGTAAGCAGCACATTGTTCTCAAGGCGAATGCCGAGTTTTTCCTCACGTATATAGATGCCCGGCTCAACGGTGAATACCATGCCCGGCTCCATTTTCCGATATTTATTGCCTACATCGTGAACATCGAGGCCCAGAAAATGCGACGTGCCGTGCATAAAATATTTTTTGTACAGCGGTGCGTCAGGGTCCTGGCTGTCAACATCATGGCGATTGAGGAGACCGAGTCCAACTAATTCCGATTCCATTACTTTACCGACTTCCCGGTGGTACTCATCCCACAGATTACCGGGGCGAAGCATCAGTCTGGCTTCGTTCAGTACCCGCAGGACTGCATCATATACCGCCCGCTGGCGTTGCGTGAAGCGCCCATTTACGGGGACAGATCGAGTCATGTCGGCGTTGTAGTTGGCATACTCAGCGCCAATATCGAGTAGAAGAACGTCGCCATCCCGGCATTGCTGGCTGTTGTCAATATAGTGCAAAACGCAGGCATTGGCACCCGATGCAATAATGGGTGAATAGGCCGTCCCCCGCGACCGGTGGCGCAGGAATTCATGCATCATTTCGGCCTCGATTTCATATTCCCAAACGCCGGGTTTAATAAACCCCAGCAACCGCCGGAACATCTTGTCCGTCGTGTCGATGGCCGTCTGAATAAGGGGTATCTCCTGCGGCTGTTTGATGGCCCGCAAGGCGTGCATGAGCGGAGCAAGTCGTTCCAACTGATGCAGCGGATAGGCTTGTTTGAAGGCTTCGACATACCGGGCATCACGCGATTGTACTGCTGAACCAGCGCGGGTATGCTCGTTGGTGTTCAGATACACGAAATCGGCTTCAAAGACCATCTGCCCAAATACCTGCTCAAACTGATGCGTCCAGTAAATCTGCTTTTGGGGTAGCCCCGTTGTCTGTTCAGCTTCGGCTTTGGTGAGTTTGTGGCCTTCCCAGATTTCAATCTGTTCATTTGTTTCCCGCAAAAACAACACTTCGCGAAATTTCGGATCGGGATGGTCGGGAAACAACACGAACAGCGTCTCTTCCTGATCAACACCCGTCAGATAGAATAAATCGTTATTTTGCCGAAATGCCATCGTGCCGTCGGCATTGGTTGGCATGATGTCGTTGGCATTCACCACCACCAGTGACTTTGGTTTCAATAGCGTAGTGAGTCGCTGGCGGTTTACAACGAAAAGCTGAGGGTCGATTGGTAAATAACGCATATACCGGGTCTTTGCAAGGTTTCTGATTAATTTTGCAAAGAAACTCAAATATTAGTTATTGGTTATTGAGTTATTCGTATTGATGCAGTGACTAATAGCTTACTAACCAATTTAGCCTGAACTGATAAATCATGATACTTCGATTAACGGCTTTGCTTTGCCTATTGGCTCACTGCATACAGGCTCAGCCTAAATACTGGGTTTTGCTTCAGGGCAAAGACAACTTATCCGTTCCGGCCCTGTCGCCGAACGCTATTGCCCAGCGGCAAATGCTGGGTTTGCCGATCGATGAGACCGACCAACCCGTATCGGTTGCCTACATAAGTCAGCTAAAGCAAGCGAGCGTTGAGCCAATCTGCCAGTCGCGCTGGCTCAATGCGGTATCTGCCCGGCTAACGGTCCAGCAGTATGCTCAGGTGTTGGCGATGCCCTTTGTCAGGAGCATTCAGCCCATCGATCCAGCCATCATCATCACCTCGCTTAATGTACCCGCGAATCCGCAGTTGGCGCCGGTTATGACCCAGATTCAGGCAATTGATTTCGCTCAGGCGGGACTTACGGGGCGTTTCGTTACCATCGGGGTCATCGATGCAGGGTTTTTTGGGGCCGATTCGGCCAATGCGCTCAGGCATGTGTTTGCCCGGCAAGGGGTGAAGCAGGTGCGTGATTATGTCAATAATAAAAAAACGAAGGGTAAGCTGTTTCGGACGCTTGAAACCATGTCTGATTTTCATGGTACCGAAGTGCTGGCCGCCATTGCGGGCAGTGATACGACTGAAAATATACAGTATGGTCTGGCCACCGACGCGACGTTTTACCTGGCCCGCACCGACCAGGGAAACCGCGAGTACCGGGGCGAAGAGGATAACTGGGTTGCGGCTATGGAATGGATGGACAGCCTCGGTGTTCGGCTGATCAATACGTCGCTGGGGTATGCCCGTGGAATGAGCAATCCGAAAGAAAATTACGAACCCCGCCAGATGGATGGGCATACGAGTCTGATTAGCCGCGCGGCCCAGATTGCCGCCGACAGAAAAGGCATTTTACTGATTGTTTCGGCGGGCAACGAAGGTGATGACCGTTCGTGGCGCATCATCAGCACGCCCGCCGATGCACAGGGTGTGATGGCCATTGGCGCCACCAACGCCCGACTCTGGAATCGAATTGGGTATAGTAGCATCGGTCCTGAAAATCTCCCTTACTTAAAGCCGAACGTGTCCTGTTTTTCGCTCTACGGCACCTCGCTGTCGGCACCGGTCATTACCGGTTTTGCGGCCTGTATTATGCAGGCGAATCCAAAACTGACGAACAAAGAAGTGATGGCCATTATCGAAAAGTCGTCGCATCTATATCCTTACGGCAATAATTATGTGGGCTATGGGGTTCCGCAGGCCAGACGCGCGCTGGCCTTAGTCCGCAGGCAGGAGGGAGAAGCTACGGCCCGTTTGGTGAAAGCGACCGGTAAAATGCTGATACTCCCCGTTGAAACAAGTGAAGCGATGGTATCAGTGTTTCATAAAAAAGATAGTACGCACGTGTTGCAGCAGGAAGCCGTCAAAGTCAGTAACGGTAAGCTGACACTGCGTCGGGCAGCCGATGAAAAGCAGACCACCATCGACCTAAAGAAAGAAGTTATAGAAGTGGTCTGGGAATAAAATGGCCTGACTTGAGCAACGAACGGATGAAAGGACTGTATTGTGTGCTGCTTCTAACGCTGTCGAACATTTTTATGACCCTGGCCTGGTATGGGCATCTTCAGGTCAAACAGTACCCGATGCTGGCTAAACTGTCGTTATTCGTAGTGATTCTGCTGAGTTGGGGACTGGCGTTTTTTGACTATATTTTTCAGGTGCCTGCCAACCGGATCGGCGCCAGTGAGACGGGTGGTCCGTTCTCGTTAGTTGAACTCAAGACGATTTAGGAAGCCGTTTCACTGGTTGTTTTTATCAGTATTACCGTGTTTGTATTCAAAACCGACAAACTGGCCTGGAACCACGTCGTTGGCTTTGTTTTTATCTTAATTGCCGTATTTTTTATTTTCAGGAGTGGTAAAACGGCCTGGGGCTACAAATACTGACCTTTGCTCAGGTAGTTTTTTACATAATCGGCAATGCCATCTTCCAATGATGAAAAGGGCCGGTCGTAGCCAATGGAACGAAGTTTGGCCATGTTTGCCTGCGTGAAATACTGGTACTTGTCGCGAATGTCGACGGGCGTATCGACAAACGACACCTGAGAGTCGAGGCCAAGGGCCTGGAAGGTGTTGTTGGCTAAATCCAGAAAGGTGCGGGCTTTTCCGCTGCCCAGATTATAAATACCAGAATTGCGCCGGTGGTGCATTAGAAACGAGCAAACCTCCATCACATCTTTCACATACACAAAGTCGCGCATTTGCTCGCCGTCGGCAAAATCGGGGTTGTGCGACCGGAATAGCTTCATGGTACCCGACTGGCAAATCTGGTTGTAGGCATGAAAAATTACCGAGGCCATGCGGCCTTTATGGTACTCATTCGGGCCATACACATTAAAGAATTTCAGGCCAGCCCAGAAAAATGGTTTCCGCTCCTGCTCCAGCGCCCATATGTCGAATTCATTTTTAGAGTCGCCATATGGATTGAGTGGTTTTAGCTGTGGAATCAGCGCTTCGTTATCGTCATAACCGAACTCGCCCAGGCCGTAGGTAGCTGCCGATGAGGCATATACGAGTGGGATCTGATAGTCGATGCAGCGGTGCCAGATCTGCTTGGAATACTCAACGTTCAGGTGTTCAAAAATCTGACGGTCAAACTCGGTTGTGTCGGTGCGGGCGCCGATGTGAAAGATAAATTCAACCTCCTGATAGTTCTGGTCGAGCCAGTCAAAAAACACGTCCCGGTCTACCCGTTCCTGAATCCGTTTTCCGGTCAGATTAGCCTCTTTATCAGGATACGAAAAGTCATCAACTGCAATGATGAAATTGAAATTTTCCTGATTCAGCTTGCTGATTAAACAGCTTCCGATAAAACCGGCGGCTCCCGTAACAATGATCATAAAGTGGTAGTCGTAGAGGTATTTAGTCGATAATTGGGTAAGGATCAGCGTGAATGAAGTGAAAGCGGCTGTAAAGATACGTGTTTTAAATTGGACAAATGAATAGCGTTTTTAGGGATTAAATTGTATTTTTCTACTAAAACCAGGGTCGTAAGAGCTGCAATAACCTAATACCTTGTTTTATCCCGGTTAAAGAGTGTGTACCTTTGTCACTTTCTTTTTATCAACCCGGCGTTTCTGGCAACCGCCCTATCTAAACCAGAATAATGGTCTATATTAATCGAATTGAACACTTTAATGCCGCGCACCGGCTCTATAATCCAGCCTGGTCGGAAGAGCGCAACAGGGAGGTTTTTGGCCCGTGTGCCAACACAAACTGGCACGGGCATAATTTTGAACTTATCGTAACCGTAAAAGGAGAACCTGATGCGGATACAGGCTTCGTCATTGATCTGAAACTGCTGGGCGACATTATCAGGCGGGAGGTAATCGAGAAGGTTGACCACAAAAACCTGAACCTCGATGTCGATTTTATGCAGGGCAAAATGGCCAGTTGCGAAATCTTCATTATGGAAATCTGGAAGATTATCGACCGTGCACTCGAACCCGTTACCGAAGCCCATCTGCATCAGCTCCGGCTCTACGAAACCCCGAAAAACTTTGTGGATTATTTCGGCGAATAACCGTAGAGATCGGTCTGCCGGTGCGGCCATCCCCTGCGTCTCTACATGAAGTATGACTTACTACCTTATTGCCGGTGAACGCTCCGGCGACCTGCATGGTGCAAACCTAATCCGGGCGATACGCCAACACGATTCGGAAGCAGCCTGCCGGGCCTATGGGGGCGAACAGATGGAAGCGGCAGGCGCTGTACTGGTGCGGCATTACCGCGAAATGGCGTTCATGGGTTTTCTGGAGGTGGTAAAAAATCTGAGTACCATTCGCCGGATTTTGCGCGAATGCCAGGCCGATTTGCTGGCTCACCGCCCCGACGTGCTGATTTTGATCGACTACGCCGGTTTCAACCTGCGGATGGCCCGTTTCGCCAAAAAAAACGGTATCCGGGTGTTCTACTACATCTCGCCGAAGGTCTGGGCCTGGAATCAGCGCCGTGCGCTGTCGATCAAGACAAACGTCGATAAACTGTTCACAATTCTTCCGTTTGAGACGGAATTTTTCGCCAAATACGACTATGGAGTTGAGTATGTAGGTAATCCACTTCTCGACGCGCTCGCCGATTTCCGGCCTGACCCCGGCTTTCGTCAGACAGTAAAATTGGATGCGCGGCCTATTGTGGCGCTGTTGCCCGGCAGTCGTCGTCAGGAGATAACGGCAATGTTACCCGTCATGCTATCTGTAACCCGGCAGTTTCCTGACTATCAGTTTGTTGTTGGAACTGTAACGAACCTTCCCGATTCGCTCTACGACAGTTTCCTGGCGGATTACCCGGCCGTAAAACGCGTTCAGGATGCGGCCTACGATTTACTTCATGTGGCAACGGCGGCTCTTGTAACGTCCGGCACGGCTACACTCGAAACGGCCCTTTTTACTATTCCGCAGGTCGTGTGTTACAAAACAACGGGCATAACCTATGCTATTGCAAAACACCTGATTGCCGTGCCGTTTATCTCGCTCGTTAACCTGATTGCTGATAACGAAGTGGTGAAAGAATTAATACAAAGTGAATTCACGCCCGAACGTGCTACGAGTGAACTAAAGGCAGTTTTACCCGGCGGTTCGCGTCGGGAAAGCCAGCTAACCGGTTATGCCCGTGTGCAACAGAAAATGGGTAAGCCGGGAGCCTCCTGGCGGGCAGGTCAGCTCATGGTGGAGGAGTTAAAGAAGAGCAGGTAAAGACAACCCCGACGATAAATCTGGATTATGTGTTAGACTGGGGGTTCGTTATCCGGGTTTAGCCAAACCACTTTTTGCTCGGGTTGGTGTTCCTGGCTCAGAATAGCCCGGTACAAATCGGGCCGTCGGGCTTTTCGGTACCGGTACCCACCGGCTTTCTGCAATTTGTCGGGCGTGCAGGTCGCCACCACAACATCATCGCCCAGTTCGCGGCACTCAGCCAGTATGTCGCCAAAGGGGTCGATTACCATTGAGCAGCCATTTTTCAACTGATCGTCATCCATACCGATTGGGTTGGCAAAGACAACGTAAATGCCATTGTCGTAAGCGCGGGACGGCAACCACTTCATTAACCAGGCCCGGCCTTTCATACCGTCGAATTCTAATCGTACTGAAGTGGGATCGCTGGCGCGATTATGCCACAAGGCCGGATCAACAAAACCAGCTCCTGGCCGGGTAGACGGCGTCAGCATCGTTACGTGAGGCATAAAAATAATGTCGGCACCCAACAAAGCCGTTGCCCGCACATTCTCGATGATATTGTTATCGTAGCAGATCAGAATGCCGCATTTCCAGCCATAAAGGTCGAAAACGACATAGTCGTTACCCGGCAGCAGGTACGGGTTAATAAATGGATGTAGTTTGCGGTATTTGGCCACCAAGCCATTTTTATCCACACAGACATAGGCTTTGAACAGTTGATTCTGGTGGTCTTTCTCAAACAAACCCGCCAGAATAACAATGTCGTGGGTGCGGGCAATTTGCGTAAGTGCCTGAATGCTATCGCCTTCGGGGATATACTCAGCCAGGTCAATCATCTGCTCTTCAGACAGGTGCCGGGCAAAGGTGTAGCCGGTAACAGAACACTCATGAAGAGCAATCACCTGAGCGCCCTGCTGAGCCGCTTTAGCCGCGAGATTGTTTATAACGCGAAGATTATAAGCTTTATCTCCGCTTGCATTTTCAAATTGAGCCGTCGCAATTTTCAGGGTTTGCATAGTGACACGACACACGAAAAAGTAGCTTTTTTTTACTCAATGACGCCTGTTTCTTCCCACCGCTTCAACCAGTCCTTTTTAACGCCCTGAACCTGCGAGAAAAACTCGTAGAAAGGCAGCATATCCTGCTCATAATTGCCGGTTATGTATAGCGGTTCGCTCAAAATAGCCAGTCGGCGGGGCCAGTCGAATCCAACCAGAATCAGGGGAACGTTGGCCTTAAGGGCGATGTAATAGAAGCCCGTTTTGAGTTTGTCAACGTTGCTACGGGTACCTTCGGGTGCAATGCAAATATGAAGCTGCTGATTCTGGTTGAAGACGTTGGCCATCGCGTCTACCAAATTAGTCGACCTGTCGCGATACACCGGCTTGCCGCCCAATGCGCGAAATAACCAGCCTGAATACCAGGTAAACAGCGAACTTTTAGCCAGGTATTGAATCCAGATATGAATAGTAGGCCGGATGCCCAGCCCAATCAGAAAATCCCAGTTGGTGGAATGTGGAGCCACAACCCAGATAGCTTTTGGCACGGTCGGGACAGGGCCAGCTACCCGCCAGCCCCACACTTTAAATAACCAACGGGTAAGGGCACTAAGCATATAGGTCGGTTTGTGGTTTGTCGTTTGTGGTTCAATGCTTCTACCCATAAACCACAAACGACAAACTTAATACTTGCGGTCTTTACGCTCTAACCAGCGGCCGGTTATGAACGCGGCAGTCAGCAGTGCAGCGTAGAACAGAAGTGTCAAAGGAGTTGATAAATCCATGTCGATATTCAGTTGAATTCAGGTGCAAAAATAACAGAGTCGTTGGAATTTAAACCTAAAAGGTCTTCAAAAGCGCTCCGCTTCGGCGGTCTGATGGCAACCCGGCTTTTAGGTTTATGCTTACAAAACGCCCTTTGTACTGGGCAGGTTGTCCAATTCGTTTATATCACGCCGAACGGCCATTTTAATAGCTTTGGCAAACGCCTTAAAAATTGCTTCGATTTTGTGGTGATCATTATCGCCTTCTACCTTGATATTCAGGTTGCAAAGGGCTGTGTCGGAGAAGGACTTAAAGAAATGAAAGAACATTTCAGTTGGCATATCACCAATTTTCTCACGCCGGAAATCGGCCTCCCACACCAGCCAGGGTCTGCCCGAAAAATCGATGCCTACCTGTGCCAGAGCCTCGTCCATCGGCAATAAAAATCCGTAGCGGCTAATACCCCGTTTGTCGCCGAGGGCACGCCGGTAGGCTTCTCCCAGCGCGAGGGCCGTGTCTTCGATGGTGTGATGCTCATCGATATGCAGGTCGCCATCGACGCGGATGGTCAAATCAGCGCCGGAATGTTTGGCTACCTGGTCGAGCATGTGGTCAAAGAAGCCTAAGCCTGTCTGTATGGTAGCCCGACCCTGTCCATCGAGGTTTAGATCAACCCGAATTTTCGTTTCTTTGGTGTTCCGCTCAACGGTTGCCGTGCGGGATGGAAGCCGCAAAAATTCGTAAATCTTATCCCAATCATCGGTTTTGAAGGCGATAACCCGCTGCATGTCATCCGTCAGGCCGTCAACGTCGGCAGTTTGTACGGTTGCCAGGCCATTGGGGGGCAGGAACAGGATGGCTTTGGCTCCCAAATTGACGGCTAACTGTACATCGGTCAGCCGGTCGCCGATAACGTAGCTGTTGGTGAGGTCATAGGCGTCGCTGAAATAGCGCGTCAGCATGCCCGTGCCAGGCTTACGGGTGGGGGCGTTGTCGCGCGGGAAATGGCGGTCAATGTGCACAGCCGCGAAGTGGACATTTTCGCCCGCAAAGGTGGCTATCATTTTTTCGTGGGCGGGCCAGAATGTTTCTTCAGGAAAAACCGCCGTACCCAGGCCATCCTGATTAGTAACCATAACTAACTCATAATCGGTTTCGCTGGCAATTTTACGCATCGCCGAAATCGCCTTCGGCATATAGTCAAGTTTGGCTAACGAGTCGACCTGCTGATCGGGTTGAGGCTCAACGATGAGCGTTCCGTCGCGGTCAACAAATAAAACTTTTTGCATAATTAGGGGAGAGAAATTCAACAAAGATACAGTCAGGACACATTGCAAACGAAAATATGCTACTTTTGCGCTGTCGTTCTTCGATAGCTGTTTTAAACGTATTTACTTGTAATCATACAGTTGTTTTAGTGTATTGTTGCTGCTACGGTTTATCGTTACAATAGAGTTAATAGCTTGTCAATCAGCTTATTCGTAGAAGTGCAATCTATACAAAATCAGCCCATACAGTAAAAAAAGGTTCTTTCGGAGTGCATTAACTAAAACATACACATACTAATTTTAGTCAGGAACATGCCAGCAGCATCAGGATTAACCCGCATCGGGGTTTTCTATGACGGTAATTATTTTTTACACGTAAGTAATTATTATAACTATTCTCACGAACGTCGCAGCCGCATCAGTATATCGGGTTTGCACGCGTTCATTCGTCGGCAGGTAGCCGAAGAGGAAGGCGTTAATGAGCGGCTTTGCCAGATTGTTGATGCCCATTATTTTCGGGGTCGGCTGAATGCCCACGAAGCTAATCAGCGGGGTAATCAATTGTTCTATGACCGCTTATTCGACGATATTCTGATGTCGGAAGGGGTAGTAACGCACTATCTGCCCGTAAAAACATATCAGGGATATCGTCAGGAAAAAGGAATTGATGTGTGGCTGGCGCTCGAAGCATTCGAGTTGGCTCAATACAAGAAATTCGATGTGGTCGTGCTGATTACATCCGATGGCGATTATGTACCCCTGATTCGGAAACTTAACACACTTGGCTCCCGAATTATGGTGCTAAGCTGGGACTTCGAATTTTTGAACGAGCAGGGAGAAAAGCAGGTGACGCGTACCTCACAGGATTTGCTGGAAGAAGTGTCGTATCCGGTTGGGATGCACGGGCTGATCGATGACCGGAGCCGCCGGAATGACATGGTTATCCAGAACCTGTTCGTGAAGCAGCCCCGCCCAACCTTCACGGCGGTGCCCAGCAATGGCAGTAGCTACAGCAATGGAAATAGTTTTGGTAGTAATGGCCTGAATGGAGAAGACAGCTATGATTCCTATCCGTCGTCTACTGAGCCAAACTACAACCTTATCGACACCGTAGATGATGATCCGGAGGGGCGAAAAATCAGCACCATCCGTAGCCTCAAAACGGGTTATGGTTTCGTGAATTTTCCGCCCAACAACCTGTTTTTTCACTATACGAGTTTAGTAGATACTGATTTTAATGAACTACAGGTCGATGACGAAGTTGAGTTTACTGTTGGCCGCAATACCGAAGGGAAAGATATTGCCGTAGATGTCCGGCTGTTGCGCGAGTAACAATGGGCATCGTTCGTGTGCCGGTCGATGACCTGAACGCCTGGCGTTTACAGGCTTTAAACTGGGCTATTAAGGAGGCACGCGAGCATGGGTTTGTGGCGTTCCTGACGAATAATGACATCGACTACCCCAATGACCCGTTTCCTAACCGATTGTTTGTCGGGGCGAAACGGGTCATTTCGTTTTCGGGCGACGACACCTTTCAAACGTTGCAGGATGCCTACCGCGAACGACCGTCGTTTCTGGTTGGGTATTTTGGCTATGACCTGAAAAACCAGGTAGAAGCCTTATCGAGCCGCAACCCAAACCGGTTAGGTTTTCCAGATGCTTATTTTGTTGAACCTGAATGGATTATTGATTTTCAACACAATAGCCTGACGATTAGGGGCGATGGGAATGCACAGGCTGTTCTGGATGAGGTTCGTGATTTTGTCACTCCAATCGGTCCGCCAGCCGGAATGCCAAAACCGGTCATCCACTGCCGTGTTACGCCCGACGAATATCAGGCCAATGTCCGCCGGATTCGGCAGCACATTTTGGCGGGCGATGTCTATGAACTGAATTACTGCATTGAGTTCTTCTCCGAAAACACTCAACTCGACCCATTGGCAACCTATCTGGCGCTAAACGAGCGGTCGCCGATGCCATTTTCGAGTTTCGTGAAACTGGGCGAACGGTATGTTATTGGTGCGTCGCCGGAGCGATTTTTGAAGAAAGCGGGCCAAACGATTCTCTCGCAGCCCATCAAAGGAACCATCCGGCGGGGCCAAACCCCGGAGGAAGATGCTCTGCTCCGCAGCCAGCTTTTGACCTCCGAAAAAGAACGGGCCGAAAACCTGATGATTGTGGATTTGGTGCGGAACGACCTCGCCCGGAGCGCCCAAACCGGCTCTGTCCGCGTTGACGAGCTATTTGGTATTTATGGGTTTCAGCAGGTGTACCAGATGACTTCGACCGTTTCTGCCACCTTACGCGACGACGTTTCCTGGGCCGGGGCAATCCGCAACGCCTTTCCGATGGGTAGCATGACCGGTGCGCCAAAAATTCGGGCCATGCAACTTATTGACGAGCTGGAGGTGAGTCGGCGGGGCGTGTATTCGGGCGCATTTGGGTATGTGACACCCAGTGGCAATTTCGACTTCAGCGTCATCATCCGAACGTTACTCTACAATGCCGCCAGCCGCTATGCGTCGTTTTCGGTGGGAAGCGCAATTACCTACGATGCCAATCCCGAACAGGAATGGGAGGAGTGCCTGCTCAAAGCGAAGGCGATTCGGGAGGTGCTGGAGAAGGGTTGGTAGTAGAGACGCAAAATATTGCGTCTCCCATGCATCAGCAAAACCATCCGGTCAGGAGACGCAAAGGATTGCGTATCTACATAGTTTATGGAATTTCCTCGTTTTTCTACTCTTATCTGGTAACGCAAAGCAACGTTTAAGCCTGGAAATGGCTCATTATAAGCTGAATCGACCGTTTGCTCAATTAACTACTATAAATTTAGTTAAAATTCGTTAACGGAATAACCAGGTTGCCCTTATCCGATTTAGCTTTGCCCCAATCCTTTTAATACTCCGTTCCCTGTTCACGTATGAAAAACCTTTTCCTGCTGGCCGTGCTCTGTCTGCTCCCGGCTGCACTCTACGCCCAAAGTCCAGTTAGCCCGTCCAGATTTACGTTGCAGGGGCGCGCCGTCGATACAGCCGCAGCTCCGTTGGCCTCTTCGACCGTCATGCTGCTCAGCGCCAAAGATTCATCACTCGTGAACTTCACCCGAACGGGCGACAACGGCAGTTTCTCCTTCAAAAATCTCAAAACCGGCAACTACGTCCTGAAGATTTCATTCGTGGGCTACATTCCCTATAACCAGGTTATCGGCCCCGCTACCGAGGCTGTCGTTGACCTGGGTGCGCTGAAACTGAAACCCATTACCAGAGAACTCATGGAGGTTGTGGTCAGGACGGCGAAGGCGCCACTGACCATCAAAGGCGACACGATCGAGTACAATGCCAGTTCGTTTAAAGTGCCGCCCGGCTCAACGGTTGAGGACTTGCTGCGTAAACTGCCCGGCGTGCAGATCGACCAGGATGGGAACATACGGGCGCAGGGGCAGGAGGTGAAAAAAGTAACCGTCGATGGCAAGAGTTTTTTTGGGGATGACCCCAAATTAGCTACCAAAAACCTTCAGGCCGAAGCAATCTCGAAAGTGCAGGTATACAACGACAAAACCGAGCAGGCGAAACTGACCGGTGTGGAGGATGGTAAGAAAGAGAAAACCGTTAACCTCGAACTAAAAGAGGAGTTCAAGAAAGGTGGTTTTGGGAAGGTCACTGCTGGGGCTGGACCAGCCTCGAACAACATAGCGGCCCGCACCGAAATCAAAGGGAACTACAATAAGTTTGACTCGAAACGCCAGTTCTCCATCATTGGCTTAGGCAACAACACCAACCAGCAGGGCCTCTCGTTCAACGATTATCAGGATTTCCGGGGGAGCAACTCCTTCAACTGGAATGATAATGCCGATTTTGGCTTTAGCGGCAGTGGCCGGGGTTTTTATGTTGGTGATGACGACGAAACCCTGGGTATTCCAGTAGGTGGGGGCAACGGCCGGGGCTTTTCGACGAACGCTGCGGGGGGCGCCAATTACAACTACGACACCAAGAAAACCAAACTCAGCACCAGCTACTACTACAACCAGACCCGGCTGGAACTGAATGCCCTGCGAAATCGCAAAAATTTCCTGCAAAACAGTTCCTTTCGGACGGCCGATACCAGCAGTCAGGTGAATTTTAATGGAAATCACCGGGTCAGTATTCGGTTCGAAAAGCAACTCGATTCACTCAATACGCTAATATTTATCAACAACAGTCGCCTGAATAACGGCAACTCCACGCTGAATACGAATCAGAGTTTATACCGAAACGGGGGGACGCCACCCATCGAAAATCTATCGACACGCAACACCACCGGTAACATTACGGACGCCCGGCAGTTTGGGTCAGCCAATTCGCTTATCTATCGGTTGAAGTTCAAGAAAAAAAGCCGGTCATTTGCCGCCAGTGCATCGTATCAAATCAATACCAGCGATGGTGATTTGGAACTGCGGTCGCGGAGTGATTTTTTTGGGGCAATCAGTGCGAACGAGCAACTCCGGCTGATTCGGCAGGATCAGGCAACGAACAGTTTGCGGAACGAGTACAAAGCCAGTTTGCTCTACGTAGAGCCATTTGCCAAGAAGTTTTTCTGGGAAACGTTCTACAATTTTAGTCTTCGGTACGACGAAGTAGACCGCAATGTACTGAATGTAGGCGACGCCGGTCAGGTGCTGAGCCTCAATGACTCACTGAGTCGGTATTATAAAAACAACTACCTGTTCAATCGGCTGGGCAGCAGCGTTCGGTATTCCTACAAAGGGCTTAACATATCGGCGGGGCTGGCCGGGCAGCAGTTTGCCATTGACGGTCGATACGCGGCTGACCAGACATCGGCGAAGTTTGAGACCATTAACCGGACATTCACCACCATAGTGCCGAACGTGTCGTTGAATTACGACATGAAGAACAACCGGTATTTGTATAGTGGGTATGATGTAAACGTGCGAATTCCGTCGTCAAGAGATTTACAGCCCATTATTAACAACAGCAACCCGCTGTTTATCAACAAAGGAAATCCCAATCTGCTGCCTGAACTGCGCCATAATCTGAACGTCGGTTTTTATTATTTCAACCCCGGCAGTTTCATTAATGTCGGCGCAAATGTGTACGGCACGTATTTCGTAAATCAGATTGTGTATAGCCAGGAAATTGACCAGCAGACGCTCGTTACGACCACTACGCCGGAGAACCTGACGGGCGGCAAGAACCTCGGCTCCTACCTGAATTTTGGCTTTCCGCTCAAGAAAACAAAGGCAACGATGAACCTGAATTCACAATTGAATTTTGGCAGCAACCTGACTAATGTCAACCGGGTTTTGAATCAGACGAACAACGAGAATTATAACGTTGGCACCCGGCTCGATTTGACGCCAACCGAATGGCTTACGTTCTATGCCGGGGCGAACATTGGCCGCACCAACACCCGATATTCAATTAATACGGCTCAGAATCAAACACTTATTAATAATAATTTCAACGGCGACCTGACGCTGAAATTACCGGCGGGCATTTACGTGAATACAAGTATGAATTACCGAATCAATAAAAACGACAGGTTCGGTTTCGATCAGCGGATTCCGATCTGGAACGCATCGGCTTTTTATATTCTGGGAAAGGCCAAAAAAGCCGAAATTCGGTTGTCGGGGTTCGACTTGCTGAACCGCAACATTCAGATATCGCAGTATGCCGGACAGAACTACGTGCAGGATGAACGGGTGCAAACCCTGGCCCGGTATTTTATGCTTAGCTTTACCTATAACATGCGCGGGGTTCAGGCCAAAATGCGCCGGGATGGAGGATTTTAATTGTTCCAGCCGCCAAGTTCCAGGTTATCCGATGGAACGTTGGAGGTGGAACTTAATAGCTGCACTAAAAAACTCATGAAAACACTACTGACACTTGTTGCTGGATGCCTGCTTTTAGTTAGCTCGGCGTTGGCCCAAAAAACCGAGGGCGTCGTTAATTACACCCGCAAAACCTACTGGACCAAAATCATTGCGCGAATGACCTATCTGAGTCAGGAGCAAAAAGACCGGGCGGCTCAGACCTGGAAAAATGATGATGAGTTCAAGGAAAAAATGAAACTTACCTTTTCTGAAAACGAGAGCCTCTACACCTACGCCAGTGAGCAGGGCGAAACTGAGGATGGCAGCTACTCGTGGCGCAATTCGGAACTGAAACTGTATCGAAACTTTGAACAGGACAAAAAAACCGACATTGTTGAAATGCTCGGCAAAACCTACATTGTTGAGGATTCACTCCACACGCCAAACTGGAAAATAGGCAATCAGATTAAAGACGTAGCAGGTTATATCTGCATGAAGGCCGAATCGGAAGACCCCATCAAAAAACAGAAAATTACGGCCTGGTTCGCGCAGGATTTGCCCGTGCCTGCCGGCCCCGAACGCTACAACGGATTGCCGGGCGTTATTCTGGAACTGAGCCTGAACGATGGCGACGTCGTGATTGAAGCCACAAGTGTGGCCCTTAAAAAACTCACCCCCGACGACCTGAAACTGCCTAAACTGAAAGGCAAAAAAATTAATGATGCCGCCTATGACGCGCTGCTTCGCCAGCACATTGCCCAAAGTATGACTGCACACCGAAACCCATACTGGGCGGTTAGGTATTGATAATTCGTCGTACTTTCGCAGTAGCAAACAACGAACGCCCACCATCTGGTTAAACCAAACTGGCTGACGGCTGTCGAACGTTTATACGAAAAGAAGCACGATCAACTATGAAAAAAGCAATTGTTCTACTTCTGATTGCCCTGCCCTTGCTCTTTAGCCGGTGTAGTGTTAATCAGCAAATTTCGCAGGCAAAGGCCTTAGGCAACTGCAAGTACACCATCGCATCAGCCGACAGCGTATTTCTGGCGGGTACCGATATTCGCCAGTTTCGGAAACTCGAGGACCTGAACCCGGCCCGGTTTCCCCGGCTGGCGGCTGGTCTGCTCACGCGCAATGTGCCTTTAGATGCCCGCATAAACCTTGACATCACGAATCCAACCAATAAACTGGCGGGCATTAATCAACTTGAGTATCGGATTCTGCTGGCCGGGCAGGAGTTGTTTAACGGGTTTCTCAATCAGCGAATTGAAGTGCAGCCGGGTGGCGGAAAAACCCGCGTACCGGTCCGGTTAAATGCCAACGCCTATCAACTGATAACCGATCCAAAAACGCGCGATGCCTTCACCGAGTTAGTGCAAAATCTGTCGGGAAATGATAACTCGAAACCCTCGAAGCTGACAATTAAAATTAAACCGACTCTGTCGCTGGGAAATAAATCCATTAATTATCCCGGCTATATCACCATCGATCAGGACGTGTCGAACAAGATTCTGCTGGGCAATTAAGCCAAACCATATCAGTAGCATTTCACTCGCCCCGGCTTTTTAAAGTCGGGGCAATTTTTTTGTTGTCCATGCTAAAACCTACTTTGTATGTTAGCCACTAACTGATGCGCCAGTTCTTGATGTTTTTCCTGTTTTCGACCGTAGTTCTGTCGGGTCGTGCCCAAACCAATCGGATTCAACTTACCCATAACGAAGCCCGGAAGCGCGTTGATGTAACGGTAGATGGCAAGCCCTTCACAGCCTATATCTATCCGGGGCCAACCGTCCTGAAGAAGCCTGTGTTGTACCCTATTCGGTCGGCGGGCGGGAATCTGATCACGCGGGGCTGGCCACTCGACCCCCGTCCGGGCGAACGCATCGACCACCCGCACCACGTGGGTATGTGGTTTAATTACGGCGATGTAAATGGGCATGACTTCTGGAATAACTCCACTGAAATCGGACCGGAACACAAGGGTCCATTTGGGACAATTGTACATACCGGTGTGAGGTCGATGAAACCCGGAAATGGACAGGCCGATTTGGTCGTAACCGCCGACTGGCTCGATAAAGACGGGCAGATAATGCTCCAGGAAACAACGACATACCAGTTTCAGGCTGGCGCTGGTAAGCGAGTCATTGACCGCGTAACGGTGCTGAAAGCGGCTGCGAAAGACGTTGTGTTTACCGATAATAAGGAGGGCATGATTGCCTTACGCATGGCCCGTGAACTTGAACAGCCCTCTACAAAACCCGAAGTATTCACCGATGCACAGGGCGTAGCGACCAAAGTGCCTGCCATGAACAATGCGGGTGTAACCGGGCTTTATCGGAGTAGCGAAGGCGTAGAGGGCGATGCCGTGTGGAGTACACGCGCCCCCTGGGTAAAACTGACCGGAACGATTGGGAATGAAGCGCTATCAGTCGTTTTGATGGATAATCCAAAAAACGTTGGCTATCCAACCTACTGGCATGCAAGGGGATACGGCCTGTTTGCGGCCAATCCATTAGGGCCTTCTGTCTTTACGAATGGCAAAGCGCCTGCTCTGAATTATACCCTGGCCGCCGGGCAGTCAGTTACGTTTCAGTATCGGTTGTTAATTCAATCGGGTGCAGTATCGGATACTGCGCTCAACCAGTTGATTAAATGATAAAAAAATTATAATCGGTAACTTGAAGGGCGTAGGCGTTTGGCATGTTATTTGTGACGGGGGGTAACTGGTACACCAAATTGTACTGGTTTATATGACCCACTTCCCTATCTGTGCTACTAAACGCTGGCATATTGCGCTTCTGGTTGTCTGGATGCAGATTCCAGCACCGTTATTTGCTCAACTCCGTTACCCCTCCAGTGGTAAGGGCGCTACACCATCTTCCCTCCGGCAGGGCGATGGCCTTCAGACCATTGAGAACAGCCAGATACGCGTAGGAATCAATACAAACTATGGTGGCGCTATCACCTACCTGGCCTTTCTGAACAATCAGGGCGGCAAAGTGACGACCAGCAATATGGTCAACAACCCCGATCTGGGTCGGCAGATACAGATTGCGCTTTATAGCGGCCCCGCAGATTACTCAAAAAATGGCGACCCAGGCTGGGCCGGGCTGGGCTGGAATCCGATTCAGGCAGGCGATACATACCGTAACCCATCGGAGGTAGTTACCTTCAAAAAAGAGTCGAATCTGCTGTATGTAAAAACAATTCCGAAGCAGTTTGCGATAAACAACGAACCTGGCCAGGCCACCATTGAGCACTGGATTCGATTAGAGGGTAATGTGGTTAAGGTACATGCCCGGATAGCTTTATTTCGGTCCGATAAAACGCAGTATGAGGCTCGCCAGCAGGAGTTTCCCTGCATGTATCTCAATGGCGACTACCATAATATGTGGTACTACTCGGATCGTTCGCCTTATACGAAGGGCAACCTCACACAGTCGCGCATACAGCCCCCGGCAACAACCATATTTGGGGATGTCTTACCCACCGAACCGTGGATGGCTTCTACGAATGATAACGGCTATGGGGTTGGCCTGTACGTGCCGGGTAATTATGAATGGAAACGAGGCTACTTCGGCGCCGATTTGGGCGGGGATGAGAACAGCGTCGTGGCCTCCTATGTTGCCGCCACCAACCGGGTCATATTGGATCATAACATCGTTCATGAGTGGGACTATGAACTGATTGTTGGGCATTTAGATGGAATTCGTTCGTATGTGTATGCCCAGCCGCGTTCATCGCCTGGCCCAAACTTTCGGTTCGATACATCGCGCAAAGGCTGGTATTATCAGAAAGCACATGACACCGGCTGGCCCATTGCCGGAAAACTGCATGTCAACCTGTTCGACCCAGGCGGCAATAATAGCCGCATCACCTCGCCCCATGTGTTCTGGAAAGGGCGCAGTAACCCATTCCTTTATCTGCGGGCGGCCTTTCAAACTCAGCACAATAAATTCCGGTTGAAATGGCGCCGGAGTGAAGATGTAACCATATACGGCACCGCCGACCGATACGCTGACTTTCCAATTATTAACGACGGCCAGTTCCACACGTATAAGATTGATTTAAGTGGCGACGATGACTGGCTGGAACAGAATATTGGGCAGCTTGAATTCAGTACTATCCCCGACGGGCCAGCCATTAATGGCTGGACGGAATTTGAGTGGCTCGCTACCAGCGACAAGGGACCCGGTGACGAACCCAGCACGCCTATTGTCGAGGTGCCTAAAGACCCCGTTGTGGAAGTGCCCTGCGAACCGGGCTGTGAGCCTATCCGTAGTAAGAAAACACGCTACATTGTATCAAATCGTAAGCGATAGTTTGTCCCTTACACGAAGCTGAAGTAAGCAATTTCGACAGTGTTGTCTGCCGACACACCATTTTAGCCTGCTCTGACAGGTGTTAATTTAAATGTACTAAGGCCGAGCGATAGACGCGTGCTTCGAGGGATTCTACCCAGGAGCGGAGCCTGTTGTTTTCGTTCGCAGCCCGGCCGAGTTCACTGTCAATCTGACGAAGTAGAAAAAATAGCTGATGAACATGCTGCCATTGGTTAGCCAGGTCATTGGCATTTTTGGCGCTGCGGCTCTGTTGGCGGGCCTCCTGCGTTAACTGCCGTAAACTCATCTTTAGGTGATAACGCAGGATTATTAACCGGCTTGCCATTGGCAACTCCGTTGGATTACGCTCCAGGTGCGAAATACTTTTAGCCAGCATATTATTCCGTTGCTGAAGCTGGTCTGACACAATCATCCAGGCATGTTCGGCCTGTAATGATTCATAAGTGGCAATTTTCATAGCGGTAGGTACAATACGGTTTATGAACAAATATACTACTATCACCAATTATTCAATTGGCAAAATCCTAATTTTGTAAAATAATAGTCTGCAAAATGGTGCAATTTCCAATTATTTGATTAGTTCGCGTTGATTTGGTTTAACGTGCCGCCCGAAAATTCAGCGTTTGAAGTTTGGGATTAAACATCGAACTTCAAACGTCGAACGTAACCCCTGCTTATGGACCCCACCTACCGCGTCCTTATTGTGTGCACAAACCATACGGATTACCCAACCAAGTCTCATAAAACCGGTTTGTGGTTAAGTGAAGCTACCCATTTCTACGATGAACTGGCCGACCGGAAACTGCCTTACGACATTGCCAGCCCGAAGGGAGGCCCGGTACCTATTGACGAAAAAAGCATTGACCGACGCGATACCATCAACGAAAAATGGTATAACGAGTCAACGTTTCGCGAAAAATTAGAAAATTCGCTGAAGCTCGATGATGTAAATCCGGATAATTACCAGATCATTTATTTTACCGGGGGACATGGCACCATGTGGGACTTTCCGGCCAATCCGGTAATGCAACGCATTACCCGGCAGATTTACGAGAATGGCGGTATGGTGTCTGCCGTTTGCCACGGCGTTAGCGCATTGCTCAACGTTACCCTGTCGGATGGCTCCTCATTGATTGCCAACCGGCAGATAACCGGCTTCTCGAATATGGAAGAGAAACTCGTTCGACTTGATGAGGAGGTGCCTTTTTTGCTGGAAGATTCGCTCCGGGAGCGAAATGCACTCTATAGCAAAAGCTTGATCCCTTTTCTGCCTTATATTGAAGTAGACGAGCGGTTAGTAACTGGGCAGAATCCGCTCTCGGCGCGCAAAGTGGCGCGCAAAGTAATTGAAGAGATGTATGAGAAGTAAGAAGTAATGAATACTAATTTTCCTCGTGAGTTTCATTATTCATTTTACATTATTCATTAATTTTTATACGACAGCCTGCGGAAAAACGTCCCGTAGTAACTTAAGCTCCTGGTCTTTTTCGGAGACGATTGGATTGAAGACACCCCAGTCTATATTCAGGTCGGGATCATTCCAGAGGATGCCTGACTCGGCCGCTTTGTTGTAGACATTCGTGCATTTATAACTGAATATGCTGTCTTCCAGGGCCACAAAGCCATGAGCAAACCCCTCTGGTATATAGGCCATGTTAGCGAGCCGGGCATCCAGCAAAAACGTTTCGTACTGGCCGTATGTGGGCGAATCAGGGCGCAAATCAACGGCAACATCCAGCACTTGTCCACTAATTACGCGTACTAATTTCCCCTGGGCAAATGGTTCGTTTTGCATGTGCAGCCCCCGAAGAACGCCTTTTGTTGAAAAAGACTGGTTGTCCTGAACAAACTCCATTGACAAGCCTAAGGCGGCAAACAGCGGTTTGTTATAGGTTTCAAAAAAATGACCGCGTTCATCTTCGAATACACGAGGGATCAACTCAATAAGACCGTCAATGGCCGTTTGCCGAACTTGCATGGTGCAAAATATTACGTAAGGGAGGCTCTCCCGGCCCAAATTTATGAAACCCACCCAGTAAGTTGTACTTTTGGACAGAAACTTTTTAGCCTGAGTTTCACTGTTGAGCATGACTTATTCCGAATTAAGCGCCCAAATTTTTCAGAAACAATCGTATTTGTGTGTTGGCTTAGATACTGATCCCCGTAAACTGCCGGCTCATTTATTAACTGACTCCGACCCAGTTTTCGCGTTCAATAAAGCCATTATTGATGCTACCGCCGACCTTGCCGTAGCTTACAAACCCAACATCGCTTTCTATGAAGCCCAGGGGCCGCGTGGTTGGGAGAGTTTGCAAAAAACACTCGACTATATGCCAGCGGACTGCTTCACGATTGCCGATGCCAAACGGGGTGATATTGGTAACACATCCGATTTATATGCCCGAACGTTTTTCGACACAACAGCCGCCGGAATGTCGTTCGATTCGGTCACGGTTGCGCCTTATATGGGCCGCGATTCAGTCCTGCCATTTCTTGCTTATACCGATAAATGGGTTATTCTCTTAGCGCTTACATCGAATTCCGGAAGTGCTGATTTTCAACGGCTACAGGTCAATGATCAGGCACTTTTCGAGCAGGTAATTCAAACCGCCCAAACCTGGGCCGGGCCTGATCAGTTGATGTTTGTTGTGGGCGCAACCCAGGCTGATGAGTTAAGCCGAATCAGAGAACTGGCTCCCGATACGTTTTTGCTGGTGCCGGGGGTAGGCACGCAGGGAGGGAGTTTGGCCGACGTTTCCCGCCGGGGCTTAACGGCCGCTGGCGGATTGCTGGTCAATGCATCCAGAAGCATCCTGTACGCGTCGAATGGACTTGATTTCGCCGACCGCGCCAGGTCAGAAGCCAAAGCCCTACAGACTGAAATGGCTGGCTATCTAATGAAGCAGCTAAGATGAACCATTAAAAAATAAGCGGTCTATCCACAAAGCTACTTGATATTATACGTATGGTTGCTGATAATTGTACATTATTCAGTATTCATTTTACATTACCATTCGTGCCCGAAGCTTTTCTGTATTTTATTTGGCAATACCAGTATTTCAAAACGAAAGATCTGAGCACTACCGACGGCGAAACGGTGCAGGTGTTACAGCCTGGTTTTCGGAATCACGACGCCGGGCCGGATTTTACGAACGCCCGCCTGCTTATAAACGGGGTCGAATGGGTAGGCACTGTTGAAATGCACACCCGCACATCAGACTGGCTGGCCCATCGCCACCAACATGACCGGGCTTACGACAATGTTATTCTGCACGTCGTTTGGCAGGATGACCGCCCTGCCAGTGGTCGCCGGGTCGACCGGGCCAACGGAACGCCCTTGCCTACGCTCGAACTAAGCCCCCTGGCTGACGCCGATCTACTAAACCGGTATTATAGGCTGCATGAATCAGCGGATAGTATTCCATGTGCCGGGCAATTCCGGTCGGTGTCGCCGTTGCGGGTCACATCCATGCTCGATAAGGCCATGCTGCAACGACTGGAGCGAAAGGCATCGGCTGCTATGGCGGTATTCGAACAAACCGGGGGCGACTGGGAAGAAACAACCTATCGACTGCTGGCGATGACGATGGGCTTCAAGGTCAACACCGAGCCAATGGCCCAACTTAGTCGGGCAGTCCCCTTAAAAGCAATTCTGAAACACCGCGACGTACTTCTACAGGTCGAAGCGATGCTATTTGGGGCGGCTGGTTTAGTAGACGTTGAGGAGTCAGATGACTACGTAGCTGTTCTTCAGCGGGAGTATACGTTTCTGGCCGCTAAGTATGCACTGGCCGACAAACAGGTGGCCGCTCATGCCTGGAAGTGGGGCCGGTTGCGGCCTGCCAACTTCCCTACGCTACGACTGGCTCAACTGGCGCGATTGGTGACGCACCATCCCAGTTTATTTTCGCTCTTTGTTGGTACGAATGACGTCGGAACACTACTGAAATCACTGCAACTATCACCATCCGGCTATTGGCAATCACATTATCGGTTTGGTAAAGAAGCCGACAAAACCGTTCCGGCCTTAGGACCCGACTCGGCCTCAACAATCGTAATCAATACGGGTGTACCGCTGCTGGCTGCCTATGCTCAGCATCGTGGGCAACCCGCCTACATCGACCGGGCTATCCGTTTGCTGGAGCAATTGCCAGCCGAAAAAAACCGCCTGACCGAACGCTGGGACACCCTCGGACTGGGTATTCATACAGCGTTCGATTCACAGGCGGCAATTGAACTCTACAACGAATTTTGCTCTGTAAAAAAATGCCTTAGTTGCCAGATTGGTGCAGGACTTTTAAAATAATGATGAATGTAAAAAATAGTACAATTCATCATTTATCTTAGCTCATTACCACATCCTGCTTGGTCGAATCCCAGGTGACGCGCTTGCCAGTATGCAGAGCCATGGTGGCCATGATGTTGGCAACCGAGTGGTTGAAACCGACGCGGGCGGGGGCGTTCGGCTCTTTCCGGCTACGAACGCACTCCATCCAGTTAAGCATGTGCAGAGAAGTCATTGGATCACCACCGGTGTTGGCGCTCGTCTCCATTTTGGCCGATTCGCCCAGCGACATGGTCGGCAACAGATTCGCCTGCATGTTCATTTCTTTGGCGTATTTTGCCTCCAATCCTCCCTCTGGTGAGATTTTATTCGTATCGAGGTTAATCATGCCGCCGTTTGAGTAGTAATACTCTTTTACCCCGCCAGCTTCGTTATTCATCCGGGAAGCATACAGCACCTGAAACCCTTTGGTTTTGTCGTTATCCGGGCCGTAGTCGAATACCGCCGTAAACGTATCGGCATTCACGCGGCCATCTTTCCAGCTATAAACGCCCCCATTTGCCACAACACTGCGGGGATGATCCAGGCCACTGAACCAGTGAACGGTATCAATTTGGTGCGACATCCACTGCCCCGGAATGCCCGACGAATACGGATAAAACAACCGAAATTCTAAATACTTACGGGGGTCCCAGGCTACTTTAGGCCGGTTAAGTTGATAGCGGTCCCAGTCGGTGTCCTCTTTGCGGATTTCGGAGACGAGTTTAGGCCGACGCCAGCGACCGGGCTGGTTCACATTCCAGGTCATTTCGACCATCGTAATATCACCAAATTTGCCTGACCGGATAAAGTCATTAGCCTGGTGATAGTTGGGTGCTGACCGGCGCTGTGAACCCACCTGCACAATCTTTTTCGACTTTTCAACGGCCTTAAGCGCTTTACGGGCATCGTCTAAGGATTCGGCAAAGGGTTTTTCGCAATACACGTCCCGGCCCGACTCCACCGCATCGGCGCAGTGCAGCGCGTGCTGGAAATCGGCGGTGCTGATAATAACGGCGTCGACGTCTTTGCGTTCCAGGAGTTCGTCGTTGTTGCGGGCTTTGAAAAACGCACTGTCGTTCCAGCCTTTCCCTTTCAGATACTGTTCGGCTTCGTCGCGACGACGGCTCCAGATGTCGGACACACCCACAAAGGCAAAATTCTGGCCCTTAGCGTGTTCGGCAAAGGCGGGCGCCAGCGACTGCCGGAAGCGGTCGGAGAAACCGATGATACCAACCCGAACGCGCTCGTTTGCCCCAATGATGCGGGCATAGCTACTGGCCGAAAAACTCATGCCAAGACCAGCCAATGCCGATTTTTTTATAAACTCACGACGGTTTTCCATATGTTTAAAATTTAAGTTTGAAATGAGTGCTTTTGTCATTCGGGCGACCCGGCTTCGGTGGACCAACAAAAACACTTCCTGTTTACCGTAGTTAAAGTGCCTTGATTTTTATGTTTCGAAACGATACCCGGTTGCCATGATCCTGTAACAGGATGTGTCCCTTTGGCGCTTCACCAAACCGACCGTTGGCGTTGTAGTCCGGGGCTTTGTATTTACTCATAGCCACAAACTCCCGGAATTTCTCGCTGCCCCGTTCATACTCGACCACTTTTTTACCGTTGAGCCAGTGTTCAACGTGTTTCCCCTTCGAGATAACGCGGCCCGTGTTCCACTCCCCAATCGGATTGGCTTTCTTGCCACTTGCCGGAATCAGGTCATATAACGAACCAACGGTACGGTTGCCATTGCGCCCCAGTTTTGCATCGGGATGCTTGTCGTCGTCTAACACCTGAAACTCCAGGCCAAACGCCGAACCTTTTGGTTTTGGGCTTTGCTCGGCTACAAAGTATTTCAGGCCGCTATTGGCTCCTTCGGTCAGCTTGAAATCGAACATCAGATCGAAATCGCTATATTCTTCTGTTGTCACGATGTCGCCGAAGTTTGCCGACTCTTTGCCATCTGACTGCTGAATAGTCAGCAAACCATCAGCTACATTCCACCCTTTTTCGGGAAATTTGTCTTTGTAAGCTCCTCGCCAGCCGTTGGTAGTTTTCCCATCAAAGAGCAGTTTCCAGCCGTCTTTCTTTTCTTTGGCGGTCAGTGTGTTAGGCGTCTGCGGGTTGTCAAAAGCCAGCAGACTTAGCAACAGACCAGTTAGAATTAATTGTTTCATAATTTCAACGAGTGAAAGGGTGAACGAGCGAAAGCCACCCGGCAACACTCGTTCACTCTTTCGCTTTTATAAGGGATGATTTAAAATTTTCGTGATGTATTCTTTATTAATTTGGGCGCACTGGGCGGCTGTTTTGTCTTTTTCAGGCACGCCATCCAGTTCAACGATGCCCCAGCCTTTGAAGTTTATTTCTTCTAAAGCCTTAAAAACAGCCGGAACGTTAACATTTCCCCGGCCCAGCTCAACGAATTTGTAGGCTTTGGGGTCGTTCGGTTTGTCGGGCAGGGGCGACATGGTATCCTTTAAGTGCAGGGCATGGATGATGTCTTTGTATTGCTTTACGGCCTTTTCGGGTTGGCCGCCACCTTGTTTATAGTGGGCAATGTCAAGTTCCAGTTTCATGTATTTCGGGTTCATGGCCTGCACAATCACGTCTACCTCTTCGGGAGTTTCGCCGAGTTGGTGCATGTGATTATGATACGTTGCCTGAACACCCATGTCTGCCGTTTGCTTCCCGATTTCGTTCATGACCATAGCCAGCCGTTTAAGCTCATCGGTTGTCGGGAGCCGGTCTTTGGGCCGCGCTGAGTTGGTTAACTGGATAGCCGAACCGCCAAGAGCTTTCACAAAACTGGCATGAGCCACGTGCATATCGATGGTACTCTGCTCTTTAGTCGGGTCGATGTCCACATTACCGCTCGAGAACATGGCGAGCGTCAGGTGGTTCTGCTCGAGCAGAGTTTTCAGTTCGGAGGGTTTCGCTTTATACGGCCCAAAGGCGTTAGCCCGGAGTTGAATGCCCCGGTAACCGAGAGCCGCCAAATCGGTGATGGCCTGAACATCGTTGCCCCCCCACGTAATGGCTGAATAGGCAATTTTTAGCCCGACAGGTTTCGCCGTTACAGCAAATAACCGGTGCGTACCAGCCACTAACGACAGGGCCGATAGGCCCGCCGTTGTGAGAAACTGTCGTCTGTTCGCAGTCTCCTGCATAATTTTAGGGGTATAGGAATAATCAGTACAGGTATAGGCTTACTGATCGTGAAACGAATCGGTTACAGTTCGGAAACTAAGAGAAGAAGAGCAAATAGATACCGTTCTACTGATAAAAACATACGGAACGGCCAGGGTCTCCAGCCGTTCTGTATGGTCAGTTATTAAAACCCTGGATTCTGAGCGAACCCGGGGGTTCCGTCGGCGCCTTTCTCGGTTCGGTCAATCTGCGTTTGCGGAATGGGCCGCATATTATGGATTTCTTTTACGTTGGCAGCGGCATCGGGGTTGTATTTTTTTACCCGTTCTACCAGGTTGCCCCACCGTTTTAAGTCCATCCACCGGGTTTGTTCGCCAGCCAGTTCGCGGGCACGTTCCTGATAAATCATCTCCATGTCCATCTGAGCGGCTGTTATTTCCATAGCTGCCTCTTTACCCGGCCAGGCTGCCCGGCGACGCACTACGTTGATAGCGGCTACAGCCTCGGCTGTTTTACCCTGTTTCAGTTGAGCTTCCGCTAAGATCAGATAGGTTTCGGCTAAGCGGAACGCTAAATAATCGCGGCTGCCCTGTTCGTAGGTTAGATCAGGGCGAAGTGGGTCGAGGAATTTTTGCAGCGTTGGAAATAAAGCTGCCGAGTAGGCGCTGGGTACCAGCACCTGATAGGGTTTAGCTGCCCGTTGCGCCAGTGTCCATTCAACACCCGGAATATAGATGGCGGTATCACCCGCTTTATAGGTAACCTTAGCCTTACTATTGTCAAAAGAAGTGTTCAGATTCGCGCCGGGGTTGTTGCTCAGCCAGGTATCTTTAAACGTCTTTTTGTACCGCGAATCGTTAACCCGATCTTTCGGATTGAAAACAGTTTCGGTCAAAAAGGTTGTTGGGCGGAGTCGCTTAAATGGGCGGTCGCCTGCAATATCCCGTTTCAAACCGGGCTGCACATCGTACTGCATCCCAAAATACAGATGGAGCTTGTTGCCATCGCCGTTGTTCGTATTCGCCGAGTTGATATTGGTCAGCGGGTCCGATGTGTACTGCACCGAAAAAATGACTTCGTCATTAATTTCACCACCTCCCTGAGCAAATACACTGGCAAAATCGGGCAGCAGCTTGTATCCGTAGTTGGCAATTACATTCTGGGCTAAAGTAGCTGCTTTAGCGTAATCGTCTGATGCTTTGGCCGACGAGGTGGCTTTAGTCAGGTACACACGAGCCAGGAGGTGTTCGGCAGCGGATTTAGTCGCCCGCCCGTAATCACTGGCGGACTGAGCAGCGGCTTTCGTGGTAGGCAAATCGGTTATAGCCGCTTCAAGATCGGCTGTGATTTGTTTATAAATATCTGCTTCTGATGCCCGGCTGGTTGTTTTGGTAGGCCCTAAGGTTTCTTTTAATCGTAAGTCAACCCCACCAAACTGTTGCACCAGAATAAAGTAATAGTGTGCTCGCAGGAATTTCATCTCGGCAACGCGCAGTTTTTTGGTAGCGTCCGAAACGGTTGCTGCCGGAGCGCGTTCGATCACCGCATTGCAGGTGTTAATACCCTTATACACCTCCTCCCACACTTGCTGAATGATATCAACAAAGCTGTTCAACTGGGTATCATAAAAGTGAAACCCTTTATAGCTTCCATCGGCCCCGGTTGTGTAAATGTCCGTACCGTACTCGGTCATGGTTATACCACGCTCCGATCCGTAAAAATTCCGCATCGATGAATAAGCTGCTTTGCTGGCATCTTCAAAGCCTTTGGGTGTATTGACATAATCATTCCCAATGGCAGAGATTACTTTTTCATCCAGTATATCCTTACAGGCCTGACCGCTAAACAGGAGAGCGGTGAGTGCCAGAATACGGAATGAATTATGTGAAAATTTTGATTTCATGATTTTTGAATCTTAAGATGTTTGTAAATGCATTGCCAATGCGCTTAGAATTTAACATTTAAACCAAAGGTAGTTACCCGGGTAGCGGGCACAACACCATTGCTGACTACACCATCACTTGCACTTGTTTCAGGGTCAACACCGTTATACTTCGACCGGTAGGACGAGAAGATGAACGGCTGCTGAAGGCTGGCGAACAAACGGAGCGATTGCATGCGGAGTTTCGACGTAATACTTGCCGGGAACGTGTAGCCAAAGTTAATATTACGCACCTTCACGAACGAACCATCGAAGTAGATAATGGCTGCGTTATAGACGGGGAATTCCTGACTTGAGTTAGGCCGGGGAAATTCGTTTGTCGGGTTGTTAGGCGTCCAGTAATCAACCTTAATCTGCTGATAACGACCCGCCAACTGATTGTTGTCCCGGTGGAAACCGCTCAGAATGGTCTGACCGATCCGGGCATAAATAAAGAAGTTCAGGTCAAACCCTTTGTAGCTGAAGCGGTTCGTAATGCCGCCACTCCAGGTCGGAATATCGGAGCCTAAGAACACCCGGTCGTCAGCCGTAATTTTGCCATCATTGTTCGTATCCTGTACTTTAATCTGGCCAACAGCACTTTGGTAGGACTTAGCCGCATCGGCTTCGGCCGTTTGCCAAATACCGGCTTTCTTATAATCGTAGAATGCCGTCAGGGGCTTACCAATAAAGCGTTTGTTCCCAACGTCGTCAACCGGCCCGTTGAAGAGCGAGATAATGGCTTCGGTGTTCTTTGTAAACACAATGTCGGAGGTCCATTTAAAGCCACCTTTCGTATTCACGTTCACGGTCGATATACTGGCTTCTATTCCTTTATTCTGGGTTTCGCCAATATTCTTGGTTACAGCGTTAAAACCAATCGATGTCGGCAGCAGGTCAGACAGCAGCAGGTCGGTTGTCCGGGTGTTGTACAATTCAATGGCACCCGCCACCCGTCCCCGCCAGAGGCTGAAGTCAACGCCAATGTTGGTGGTGGTGGAGGTTTCCCAGTGCAAATCAGCATTGCCAATCGTTTCAGGGCGATACCCATAAGCAGGCGTGTTACCAAATGCGTATACGGTACGACCCAGTAACCCTTGGGTTTGATAAGGTGCTACGCCCTGATTACCAACCGACCCCCGGCTCACCCGTAGTTTCAACAGGTCAACCACACTGGAACCCTTCATGAAATCTTCATTGCTGATGTTCCAGCCTAAGGCAACACCGGGGAAGTTACCGTACTTGGTGTTTTCACCAAATCGGCTGGAACCATCCCGGCGAATGGTAGCCGTTAACAGGTATTTGTCCTTATAGTCATAGTTAACCCGACCCATATACGAATTAATCGTCCACTGAACCAGACCACTGCCGACACCCAGCACCGAACTGGCATTACCTACATTGTAGAACGACTGCGTTTCGGCCGGAACACCCTGCACGTTAATGTTATTAAACTCGGAATTGTCGCGCTGAATGGATTGTAACGCTGTTAGGCCAACGTTATGATCACCAAACTTTTTGTTGTAAGTCACCACGTTCTCGAGCGTGTAGTCGAAGTTAAAGGTGCTGGCGTTAGAAGCCTGTGGATCGCCGAATTTCCGGGCGTTCGTTTGAGCACCAATGAAGCGGCCAAACCGGTTGATGGTAAAATCAGGCCCGAAATTAACCCGGTATTTTAACCCGTCCAGAATATTTACTTCTGCGTAGATGCTGTTGAAGATCCGGTATTTTTTCCGTTCTTCAATCTGGGCTCCCGGTACGACCTCAGCCAGCGGATTGGTGAGCAGCGCATCGTTAGTCGGAGAGAAAATCAGGTTTCCGTTATCGTCGTAAGGCCTGCCGAGCGGATTTTGCTGAAGGGTAAAGTTGTAGGGATTCAGTGATTCGCCATTGCGCAGGACGTACATCATGTAGGAGGAAATCCCCACTCTAAGGGCCTTGTTGATCTGGTGATCAATATTGGCTCTCAATGAATAGCGGCTAAAGTCCAGCCCCGGCATGATGCCTTTATCCTGGAAATAACCCGCCGAAATGTAGAACTGTGTTTTTTCGCTACCACCCTGGACACCTATTGTGTGGTTCTGCTGAACCCCCTGCTTCAGAAGCAACGACTGCCAGTCAGTATTCCGCCCGGCCGCCAGGCCAGCCGCCACGTTCGGGTCACCACCCAGTACCGCTACCTTCGAGTCGGCGTAGGCATCTGCCACACCCGTAGGAACTGGATTACCGTTCGCATCTTTGTAGTTATTCGTAGTCCGGTAAGCCTCCCGCACGTATTCGGCAAATTCGGGACCGCTGAACAGGTTGACTTTGTCAAGCGCATCGGTAAAACCAACATAGTTATCGTAGCTGATGGTCGTTTTGCCCGTTGGATTCCCCCGCTTGGTCGTAACCAGGACAACCCCGTTAGCACCTCTGGCACCATAGATGGCCGTTGCCGTAGCATCCTTCAGGATTTCCATTGAGCCGACATCGTTCGGGTTGATGTCTTCATACTCTCTGGCAAGCGGAATTCCATCGACTACATACAGCGGGTCGTTACCGGCATTGAACGAACGACGCCCCCGAATCCGAATCGTTGGAACAGAGCCGGGTCGGCTACCCGACTGCGCCACATCAACCCCCGCTACCCGGCCCTGCATCGCCTGGCCAATGTTGGTAATGGGCTGTTCGGTGATTTGCTTGGGTGTAACGGATGAAATAGCTCCGGTTGTCTGGCTCTTTTTCTGCGAACCGTATCCAATCACGACCACTTCATTCAGGGCACGGGTGTCGGCACTCAGGGTCAGGTTAATAGCCGACCGGTTACCAACCGTAAGTTCCTGGGAAACAAAGCCAACCGCCGAGTAAACCAGCACCACCTGATTAGAGGGTACGCTAAGGCGGTAGTCGCCATTCGCATCGGTTGTGGTGCCTCGCGTAGTGCCTTTCACGGCTACGCTGACGCCCGGCAGGGCACTGTTGTCGTCGCCTGAAAGAACGCGCCCGCTTACGGTGCGTTCCTGCGCCGGATTTTGGACCCCCGGCGGGGCGGCTAAAGGGTTGCTCAAGGCGGGCTGGCCGAGCAGTACGAGGGCTGACAGCCCAAGTAGGGGGATCCACGCTGTTCGTGGCAGTTGGGTAATTGTTGTCTGCATTATAGGTTGCGGTAAAAGGTTATTACTAATTAAGATAAAGACCTGGGGAGCCGGTGTCGATTTCAATCGAGTCGCCGGGCTGGAGTCGAACTGGTTTTTGGTGCTTCAAGAGTAAGTTTATCTGGCCTGATGTTAGGGCTACACACGTAATTTTGTTGCGCTGACGGATGCGAAATGTGGTACCGGCAGCCTCAATAGTGATCCCGCCGGTGTGTACCCGAAATAACCGCGCTGATGAGGTATCGGTCCGGTGCGTTACCGAAAAATCAGCTTCGCCTTCCAGCCAGACGGCCTTGGGTATCTCCTCCGTCCACTGGCGGGCATAGCGCACAGTGCTGTTGGCATAGAGTGTCATGGTGGAGTTGTCGGGTAACTGAATCTGGCGGGTTTGGGTACTGCTGGTATTGATTGTCCGAACGGATTGGTTAGGGCCATATTGCATCCATAGCGCCCAGCCAATCAGGAGAAAAACCCCCAGAGTTGCGGCTACTGTACGCATAAAATACCACCAGCCAACAACAGCCCGAACATCGGGCTGGAGCGGGCGAACGTCCTCCATAGTCTGAAGCGATTCGCGAATGCGGCCCCATACCGATGAAATCTCGTCGGACGACAGGGCGGGCAAAGCCGGTCGGCTACCCGTGCGAATGAGGTCGCGAGCCACGTCAACGGTGTCGGTACGATAGGGATTTTGAGAAAGCCAGTTTTGCCAATAAGCCGCCACCTCGTCGTCGTCAGGATGTTGCACCCAACGCACAAACAGGTCGTCGAGGGCAAAGTCCTCGGCAGTGTAGGCGGAATAGGGCTTATTAGAAGACACCTGGTAGAACTGTTTTGTGTAGGCCAAAGCGTCTGAAATAGGGATTTCTACTTATCTATGGTGAATTATCAACCCTGGGCGTACATACCGCCTATATGCGTAAGGTTAGTATGGATTTTTCAATGATGACGTATCGGTCGGCTTATTGAACTTTCCCTTAACTTGCATCCCGAATATGTTAAATAAAAAAGTTATAAAGAACAATTCGCTCTATTATATTAATGCAATCGTTATCGGGAACGTTGCCGAACAGTCTACCTACGGGATTTTATTGTCTGAAAAGAAGAGATTGTTTCCAAAAAACCCATGGAATACAAAGCTACCCTTGCCTGTTTGCGTGGTTGATTTTGCACTTTACTGGGATAGTGCCTTTCGGCTATAGCTTTTTGTACGAAACGAATCAGGTTAAACTATCTAAATTGAGGTGCTGCTGAAACGGGAAGCCATCGAGGGTATAAACTAACGCCGGCAGGCCAGAACCATTAGGCCCCTACCTCGTTATATAGTTATCAACGATCTGAGAACTATGGCTTTATTGAAACGTTTGGTCGTGCTTAGCCTCATTTGGTTACTTATGGGAAAACATAGTTTAGCGCAATCCATAGTTCCTGCCGAAGTCTCTCCCCGACTGGCCGAAACGTCAATCAATACCGCCAGCCAGCCCGATAGTTTGCAGACTGCCCAGCCTGCATCATTAACGTTTACGGCATCGACCGATCAGCGTTTTTTCTTTTTTAGTGATACCCGCAATGACGATAATCGCCGGATACCGGTCAGTGTTTATGGGATACGAGCCGGTTTTTTGTTCCCGGCCCGCCATAACCGACCCGCTCTTCAGGGGGGGCGGACGGCCAGCTTCAAGGCGGGTGCGGGATTTTATTTTGTTAATCAGCACATCGACCAGCCGGGCCTGCTGCCCAACACATCGGCTTCTGTTACGCGCCATTTACGAATCGCAACCGCTTATTATGAGCGGTATCTGCTCCGCCGGAAAGCCTTTGATGTTAGTTTACCCATCGAACTCGGCTACGGCCATTCACGCTACGAACTCAACGACGACCAGTCGAGCAAAAACGAAGTGGCCCGGGGTATTTTTATTCCACTCGGCGTGGGCGTATCGGCGGCCTATCAGTTCCCAACTATTCGCTGGTTTCGCCCCTTGCACTGGTTTGGCTTAAATTTTCTAACGGGTTACCGGTTCGTTCTCAAAAAAGACATTCCCGAAAGTCAAATCAATTACACCGGATTGTATGTGTCAGTGGGGCCGTCCTTTTTTCTGGAAAATTTAACGGCCGACATAAAGTACTGGCGACAAAAGCGAAAAAAAAACCGCAAAAGGTGAGTGAGATGGTGCTTTTTTGAGTCGAATTAATTGGATAAGTAACTTAGATTTCGTTGTTTCGGGGCCGTACTCGCGGGTAGTAACCGTTTTGTTGTATGCGCCACGTTGTTATCCTGGGCAATGGTATTGCAGGCATTACGGCTGCCCTCGAACTTCGGAGGCAGACCAATGACCGCATTACCGTTATTTCCGCTGAAACAGCCCACTTTTTCGCCCGAACGGCCCTTAGGCCGCTATACATGGGGCAAACGACGTTTGCGCGGGCCAAACCTTATGAAGACTGGTTCTGGCCAAAGAACCGGATTGATCTCATTCAGGCGCGGGTTGACCAACTGGATTTTGCCAATAAAACGATTCATGCCGATCAAACTCAGCTACGCTATGACGTTCTTATAATGGCTGTTGGCTCAAAATCAAGGACTGGCGGCTGGCCGGGGGAGTCATTGCGGGGCGTACAGGGCCTGTATGGCAAACCCGACCTCGACCGAATGGAGACCGACACGACGGGTGTACAGCGGGCCGTAGTTGTTGGGGGTGGATTAATTGGTATCGAACTCTGCCAGATGCTCCAGTCTCGGGGCATTGATGTTGCGTTTCTGATTCGGGAAGCAAGTTTTTGGAACAGCGTATTGCCCCCTGAAGAATCTGAATTGGTAACGCAGCATATTCGTGAGCATCGGATAGACGTTCGAATTAACAGTGAACTGTCTGAAATTCAGTCTGATGCAACGGGTCGGGTAGCATCCATCTTAACAATCGATCAGGAGGCCATTCCGGCTCAATTTGTGGGCGTAGCCATTGGGATAAGCCCGGCAATTGATTTTCTGAAACATACGGCTCTGGAAACTGACCAGGGTATTCTGGTAAATGCCTGTCTGGAAACCAACCTACCCGACGTATATGCCATCGGTAGCTGCGCCCAGCATCGAATACCGCCCGAAGCGTCCCGTAATGGTATCGAGCAAGGGTGGGCGGCTGGTCGGATGATGGGCGAATCGGTGGCCAAAACGATAGCCGGCCACCAAACGGAATATCAGCCGGGTGTGTTGATTAATTCAGTCACGTTTTTCTCCATCGACTACCAGACTTGCGGTAAGGGAGCCAACCGACTTAACTGGACCACATTGCCTGATTATCCAGGATCTGAGGCTATTCTGCCTGAAAATAACCTTGACCGAACCTTCTTTTGGCAGAGCAAAACTAAAAAAAATACAACCCTGCGCGTTAACTACCGGGCGGATACGGGTGTTGTCACGGGCATGACCACCCTTGGCATACGACAGCGGCAGGACATCTGGCAGCAGTGGATTGCTACCGGAAAAACCATAAAATATGTACTGGAACATTTAGCGGAAGCCAATGTCGAGTCCGAATTTTTCAGGCAATACGCACGCGATCTGATTACTCAATACAACGCGGAAAACCGGCATCAGCCCGTAACATTACTGCGGACTAAGTAGGGAGTGTCTTAATAGATACTGGCTACTGACGCTCCTTATGAACGTCAGTAGCCAGTATCATTATACATCAACCGCTTGCTCCCAGCGAATGCTTACTGCCTGGTCGATGTTGGGGTGAAGACTGATGGCCACCGGACACGTATGGGCAATCTGCTCTAAACGAACACGGGTTTCCTCATCGGGCAGGAACGAGTCGCCATTCCGGTTGGCGCGGAGCGTCAGATCGATTTCCAGACGGGCAACACGCCGGGGCGGCTCAGTCGACATAATTTTCGTTACATCGAGTGTACTGGTTGCCAGATCGATATCTTCGCGCCGGGCAAAAATAGCCATTGTGGTGATGATGCAGGTTCCTAATGCATTGGCCAGCAAGTCGGTTGGTGAAAAGGCTTCTCCCCGGCCCTGATTATCGGTTGGGGCGTCGGTATTGATATGGGTACCCGATTGCAGATGAACGCAGTCTGTGCGTAACCCGCCGAGATAGTCGATATGAATGGTTGCCATGCGTTTTGTCAGGAAATTTAACGAGTTAACTGAGTAAGTTTTGACGAGTCAACCACTTACTCAGTTAACCGTTTACGAACTATTTGGGTCTAAACATAAAAACAATAGCATAGTTACGCTAATAGTTACGTCTGATTTTGTGAAAGAGAATGAAATTGAGTAGCTTTAAATTCAGGATTTTACGGAAATGCGGAAGATATATACACTACTGAGTCTTATCGTAACTTGTTGGCTACTATCAGGGCAGGCCAGCAATGGGCAAAACGTTGATAGCGAAGACGATGTCTATAAAACGGTGACCACATTTGGCCTCACGACCAATACCAGTTCAGGTATTATCGGGGGGTTTGTATTTCGGCAGTCGAAGCTGTTGCCCACTACCTTGTTTGGTATGCAACAGGCTCGGTATCTGAGTCTTGAGGTGGTCAATGTGAAACACCCAAAAGAAATTCAGTCGTCGATTAATAGCATCGGCTCGCGGTATATTGAGGGGAAAGAAAATTATTTATTTGTGGTTCGCCCGCAATATGGGCGGGAAGTGAAACTATTCCAGCGGAATTCCGACGAAGGAATCGCCGTGAGCGGTATTTTGGCCGCTGGCCCATCGCTGGGAATCATTAAACCCTATTATCTCGAAGTCTCCTATGGCAATCAAACGCGCACCGTACCGGCCTCTCAGGTAAATGGTTTTGCCACTGCCACGGGTGAAACCGTTACGGGCGCAGGCAGCTTCTTTCAGGGCTTTGGCCAGTCAAAACTAACCGTTGGCCTGAACATTAAAGCCGCCCTGAGTTTTGAGCTGAGCGCCTTCAGGAGCAATACAACGGGCGTTGAAATTGGCTTTCTGACCGAAATTTTCCCCAGCAGGATTGTCATTATCCCCGGCACTGATCCCAACGGCAGTCGCGAAGACGGCAATCGCAGTTTCTTTACATCGGGCTACATCAGCTTGTTTTTTGGTAGTAAAAAATAAACAGCAGGGCGCACAGGGAGCAGAGCAGGGGTATAATTCCCGTACCACGCTCCTCGCCCCGTGCGCCCTGCTGTTTGCCGTGAACTTTACACCTGAAAAACGAATTTTGTTGGAAAGGATTTAGGCGCCATCATGATTGAACTTCCCGTAATACCCTCCGAACAACAACGCAGGAAACGCCCCGACTGGCTGCGGGTGAAATTACCCATCGGCCCCGAATACGCCAAAGTGCGGAAATTGGTTGATGAACATAAACTTCACACAATTTGCGAAAGTGGTAATTGCCCGAACATGGGCGAGTGCTGGGGAGCCGGAACGGCAACATTCATGATTCTGGGTAATGTTTGCACCCGGAGCTGCACCTTCTGCGCGGTGGCAACGGGTCGCCCTAACGAATACGATACCGACGAACCCCGGCGTGTGGCCGAAGCCATCGTGCTGATGAAGGTCAAACACGCCGTGATCACCTCCGTCAACCGCGATGAACTGAAAGATAGGGGCGCTGAAATCTGGTATCAAACCGTGCGGCTTATCAAAGAAGCGTCGCCCGCAACGACCATCGAAACGCTTATTCCTGATACAAAAGGCAACTGGGACGCGCTCGAACGCATGATTGCTGCCGGGCAGGAGGTGGTTTCTCACAATATGGAAACAGTGGCGCGGCTTTACCGGCGCGTTCGGCCACAGGCTCGCTACGAACGCAGCCTGGAACAAATTCGCCGGACGAAGGCCTACGGGCAGCGTACAAAATCGGGCCTCATGCTTGGTCTGGGCGAAACCCAGGACGAGGTATTCAACGCCATGAACGACCTGGCCGAAAACGGACTCGATGTGCTGACACTGGGGCAATACCTCCAGCCAACCAAAATGCACCACGAAGTGATTGAGTGGATTCATCCCGATAGGTTTGCCATGTATCGCGAAGAAGGCTTAAAACGCGGGCTGAAATACGTTGAGTCGGGGCCGCTGGTTCGCTCCAGCTACCACGCAGAAAAGCACGTGAACGTTTAACCAATGAATAAGGCAAAATAAAATTTGTCTTATTCATTTTACAGTATTCAGTGTTCATTAGTTAAACAATCAGGCATCATCTGATAGTTAACGAAGAGAGTCCGGACCGGGGGTTCGGGCTTTTTCTTTGCTGCATGAAAAAATACGACTTCATCATAGCAGGCGGAGGCATGGCGGGTTTAAGTCTGGCGTATTACCTAACCCAGTCTCCGTTGCGCGACCGAAGCATTCTGATTCTGGACCGTGAACCCAAGAACCGCAACGACCGCACCTGGTGTTTCTGGGAGCGGGATGCGGGGCCATTTGAGTCGATTCTGTTTCGGACCTGGAATACGGTTCTGTTTCATGGTACGACTTACTCCGGCCCGCTCGATCTGGGCGATTATCGGTATAAAATGCTCAGGGGAATCGACTTCTACCGATTTATCCAGAATGAACTCGCAAAATGGCCTAATATCGACTGTAAACAGGCAACCATCAACCGGGTTAAAGAAACCCCACAAGGCGGGTTTGTTATTGCCGACGATGAACCGTATATCGCTGATTATGTGTTTGATAGTACGTTTGCGCTCAAACTCGACCAGCCCGATAATCATAATTTACTCCAGCACTTTAAGGGGTGGGTAATTACCACCGAAAAACCCTGTTTCGATCCCGAAAAACCCGAAATCATGGACTTTCGGATCGAACAGCAGAACGATTGCCGGTTTATCTATACACTCCCATTCGACCAAAAAACGGCCCTGGTTGAGTTTACACTTTTCAATAACGCCCTGCTAACAGACAGCGAATACGATAGTGAACTGCGCCGGTACATCGACCGCTTTCTGGAGACTGGCGCTTACCAGATTAGCGAAACGGAATATGGCGTTATTCCCATGTCGGACGAGCAGACCCAGGAAAACCCCTCTGAGCACATCGTCCGCATTGGCACCGCCGGAGGATTCACAAAAGCATCGACCGGCTACACTTTCCAGCGGACCCAGCGTTACCTGCAGGCCATCGTTCAAAATTTAGTTGAAACGGGCCGGCCCAACCGACATAGTTCGTGGTTTGGCAAACGGTTTAAACTTTACGATAGTATTTTCCTGAATGTACTCGAAAAGCATCGCCACCCTGCCGACGATATTTTTACGCGCGTTTATACCCAAAACCATACGCGCGTTTTTACATTCCTGGACGAGGATACCCGGCTTCGTGACGAATTGAAGCTATTTTCGACGATGCCGTTCTGGCCATTTCTATTGGCCTTTTTCGACGTTTTACGCAAAAAGACAGCAGGGCCATAAACTTACGCGTTGGTCAACGGTAGATGGAGGCTAAATTCGGTAAACTGGCCTTCCTGGGATTGAACGCGTAGCTGCCCACCGTGGCCCTTCGTAACGATGTCGTAGCTCAGGGCCAGACCAAGCCCTGTGCCCTGCCCGGCGGGTTTAGTGGTGAAAAAAGGGTTAAAAATTTTATCACGGATACCCTCGGGAATGCCTGTGCCATTATCACGAACGATGAGTTCAAGGTGATCGTCCAGCCGTTGGGTCTCAACCGTCACGCTCGGTTCAAACCCGGCGGGCTGTTGCCGCTTTTTTTCAGAGACGGCGTAAAATGCGTTGTTGAACACGTTGAGCAGCACCCGCCCAATATCCTGCGGTGCGCTCTCGACGAGACCCAGATTTGGGTCGAATTTGGTGATTAATTTCGCCTGAAATCCATTTTCTCTGGCCTGCTGACCCTGATAGGCTACCCGTAAACATTCGTCGGCAAGGGCGTTGAGATTGGTCGGTTGCCGGGGGGCGGTGTCGGTGTGAGCGTGTTCAAGCATGCTCCGGACAATAGCTGAAGCCCGCTGCCCATTTCTGACAATTCGCTGCAGATTCTCGCTGAGGTTCTCGGTGAGGGCCGTTACCTGCTCCGTATCACCGGCTACTACGCTCTGTTGCAGTTCATCGACCAGTTCAACCGTTACTTCGGCGAAATTATTGACGAAGTTAAGCGGGTTTTGAATTTCGTGGGCGATACCTGCCATTAGTTCGCCCAAAGATGCCAGTTTCTCTTTCTGAACTAACTGATTTTGGGTAGCCTTCAATGCGGCCAGTGTTTTCTCGAGACTGTCGCGCTGGTGCGTAATCTGATCGTTCTGTCGGCGTACTTCTGCCGTTCGGTTCGTTACAATTTCTTCGAGCCGGCGATTAGCCGCGCGCAGTTGCCGGGAGCGATAGGCAATAAATCCCCAGAGGCTACCTAACGAAAGCAGAACATAGAGGATATACGCTGGCCAGGTTTGCCACCAGGGCGAAAGGATACGAATACTAACCGGTTTGTTCAGGTTATGCCAGATGCGGTCACTCGTTGAGGCTTTCACCCGGAACGTATACTCGCCAGGCGGCAGATTCGTGTAGTTGGCAAACCGACGACTACCGTTCTGCACCCAGTCGTTGTCGATGCCAGCCAACTGATAGGCATATCGGTTACGCTCTGGCAGGCTATACGTTAAGGCGACGAATTCGAACGACAGAAAATTCTGATTGTAGGGCAGTGTCGTAATCGGTTCCGGTAGTGACCGACTTTTATTGTGTACTTTAAAGTTGGTGATATAGACCGGAAACGGGTTTGTATCGTCCTGGATACTATCAGGATTAAAACGAACAAGGCCGTTCAGCGTGCCAAAAAAAAGTGAACGGCGATTCCGCGAAACGGCATTTACCATAAAGTCATTGCTGGGCAGGCCGTCATGGCTGTCGTAGGGGCGGGCAACGTTGGTGCGCGGGTCGAACCGGCAGAGGCCCTTATTGGTACTTACCCACAAATACCCATGATCATCGCCCGTAATGCCAATAATCCAGTTGCTGGGCAACCCCTGCTGAGTCGTAATGTGTGAGAATAAACCCGTTTTTGAGTTAAAGCAATTCAGGCCACCCCGGGTCGTTCCTACCCAGATAGTACCTGATTTATCTTCGTAGAATGTGCCAATCTCGTTGTTGTTTAACCGACCCGGCTGCGTTCCGGCAACATAGCGGGTAAACCGACCCGTTCGCGGATTCAGCCGACTAATGCCTTTGCCTCTGACCGATGCCCAGACATCGCCCGCCCGGCTAACCAGCATCGCATCAATGTACTTTTCAGACAAGGCCGCCGTATCAGCCAGGTTGTATTTATAGTAAATAAATTGATTGGTCCTGGGATTAAATGAAGCAAGCCCCCCTTCGCCCGCCAGCCAGAGGGTTCCCAGTGCGTCTTTACTAACAAATTGAACTGGAATTTCCGTCGTAAATTTAACCGAGCGATTCGTCGTTTGATCGAGTCGGTACAGGCCATCCCAGGTCCCAATCCATAGACCGGTTGGCCCGTCGGGCAGCAGGGCGTGAATGAAGTTCTTATGCCCAGGAGTGGTTCCAAACAGAACTGCCGGTATCTCCCTAATCCGGTTCTGCTGAACGTCTAATCGCTGCAGGTTGTCCTGATTACTAAACCAGACCCGGTTCTGGTCATCGGCTGACAAGGTAAACACCTTGTTCTCGATTAAATTAGCGTTGCCAACGCTGCGCTTCAGTTGATAGGTCGTAAATGGTTTTGTGTTAATGGCTTGTTTATCGATGCCGTTGTCGGTACCAATCCATAGGGTGCCCGTGCGGTCATGATAAACGGCCTGTACATGAGCGCTGCTCAGACTGTGGAGGCTGGCGGGGTCAGGAAGATAGGTCGAGACCTGATTGGTAGTAGGCTCAATGCGCTGCAACCCTTCGGTCGTACCCATCCACACAAATCCCTGCGTGTCGCGGTGAAGGGTATTTAAATACATGAACTTGTTTATCGAATGCTTAGACTGATAAGGAACCAACTGGAATGGCTGGCTGCGTAGGTTAAGCTGGAGTATGCCTCTGCCAACAACCCCCAGCCAAAGAACATCGTGGTCGTCTAAGTAGAACGAGCCAAACCAGGGTTGGGGCGTGGTGGCCGTTTGATAGGGCAGGAGCGTAAACCGCCCATGTTGGCGGTCAAATTGATAGAGTCCCTGTGAGGTAGCCACCCACAACCGGTTTTGCCGATCCTCAAAAACGCATTTTACCGGAACTTCCCGTCGGGGAGATGGATATAGCGTAAAGTGGTGTTTAGCCGGGTCATACCGAACCAGTCCACCGTATGAACTGAGCCATAATATTCCCTGATGATCTTCGTAGACAGATAACTGATTGTTCCACCAGTTTTCGTGTTCGGCATGAATGGGATGGGGCGTAACCCCGCCCGTCTGCTTATTGACCTCGTGGAGGCCACCGCCCTCCGTTACGGCCCATAGCCGGTTTTGCCGGTCTTCACACAAGCCAGAAACCCGGTTATTGCGGAAACTGCGGGCAGGCCGGGCCGGGTCAGGTTGAAAGACCTGAAATGTGTACCCATCGTACTTGTTCAGCCCGTCGCTTGTGCCAAACCAGAGGAATCCTTCCCGATCCTGAAGAATGCAGCTAACAGAATTGTTGGAAAGCCCGTTTTTTACGGACAGGTGCTCAAATTTAGCCGATACTGGCTGGGCAGCTACCCGGTTCAGGTGCATCGTCAACAGCACTAAAACGATAGGTAGTCTGAACCCGGCCCGGCGAGCCGGAGCAAGTAGACGTATAGCGAATGTAGCGGCTTGTAGCATACGGGTAGATTGCTAATTTAAAAGGAATTAGCTACCCAAAACTTACTATTAATGATTGCTTTGCAAGTTTATTTGAGTTGGTCTGCCGGTAGAGCGGTGTATCAATGAGCTTAGCGCGTCAGGACAGTTTATCAATTGCGTCAATTAACCCCTTGCCCCCTGCGTAGAAACTCGTAGCTTTGTGGCTTCAAACCAAGTCATACGGATAGAGTAATGCCATATCTCTTCACTTCCGAGTCTGTTTCAGAGGGACACCCCGATAAAGTTGCCGATCAAATTTCCGACGCACTCATTGATAACTTTCTGGCGTTCGATCCGTCCAGCAAAGTAGCCTGCGAAACGCTTGTTACTACCGGCCAGGTCGTATTGGCGGGCGAAATCAAGACCGACACGTACTTAGACGTTCAAAAAATTACGCGCGAGGTGATCCGTAAAATCGGTTATACCAAAAGCGAATACATGTTTGAAGCTAACTCGTGCGGTATTTTTTCGGCCCTCCACGATCAGTCTGCCGACATTAATCAGGGCGTTGACCGTCGGGTAATTGGCGATGATTTTGAGTCGAAGGCCAACGCCCAGGGTGCGGGTGATCAGGGCATGATGTTTGGTTACGCCACCAACGAGACCGAGAACTACATGCCCCTGCCGCTCGATCTGGCTCACGATATTCTTCGGCAGATGTCGAATATCCGCAACAACGAAAGCGATCTGATGCCGTATCTGCGGCCCGACGCCAAGTCGCAGGTGACGATTGAATATTCAGACGATGACCAGCCCATCCGCATTGATACCATCGTGGTTTCGACCCAGCACGACGAGTTTGCTGATGATGAAACCATGCAGAAGCGTATTAAAGAGGACATCATTAACATTGTGATTCCGCGCGTGAAATCGGCTCAGAAAGCCGATCTGCACAGCTTATTTACCGATAACATCACCTATCATATTAACCCAACCGGGAAATTCGTGATTGGCGGGCCACACGGCGATACAGGACTGACGGGCCGCAAAATTATTGTGGATACCTACGGGGGTAGAGGTGCTCACGGCGGAGGTGCGTTTTCAGGGAAAGACCCCTCGAAAGTGGACCGTTCGGCGGCTTATGCCACCCGACATATTGCCAAAAACTTAGTTGCTGCCGGTCTTTGCGACCAGATACTGGTGCAGGTGTCGTATGCCATTGGGGTTGCCAAGCCCTGCGGTTTGTACGTAAATACCTACGGTACGTCGAAAGTCGATTTGCCCGATGGCGTGATTGCCGAAAAAGTTGGCCAGATTTTCGATATGCGCCCCTATGCCATTGAGCAGCGGCTTAAACTGCGTAATCCAATTTATTCGGAAACAGCCGCCTATGGCCACATGGGTCGCAAGAACGAGGTTGTGAAAAAAACGTTTGGCTCAAACGGCCACTCGAAAGAAGTTGAAGTGGAGTTGTTCACCTGGGAAAAACTCGATTTTGTCGATAAGATTAAAGAAGCCTTTGGCTTGTAGGATACCAGAATACACCAGGTTGTAACGGCAGCGGCCGACCGGACCGTCCGGTGTATTCTTTATGTCAAAAACAGAACGCCACTCCAGACTGGAGTGGCGTTCAACATTTTACGACGATTTATGGGTTATAACTCATCGGTCTCAACGACCTCGTCTACTTCTGTCTGGTATTTAGCCTGAGCGATGGCCGGGCTGGATATATCATTCCGTTTTTGTTTAAATCGAACCAGTTTATCTTTCAGAACATCCAGAACGCGGTCGGTGGCGCTCTCGAAGCTTTTGTCGTGTTCTTTCACGAACAACTCTTTTCCGGGGAGCAATAGCCGTACTTCGACTATTTTTTCTTTGACTTTGTTCGAGTCGGCCCCTTCTAACCTCAGAAACACCTCTCCGCTGATAATCCGGTCATGAAAGGTGTCTAACTTATCGAGCTTCGCCTGGATAAAATCTAACAGGCTCTGGTCTGCCGTAAACTTAACGGCGTGCATTTGTAGTCTCATTGTGTCGCATTTAAAGTGAACTGAAATAAGAGCATCAATGGGCTATCTAAGTTTGGCTATATGGGCCACAAAGTCAAGGCCATCTACGAAAGATGCAAGCGTGTTTCACGGCTTTTGCCGCAGTGATTAGGTATTGGCTGTAATACCGGTTGTTTGGGGACAATCGTGGAACGGTACAGGAAGAAACTTCTTTGAAAAGTATAAATCAGGTTTTGGCCAGAAGAACGTTTATGGGTTTGTTTGGCCGTAGCGTTATGAGGGGTTTTGGCCGCACACGCTGGTGGGCCAGCGGCTTAACATCGAAAGTACGCACAAACAGGGCCAGCAAAATCTGCATTTCCATCAGGGCAAACTGATTGCCAATGCACAACCGTGGCCCGCCACCGAAGGGCAAATATGCATAGGCGGGCAACTGATCTTTTTCGCCCCCTGCGGCAAATCGTTCCGGGTCGAAGCGGTCCGGGTTCTTCCACGAACGAGGGTCACGATGAAGCAGATAAGGACATACCAGGGCGGTGCTGCCCGCCGGAATCGTGTACGGACCGATGTGATCGTCGTTATGCGCTAATCGGCTCATTATCCAGGCGGGCGGATACAGCCGGAGCGATTCCTGAATTACCTGCATGGTGTAGGGCAGCGCGCGAAACACATCGGGTTGAGGAAGGCGGACATCGCCCAATACGGATCGGCTTTCGGCCCGAAGCCGGGCCAGCACGTCGGGGTGCTGCGTCAGCAGATGGATGGTCCAGGCCATAGATACCGCCGTTGTTTCGTGCCCAGCCGCAAAAAGCGTTACACACTCGTCGCGGAGTTGCTGATCAGACATCCCTTCGCCGGTTTCCTCATCTTCGGCGCTGAGCAGCATACCCAGCAGGTCATCGGCACTGGCATCGCCCGGTGAGTTTTGGCGACGTTGGTCGATAACCCCATAAATAAATGAATCGACCTGAATGCCCGCCTGCCGGAAACGGCGGTTACCGGGCGTGGGCCAACTAATTGGCAACCGAATTGGCGACAGTAACCGCTCGTTGGCCATGTAATTCAGCGTATCGAGCGACGACGACAAACCCTTGAGTTGGTTCGCCTGGTCAGATCCAAACAGCGTTTTGCAGACAATCCGCATCGTTACGTCCATGAACGCCTGCGAGACGTTTACCGGCTGGTTTGGATTAAACGAGTTGAGTTCATCGAGCCAGTTGGCGGTTTCGCTAATCATGGTTTGCGCCAGAGCTGCCAGCTTTTGCCGATGAAACGCCGGTTGGGCCAGCCGCCGTTGCCGACGCCAGAATTCACCATCGCTGGTGAGCAACCCATTTCCCAGAAAGATTTTAAGCACCTGAAACGCGGGCGATCGGCCATAATTGCGGTGGTTTTCCTGCAAAACGTGTTTGCTGTCTTCGGGACTGAAAACCAGGTATTGGTGTCGCCCGCCAATCCGAAGATGCACCATCCGGTGCTGCTGCCGTTGTAAGGTCTGCAATGTGCTCAACGGATGGCGGAAGAAAGCCCAGGTATTGCCAACAAGCGGAAGTCCCGGATGCAGGGGCACCGGGCGGGTAGGAGTAACCGTTGTTTCCATGAGAAGCTGTTTGGGGTAGCGATTTAAGACTGAAAGAAGTGGATTTTGGGTGTAGACAAGGTACTTTTTTCAGGCCGTAGCCGTAGCTACGGACCAAAAAAGTAACGCAGACTACGCCCAAAAGACAACCTTTCGGGCCAAATCGCTACCCCAAACAGCTTCTAAAGAAAAGCCGTTCCGAATACGGTTTCGGAACGGCTATAAAGATAAGGCTGACTAACCAGAATCACTATGAGTTAATGATTTCGCCCCCGTTGACGTGAATAACCTGACCCGTAAAATACGACGCATCTTCCGAGGCCAGAAACACATAAGCCGGAGCCAGTTCAGCAGGTTGGCCGGGGCGTTCCATAGGCGTGTCTTTCCCGAAGTTTGCCACCTCTTCAGGCGTTTTGGTGGCCACGATCAAGGGCGTCCAGATAGGGCCGGGCGCTACGGCATTGACCCGAATATCGCGTTCGACCAGATTCTGCGACAGCGAGCGCGTAAAGGCCGTAACGGCCCCTTTGGTCGACGCGTAGTCAATCAGTGATTCACTGCCCCGATACGATACGACCGATGTGGTGTTGATGATGCAATCCTGCGCGCCCATGTACGGGAGCACTTGCTTCGTGAGCCGGAACATGGCCAGGATATTCAGCTCAAATGTCTCGCGCATCTGCTGGTCTGATATGTCGGTAAACTCCTTCTGTTCAACGTGATTCGCTGCGTTATTAACCAAAACGTTGATGTGAGTATACGTGTCTGTGATAGTCCTGATGGCTTCTTCAATATAGGCCATCTGCTTTAAATCGCCCGGAACCAGCAGGCATCGGCGACCCTCGGCTACAACGAGCGCTTTGGTCTTTTGCGCGTCTTTTTCTTCGCGCGGATGATACAGAAGGGCCAGATCAGCGCCTTCCCGCGCGAAATGAATGGCAACGGCGCGGCCAATCCCCGAATCGCCACCCGTAATGACAGCTACTTTGTCTTTTAATTTATCCGCCCCCTGATAATCATCCCGAATATAAATCGGTTGGGGGTCCATTTTGTATTCCAAACCCGGCTGCTCGTTCTGGTGCTGGGGTTTGGCGTCAATTTTCATCTGTTCCATAAGTAGCCCCCCTGCCCTAGCAGGGGGAGTTTGTTTACTGGTGATTAAGCCCCCTTTGGGGGTTGGGGCTTTTTTTACGCATTTATAATTGTGCCTCCATTGGGGTGGAGCACCTGCCCGGTAATGTAGGATGCATCGTCGGAAGCCAGAAACACGTAGGCTGGCGCTACTTCGCTGGGCTGGCCAGGGCGTTTCATGGGTACATCTTTCCCAAACTGAGCCACTTCTTTCGCACTCACAGACGACGGATTTAAGGGCGTCCAGATGGGGCCGGGCGCCACGGCGTTTACCCGAATACCTTTGCTGATCAGATTGCTCGACAAGGCCCGCGTGAAGGTCATGATGGCGCCCTTCGTGGACGAATATTCCAGCAGGTCGGCGCGGCCCTGGTAGGCCGTAACGGAGGTGGTGTTAATAATACTGTCACCTTTGTGCAGGTGCGGTTCAGCCGCTTTTGTTATCCGGAAAAACGAGTAGATGTTGGTTTCGTAAGTGGCCAGCAGGTCCTCGTCGGTGGCTTCTTCGAGTGTTTTACGTTGCAACTGTATAGCCGCATTATTGACGAGTATGTTTAATTTGCCGAACTGCCGAACGGTGTCTTCCACAATCTGTTTGCAATAGGCTTCGTCCCGAACGTTGCCCGGCAACAGCAGGCATTTTCGCCCTTCGGCTTCGACTAACTCTTTGGTTTTCTGAGCGTCTTCCTCTTCGCGGGGCGTGTACGAAATGGCGACGTCAGCCCCTTCGCGGGCAAAATGCACGGCTACAGCCCGACCAATGCCACTGTCGCCACCAGTAATGAGGGCAACCTTGTCTTTCAATTTGTTGGCCCCTTTATACAGATACCGAATTACCTTCGGTTGCGGGATGAGGTCGGCCTCGATGCCCGGCTGAACATCCTGATGCTGCGGGGGAATTTTTGCTTCCATAACGGTACTTTTTAGACCCAAAGGTTTTCTTCAACCCTTTTAGGTCTGCTATATCTTGGTTTTTAATCTCGATAAGCCAAAAGCAACGGCGGTTGTTTGGAAAAACCTATTTAAACGGCGGGTTTGTGAGCGAAGCGACTTTATGCGTAATCAATCGCCATCTGTGCGACTTCGGCGAGGATGTCGTCAACGGTTTCTTTGAGTTCTGGCCCCATACGCAGGTACTCGGTTGGGTACTCATCACGCAGGAAGTATAGGGTGGCGTAGTAGAGCGGTTTAAAACGGTCTTTCAATTGCCATTCTTCCTGCGCGAAATAATTGTAGGCAGTGTGGTATTGTTTTTTGGCGAGGAGGAGTTTGAGGTAGGTTTGACTTAAATTTGTTTCATCAAGCTTACCCTTTTGCTTATTTTTCAATGAATTAAACTCATTATATTGATTCTTCTAGTTCGAATAATTTAACTGGATGTAATGAGCAAAGGCCTGTATTGTCGCCTTGATTGGTCCATAATAATGAAGTTGTTTAGGAGTTGGTCTGGTCAAACAGCTACTTAGGGGGTGGTTCGGCATGACGCTCCAGGAGGCTAATTTATATACTCCTAAATAGCGTCAACAATAAACGTATTGTCAACTTATTTAGCCACAGCTTTATTGTCTGGCAAGATGGAGTTGGTAAGGTATAGCCGATTACCTTTTGTACTTTTATATTAAAAGAGCAGCACATTATGAACATTACCGGCGATGCCAAAGCAGCCCGCACCTACGACGCCCTCGTGATTGGTTCAGGAATCAGTGGGGGATGGGCGGCCAAAGAACTCTGTGAAAAAGGGCTTAAAACGCTGGTTTTGGAGCGTGGGCGCGATGTTCGGCATATTGTCGATTACCCAACGGCCACATTGAACCCCTGGGAGTTCCCGCATCGCAACCGGATGCCTGATGCCTTCGATCAGGAGAATCCAATTGCCACTAAGTGCTATGCGCTGGACGAAAGTACGCAGCAGTTTTTCGTGAAAGATGCCGAACATCCGTATGTGCAGGAGAAGCCGTTCGACTGGATTCGCGGGTATCAGGTGGGCGGCAAATCGCTGATCTGGGCGCGGCAAACGCAGCGGTGGAGCCGGTTCGATTTTGAGGCCAACGCCCGCGACGGAGCCGCCGTTGACTGGCCCATTCGCTACGACGACATTGCACCCTGGTACAGCCGCGTCGAAAAATTCGTCGGTATCAGCGGGAATAAAGACGGGTTAGAGACCCTGCCCGATGGCGAATTTCTGAAACCCTGGGAACTGAACTGCGTGGAGAAACACATTCAGAAGCGCGTGGCCGAACACTACAACGACCGGCATGTTATCATTGGCCGGTGTGCTCACCTGACCGAACCAAAGCAGATTCATTACGATCAGGGGCGGGCGCAGTGCCAGGCGCGGCATTTGTGCTACCGGGGTTGCCCGTATGGCGGTTATTTTAGCTCCAACTCGTCGACTATTCCGTGGGCGGCTAAAACCGGAAATCTGACCCTGCGCCCCGATTCGGTTGTGCATTCGATTATCTACGATGAAGCGAAGGGCAAAGCCACTGGTGTCCGGGTGATCGACACGCATACGAAGCAGATGACGGAGTATTTTGCCCGGATTATCTTCGTCAATGCGGCCTGCCTGAATACGAACCTTATCCTGCTCAATTCAACCTCCCGCCGTTTCCCGAATGGCTTAGGTAATGACAGTGAAGTGCTGGGTCGCTATGTGGCCTTTCATAATTATCGGGGCAATATTGTTGCTGATTATGAGGGTTTTGCCGATGGGTATTTTTACGGGCGTCGCCCAACAACGGCCTTTATGCCTAACTTTCGCAATGTTCGCAGGCAGGAAATGGATTTTCAGCGGGGCTACATGGTGGCCTTTAGCGCTGCCCGCGCCAACTGGCAGCGGGGCACAGGACAGGCTGGTTTCGGAGCCGGTTTTAAAGACAAATTAAGCGAACCTGGTGCGTGGCACGTCTTCATGATGATGCAGGCTGAGACGGTTCCCCGCTACGAAAACCACGTCCGGCTCAGCACCGACCAGAAAGACCCCTGGGGCATTCCGCAGCTCGTGACGAATATCGACTATACCAACAACGACCTGAAAGTGCTGAAGGATTTTCTGGAACAGGGAGCCGATATGCTGGAGAAAGCGGGGTGTAAGCACATTAATCCCTACGACGATCATCGAAATCCCGGCCTCGATATTCACGAGATGGGGGGCGTCAGAATGGGCCGCGACCCGAAAACATCGCTGCTCAACGCGCACAATCAGCTTCACTCGGTGAAGAATGTGTTCGTAACCGATGGCGCGGCCATGACCTCAACGGGCACGCAAAATCCGTCGGTTACGTTTATGGCTCTGACCGCACGGGCGGCTGCGTTCGCCGTGAGCGAAATGAAGAAAAGAAACTTGTAGGCCGCAGGGACCATGACAAAACCAAAATTAACACCAGAAGCTATGCTGGCCCGGCTGGCGTTCTATCGAAGCCACGATAAGTTTCCAGACGCTGACTGGACGAACCGGGAGTTACCCTTGCCCGACGAACTGCTCCGGCAGAAAATGAATAACACTGTCAACGAATTTATCAACTTTTTGTCGGGGTTAGTCATGGACGGGGACACCGAGCCGGAAGAGTTCAAAGACAGCATTCAGGGCTATGTTGACGTGTGGGATGTTACGCACTTCAGCACCGATGAGATCGACTTTATCATTGATGTGGAGTGCGCTGTTATGCGGGTCGTTAATGTGAATTGTAGTGATCTGGCCCTTTAAATTCATTCTGAGTCAGGATAAGCTTATTTTTTTCGACAGGATTACAGCGTTTTATTTGCTTGAAAACCCTGTAATCCTGTCGAAAAATAGCTTGCCTTCGGCACCCGTTTGCTTGAGCCAATGAGACACCTCTCTGTATGAGCATAAAAAAATCCCTGTACGAACAATGCCAATTATACGTTCAGCAGCGTATCGACACGGCCCGTCAGGCAATGGAAGCCGCACAGGAAGCGGCTAATTCCGAATCGAAAAGCAGCGCAGGCGATAAATACGAAACCGGGCGGGCAATGGCCCAACTCGAACGCGACCGGAACGCTCAACTCCTGGCCGAAGCCCGAAAGCTCGACGGCGACCTGAAGCACGTCAATATAGAAAAGACCTTCGAGACGGTTCAGTTGGGGAGTCTGGTCACAACCAGCCGGGGCACGTTTTTTATCAGTATCGGTGCCGGTAAATTCACCCTCGATGGAATCCACTACTTCGCGGTTTCGCCCGCATCGCCTATTGCTATGGGCCTGGCCGGGCGCAAAGTGGGCGACGTGGTTACGGTTAATAGCGCAGCGTATCAGGTGTTGGCGGTGATGTAGAGCATCGGTATACTATCGGTTCAGGTTTGATGGCCGGGTTTGTTCGTAGAAAAGACGGACCATGACGCGGGCGACAAACTGTGGCCAGGAGTCGCCGGATAAAACTTGAGTGGTTCATGTTAAAAAAGATGGTGTGGAGAAGCGGATAACCCGACAAAGATGAGGGGTTTAGATTCCTCGCGCCATACCCCGAAAGGGGTATTTTTTATCTATCTCAGACCACCGTTCTTTGCTGCGTTCACTCATCAACCTAAGGTTCTTTGCCATGAACGTGTGCTGGCAAGTCGTTTGGTTATTGCTGCTTTCTCTCAACACGCTCGCCCAGCGGGTGTTGCCACTCGATGCTTCTTTTGAGGGCATTACCGTCGAAAACTCGTATTTATACCAACTTCGGCAACCTCCCGCCCGGCTGGGAACTCCCGTTGCTTTACCCGTCGACCCAGCGCAATGGCAGTCGGTTGAAAGTATCAATTATGGTCGCAGATTTATTGTCGGGTGGGCACGGTTTTCGGTGCGTAGTGAACAAGCCCGCACCGTCTGGCTCGAACTGACAACCCACTTTATGGATTCGGTCGGGATTTGGGTGTCCCTGCCCAACGCCCCCCCACGGCGCATTCGGGGGCCGTCGTCCCACCGCAGGCAGGCCACACCATTGGCCCCGGTCAATCACCATTACTTTCTCTACGCCCTGACCGTGCCGGCCCGGCAACCAGCAACCATCTGGATTCGGGGCCGTGTGGCGCCGGGCGATGCCATGAAGTTCGGCGTTCGGTTGTGGCAGCCGAAGCGTTTTCTGGCCGCCCAGCAGCAGGATATATGGGGCTGGGCGCTCTTTGCCGGTATAATACTGGCTATTTTGGGTGGGGTAGTCATTGCCTTCGTCTTTTACCGGCGCAACCTCTACCTGCTCTATGGCTGCTACGTGATTTGCCTGTCGATGTATGCCCTGCTCAACGATGGCTGGGGCGCGTTCCTGCCCGATTCGCTGGCGTGGTTCGATGGGATCAGCACCATTGTTCACTGGCCTAATGTAGGCTTCGCAGCATTTGTTATGTTTAGCAGACGGTTTCTGGGCGTATCATCCGGTTCAGGGCGAGTGCCATTCCAGGGGGTGGAGCTTATTCCAATGGGGATTATTGCCGTGTCGGCATTATTGGCAGAACGGGCGCAACAGCAGAATTATGAGGAGTTTATAAAAGTAATGTGGTTTACCGGCTACATGGGTTCCACGGGCTATGGGCTTATCTGGCTAAGCTACGTAGTGGATGCCTTTCGGCGAAAATTTGCCTTAGTGTGGCTGTTGCTACTGGCCATATCAGCGCTGCTGGTTTTCATCGCCATCAATGGGTTCCTGATAAACTCCGGGCTGATGCGTAATCCACTGCCCGATATGGTAGCCCTACGGATCGCCCTGTTAATCGAACTCTCGATTCTTTCGATTGGGTGGCTTTATCGCCGAAAACTACTCCAGACAGCCCGCCAGCAGCTTGAAATTCAGAATCGCCAGCTCCAGTCTGATCTTATTCAAACGCAGGAGTCTGAACGCCAGCGCATTGCCGCCGACCTCCACGACGACCTGGGCGGCACACTGGCTACCCTCCGCCGACGCCTGACCGATCTCCGTCAGTACCTCCACGAGCCAGTCGGTATCCGGGCGTTTGACGATCTCGAACCGCTCATTCACAAAAGCAGTATTGACCTTCGCCGGATTGCCCACAACCTGATGCCCCCCGAATTCGCCCGCATTGGCCTTCGCCATGCGCTTCATCAACTGGTGCAGTCGCAGCCTCCGCAACCCACCCGCTTTACCTTCATCACCTCAGGCATTGAACAGAAACTGCCGTTGGATACCGAACTGAATGCCTACCGCATCGTTTCAGAATTGATTCAGAACATCGGCCGGCACGCCCAGGCCAACCGGGCCGCCATCCAACTGCTTTATCATGATGACCACCTCACCATTACCGTCGAAGACGACGGATTGGGTAGCCGTGCCAGTTTGTGGGGCACTAAATCGGTAGGAATTGGCTTGAAAAATAGTAATTTACGGGCTGAATACATCGGGGCGACTCTGTGGCGAGACGTAAGTGAAGCCGGTACGTTGGTCGTTCTGGATATTCCGTATCCAGTATCGGTTTATGCAGCCCCAACTACCCAACCGAATCCTCCTGATTGACGACCACCGGCTTTTTAATGACGGCTTGAAAAGTCTTCTCAATGATCAGCCTGACCTAATGGTATGCGGACAGGTATTTCAGGCTAATGACGCCCTCCCGACTATTCAGCGCACCAATCCAAACGTAGTGTTGCTCGACATAAACCTCCAGGGTACGAACGGCATTGACCTCGGCAAAACCATCATTAGTGATTTTCCTGGCGTTCGGGTGATGCTGCTGACGATGTATAACCAGCCAAAATTGCTGGACGAAGCCCTGCGGGCAGGTCTGCACGGCTATCTGCTAAAAGACGCCACCACCATCAATCTGCTGCATGGAATTCGGGCTGTTCTGGCCGGGAATACGCACTTCGACGCTGAGGTAGGCAGTATGGTACAACCGGCTAATGATCCCTTTGGAGATGACTTTGCCATGCGGCTTAACTTAACGTTTCGGGAAGTTGAAATTATTTCTCTGATTCGGGAAGGGCTTAGCAATGAGCAGATTGCCGGACGTATTCACCTAAGCGTTGAGACGATAAAAACGCATCGAAAAAATATTCATTTCAAACTGGGTATCAATAAAGTCACCGAACTGATTCAGTTTGCCATACGGAATGGGTTATAAGGAACCGGCTTACTCCTTAATTGACTCCATTAACTGGTCGACGCTCGCCTGCGGGCAGCCGGATCGGCTGGAAAATCACCGGATGGAACTGAAGTGCCGATTAAAGAATTTCACGCCGAAGTAGGTGTAGGTTAACAAAGCACTTGTTTCGAGGGTGGCTTCGATAGGGTGGGCGGAGTAAAGTCCAGATGAGAAGTCCTGAATCCAGTCGAGCAAACCAGCGAAATACCCGGCAAAAGCGGCTGATGCCCCCAGAATAATCACGAAAATGATAAGTAACTTGTGCATTTTTTGAAACCGATAGGCGAAGGTAAATCGACAGATGGAACAGTGGAGCCTATGACATTTTTTGGGTAGGAAGGTTTACTTAGGCGCTATCTTTTTTTAGATATCAGCACTAATTTTTTTCTATAGTGAGTTAAAACGAATTAGGTTTCAGCAACTTACGCGATCAGTCACTGCACTCATAGCCGAGCAAATAAGCTGCCAGACATGAACGGCTTAGGGTTGCTAAAACCAGTCCTGGCAAGGCATTAACGCATAAAATAGGCCACCATTTGCTTCATTGGACGGTTGTGCCCCGTTTTGGCCACAAGATTAGCCGGTAAAAATGAATTGATTATACTATTTTTGATTAAACGGCCCGCCAATCAACCGTATTGTGCCCCTTGGCCCTGTCGATAATCCGGTTCAGGTAAGGAAGGGAAGTCAAAAAAAATCGGGCCAGTTTTATCGTCGCATTCACTCCTCCTTCACGAGCGAGTCTATGCTTACCCAATTTGTTCAGTATGATTGCCGTTATTCAGCGCGTTTCTCAGGCTTCGGTCACTATCGACAATCAGCTTAAAGGCCAGATTGACACCGGTTTTCTGGTGCTGCTTGGCATCACCCATACCGATACGACCGAGGATGTGGACTGGCTCAGTAAGAAAATTGTTGGGATGCGGATTTTCAGCGATGAGGCCGGAAAAATGAACCTCGACTTAGCGGCTGTGGGTGGCGATATTCTGCTCATCAGTCAGTTTACACTTCATGCCAGCACTAAAAAAGGGAACCGGCCCGGTTTTACCGAAGCAGCCCGGCCCGACGTAGCCGTGCCACTCTACGAAGCCATGATTATAGCCTTGACTGCCGAATCGGGTAAGCCCATACAGACCGGCGAGTTTGGGGCCGATATGAAGATTTCGCTGCTGAACGACGGGCCGGTTACCATCGTGATCGACTCGAAAAACCGGATTTAGTGCCGTTGATTACCAATTTCTTGGATCTATACGTTACTTTTACTGTAACCAGCCCTTACCTGTCCTGTGCAGGTGAATAGCCGAATGGATTTTTTGCCTCCCGACATCACCGCTTACGCGGAAGCGCATACCTCGCCCGAAAGTGAGTTGCTGCATCGGCTCAATCGGAATACCCACGCGCACATCATGGCTCCCCGAATGCTGTCGGGGCATATTCAGGGCCGACTGCTGTCCATGATTTCCTGGATGATTCGCCCCCGGCGCATTCTCGAAATTGGTACCTATACCGGTTATTCGGCCCTTTGCTTAGCCGAAGGGCTGACCGACGATGGCAAACTAATTACCATCGACTACAATGAGGAACTCGAAGACTTTGCCCGTTCATACTGGCAGCAATCTCCACTGAACGAACAGATTGATTTTCGGATCGGCATGGCCACCGATATAATTCCTACCCTCGACGAAACGTTTGATTTGGTGTTTATCGATGCCGATAAACGCAATCTGTCGGTGTATTTCGATTTGATTTTTGATACGCTGCGACCGGGTGGTTTCATCCTGACAGACAATGTGTTATGGAGTGGCAAGGTTATTGAGTCAGTGAAACCGGCTGACCTGGATACGCCCGCCGTGCTGGCGTTTAACCAGAAAGTACAGAACGATCCGCGTGTGGAGAACGTGTTGCTGCCCGTGCGAGACGGGATAATGCTGGTACGAAAACGGAATTGATGTACGATTTACGAAGTATAATCCATGAATAAACAAGCTTATTGCCTAACCCTTTTCTTTGCCTTAACCACTGTAGTCGTGTCGGCCCAAACGTCTGTGCCGGTTGTGCCAGAGCAGGTGGCTTTTGCCGACATTTCGGTTCGCTTAGACCCCGACGCCCGGCGTATTGTGCAGCAGGATGTGAACGCCCTGCTCGCCAACCGACAATACTGGCTGGCCAAACTCGACCGGGTCGTTCTTTATTTCCCGATAATCGAGGCCATCCTGATCGATGAGGACGTGCCGACCGACTTTAAATACCTCGCCGTTCAGGAAAGCTCGCTCACGCCCGATGCGGTGTCGTCCTCAACCGCCGTTGGGTATTGGCAATTCAAACGCGAAACGGCCGTCGATCATGGTATGCGCGTCGACGAGGAAATTGACGAGCGCAAGAGCATCAGCGCATCGACGCATGGAGCCGCTAAGTACCTCAAAAAGAGCAATGCACAGTTCAACAACTGGATAGCCTCCCTGTATTCGTACTACCTCGGCGCGGGCGGCATTGCCAAACTCATTCCGCCCGACTGGTCGTATGCCCGTGAAGTGGCCCTCGATGGCCGTACCGACCGCTACATTCTCCGGTTCTTTGCCCATAAAGTGGCTATTGAAAGCGCCTTGAAATTTCACCAGACAAGCAATCGCTTTGCCTTGATCGACTACCCAAACGGCGGAGGAAAAAGCTTAAAAACGATTGCCGAGGAATTAAATGTCGATGAATTCGAGCTTCGCAAATACAACCGGTGGGTCCTGGGCGAAGCCGTGCCGATGGACAAACCCTACGTGATGGCGGTGCCGGTCGTGAGTGATCAAATCAATGATGTTCGGCAAAAGATCGTTAGCGTCAGCTCGAAAAAAACACCCGACTTCGTGCAGAATGACGTTGGTTTTCCGGTGCTTCGGCGAGTGACAAGCGGTCTGAGCAGCAAAAATGACCCCGTTCTGTATGAGATTAATGGGTTACCGGGTATTCAGGCACAGGCGGGCGATAATGCCGCATCGCTGGCCCGAAAATCGAAAATCAGCCTGTCGAGTTTCCTGCGTTATAACGACATGAGCGACCGCGACCCGGTTCTCGCCAACGATGTGTATTACTTAGCCAAGAAGCGTAAAAAAGCCCTTGTGCCATTCCATACCGTTCGGGAAGACGAAACCGCCCGCAGTATTTCGCAGCGTTACGGTATCCGGCTCAAGAAATTGATGAGCTATAACCGCTTAGACCGGGTGCAGAAATTAGCAACGGGTCGGGTGATGTGGCTCCGCGAACGCCGTCCCAGCAATAAGCCGGTCGAGATTATCAACTCGCCAACGGCTCCCGTTTATGACCAGACACCAACGCCCCCTACCCGGACGGAGGTTGCCAGCGTGGCTGGTAACCCATCCCGGCCCGTAACCGGCACCGATGGTATTCCCCGCAATGCGTCGGAGCGAAAGTTGTATCAGCCCAAACTGGTGGGCGGGGGCGTTACCCCAAACGATGGTACGTCGGAACCGGCTGCGCCCCAACGGTCAGAGCCAGGGCGTCCGTCGATTCAGCCAACAACCACTCCGACAATGTCGGTCAATCGCCCGGCACCAGCGCCTGCCAACCGAACCGACAATACCGATGGGTCGCAGCGCGTGGTGATTGTTAGAACGCCGGATGCATCGCAGCCAACAAAAGAGGTGCCGGTAGCAACGACCCCCGAACGGTCGACCCCCGCCGATAACCCAGTGGCGACAGTCCCGAAACCGAAACCAACCGACACTTACGCGGGCACACAGCGGCCTAAGCGAACTGTTGAGGCTGAGATCGACATGGGCCGTCCCGAAACGGGCAAGAACGAGGGGCCACTTGAGCAGCAGGCTGATGGGTCATTGACGGTTCCCGCAGCGACCACTCCGACAACGAAACCGTCTTCTCGTCCGGCAGCCTCGTCCATGACAAGAACCGAATCTCGCCCCGTCCCGCCCGTCACGACGAACCCGGAGCCGAAATCGGAAACGCCTTCTGTTTCGGTTGCAACACGTCCGTCAACAACGCCCGTCTCGGTGAATCGGTCGGCAACAACGCACACGGTTGAGCCAGGCCAGACGTATTACAGTGTCTCGAAACTCTACGGCCTGACGGTCGATGAACTGCTGTCGCTGAATAATCTGACTACGAACGACAAACTTGAAGTTGGCCAGAAGCTGGCAGTGAAACTCACACCCGGCGGGCGGCTGGTACAGCCATCCGTATCGGGCACGGCTAAAACTTCGTCCGCATCAGTACTGCCATCAGCGGTAACGTACCATACCGTTGCGAAGGGCGAAACGATGTTTCGTATTTCTCAAATTTACGGCGTCAGCATCGAGCAGATTCAGGAGTGGAATAACCTGACCGACGTTGGCGTTAAACTGGGCCAGAGAATTAAGATTCTTAAAAATTAATGTACAGTGTAAAATGAACAATGGATGACGTATAAGCGGCTTTTCTGTTCCAGTATACATTGTTCATTTTACATTAAAGAGATATGATTCTGATTGACAATACCTGCATCAGCGACGACGTTGCCGAAAAATTCTTTGTCTGCAACTTAGATAAATGCAAAGGAGCCTGCTGCGTCGAGGGCGATATGGGCGCACCACTGGAAGGTGACGAACCGGCCATTCTGGACCGCATTTACGACGACATTAAACCGTACCTCTCGCCCGAAGGCATTCGGGTTATCGAGCAAAAAGGCGGCTATGAATCCGATGGCAACGGGGGCTTTGTGACTAATACCGTTGGCGGTCGGGAGTGCGTCTACGCCACCTGGGATGACCGGGGCATTCTGAAATGCGGCATCGAAGAAGCCTGTAACGACGGTAAAGTTGACTGGAAAAAACCCATTTCCTGCCATTTGTATCCCATTCGCGTTACCAAATATGAAGCCTTCCATGCGCTCAACTACGACCGTTGGCCCATTTGCAGCCCTGCCTGTGGCTTCGGCGAACAGTTGAATGTGCCCATTTACAAATTTGTGCGGGAAGCCCTTATCCGTGCCTATGGCGAAGAGTGGTACGGGAAGTTAACAACGGCTATTGAAGAGAAGGGAATCAGGTAAAAGGGCCGTGTCACAACCTCTTCATTTAACATGGAGCAACGGGATTATTTCGAGGAGGTGTACGAAGTGGTGCGCTTGGTGCCAAAGGGTCGCGTGACCACCTACGGTACCATTGCCCGCTACCTGAGCCTGCGGGCAGGCGCACGTATGGTTGGCTGGGCCATGAACGGCTGCCACAACCGCCCCGACGTGCCCGCCCACCGGGTTGTCAACAGCGTGGGTGTGTTGTCGGGCAAGCACTTCTTTGGCGGTCCAACAATCATGCAGCAACTGCTGGAAGACGAGGGCGTTCATGTAGAGAACGACCGGGTGGTTGATTTTAAGAAACTGCTCTGGGACCCGGCGGTGGAGTTGGGGATTTGAGATGTACGTTTTCCTGAACCGCCTGCACCAGCGCATCAATCACTCCCTGCAATTCCTGAATCAAAACCGGGTCGGTTACGCGCCCGTCAGCCGCGAGCCGTGTCCGAATGAACGGGACAATTAAGGAGGCCTGTTCGGGTAGTTGGGCGGTCAATACGCGCAGCGTGTGCGATAGCGATGCGTGCGCCCGTGAGCCGCCCATGTCTGACGGACTGGAACTGAGCACACCCACCGGCTTATCGACAAACTCACCCGATGACGCAAGCCAGTCCAGCATGTTTTTCAGCACGCCCGGCATTCCGTGAATGTATTCGGGCGTGCAGATCAGCACAGCGTCCGCTTCCTGAAGCAAGGCGCGGAGTGTATGGACGGGTTCGGAGGTATTTTCTTTGTCGCGTTCAGGGCTGAAATGCGGCAGATCGTCTAAGCCTTCGTAAAAGGTGACGGCTACGTTGGCAGGAGCCAGTTTGGCGGCAGCGTGCAGGAGCAGGGTGTTGGTCGATGCAGCCCGCAGGCTACCGGAGATAGCGAGGATGTTCATGTCCTACCGCAACATCCTGGTAATCTCATCCAATGGTTCATTGAAGTCGGGAGATAGCTTAAAACTACCTTTCATTGTCCCAAACGGACGTTCAGTTAAGCCCGGCTGATTTGTATAAGCGAGAGCAACAGGAGGCTTTATGGCTTTGTTAGATTCGGCCATCTGTCGGATAAATGCCAGAACAGCCTTAGCCGTTTCGTCGCGGTCATCAATTTCTAATTGATAAATCATACTTCTGTCTGCGTTACAGATTCGTTGAGCAAGTTAACTTTTTCTTTCAAATCTATGAGAACTACCTGCGATTGAGCCTATCGCAACACCTTCGTAATCTCGTTTAGTTTCTCCATTTTCTGCACAAAATCACCTTTAAGCTGATTGCGGATGGCCGTCAGGTTATCGAGGGTTTCCTGCAACGAATCGGGCAGAATTTCTTCCAGTACTTCACGGAATCGTTTGGCAAACGTGGGCGATTTTCCATTCGTGGAAATGGCAATTTTCAGGTCACCTTTCTTCACGACTGAACTCAGGTAGAAATCGCACAGGTCGGGTGTGTCGGCTACATTTACCAGAATTCGCTGGCGTTTGCAGTCGGTTTGTACCTGCCGGTTAACCGCCTTGTCGTTGGTGCCGGCAATCACTACGTCTTTGTCGGAGAGATAGATGTCGTGATACGGCTCCTGAATTAACTGCAGCTTGGGATGCCGCCGGGCAAGTTCCCGGATTTCGTCGCGAATGTCGGGAGCTACGAGCGTAATGCGGGCCTCCGGCGAGTTGCTGAGCAGGGCCGTCAGTTTCTCCAAACCCACATAACCCCCGCCCACCACGAGCGTGTGCAGGTTCTCAGCCTTGACGAAAATAGGGAAGAGAGTATTCATAAAAAAGTCGATAGTCGGTCAGTCAATAGTCGGTAGTGGCTCGGTAAACCAGCATTCGACTTATTGACAAACTTACGACTATCGACTTAATAACTTACGACCCCTTCGGCGGCCCGGTATTTTTAAAATTTCACCCCCACGTTCACGCTTAAAATCCGGCGTTTGGTATTGCTGGTGCCTTCAACGACATCGGCAAAGCCGTGGTGATAAACAAAGCCAAGCATCAACGGGCCTGCATCGAACCCTAAGTTGATCAGGCCGTTGACGGTTGCGGATTTAAAATCAGCCTGTTTAAGGTCGAGTTTGTTGGTGCCAACGCCAATGGGGGCGGCATATTCGGCGCCAAACGCCAGCCGAACGCCCGAAACACCCCGTTCCGATTGCGACAGCTTGACCCCAATGTAGGCCGGTACGTGAATGTACTGCTGGTCGATGTTGCCGATGATGTCGCTGGCGCCCGTTGTGGTGCCGTCGCCCACCCGCGACAGTTCAGAGCTTGAGGTTAAGTATTCGGCGCCAAGCTGACCGTAGATGCGGCCACCGCCCCGTACAAAAAAGCCCAACTGATAGCCTAAGCGGCCACTTAGCTTCTCACCCTGGGTCGTTTCGCCTTCAAAACGGGTTGCGTTGGCTCCCCCATAAATGCCAAACGTGAAGTTTTTGTAGTTTTCCCGGCGCTCTTTCCGTTCGGTAACTTCCCGGCTGCGCTGGCCATCTTCAAAACCTTCATCGTAGGCTTTGCTCAGGTCGCGTTCATCATACTGGCGATTAGAACCGCTCCGTTCTTCGTAGCGATTGTTGTAGCGTTGCTCTTCGTCGTTTCGGCGGTTAAAATCGCGCCGTTCGTCAAGGCGATCCTCCATCCGTCGCTCATCTCTGCGTTCGTCCCGGCGCATCGACCGACTATCGCGGTCATTCCGGTCGTCGTAGGAGTTCTGCTGACCGCACACAAAGCCTGTGCTGCAAATACTGGCTACTAAGAATGCTGTTTTTGTTAACGTTTTCATAATCTATCCTGTTGAGTATTCATTCCTCTAAACCGTTCGTAAGTCGTGAATGTTTGGGTAACAGCCGTTGGTTAGCTTATCTGAAAAAATGAACCGTAAAAAAAGCCGCCCTACGGTAGGGCGGCTTAACCATAATGATAGCGAGCGCTTAGAATTTAAAGCCTATGCTGGCACTAAATACCCGACGCTGTGATCCCGCAAAACCTGTCGTCGTCGTGCTCCCACTAACCGGGTTTTTGATTGAATCGCTCAGGCCATGATGATAGGTCAGATCGATTAGAAAAGCACCAATATCGAACCCTACCTGGCCTAACGCATTGAAGGTGCCGCTCTTGATTTCACTGTTGGTCAGGTTAAATTTCCCACTGCTTGAGCTAATCCGATTGGCATACTCAAGCCCGCCCTGTAGTCGAATGGCCGAAATGCCCCGGTCTGACTCCAGCAGTTTGTAGCCGATGTACAACGGGAATTGTATATACTGAATATCGATCTGATCCTGAATACTCGTTGCGCTCTGGCCATCGCCCCTGGTAAAGTAGTTTGAGCTTGACGCAAAGTATTCAGCCCCGAACTGCCCGAATAAGCGCTTGCCACCCCGCACAAAAATACCCGCCTGATAGCCTAATCGGCCCGATAAATTGCCACTCGTATTAACGCTTTCCCCTTTAAACTTGGTTGTGTTCAGGCCCGCATAAATACCAAACACAAAGTTTTTGTAATCCTTCGTATTCTTAACGCGAGTAGGTTGGTCGGTGGTGCTATACGTACTGGTCGTTGTGCCATAGGTCGGCGAGGCTACGCTATTAGTCGAAGAATTGCTGCTGTTCAGTGAACTGCTGTTCGACATCGTGCCAGTGTTAGCCGAATTAGTACTGTCGGTTGTAACCGGCGAGGTGTACGCTGGATTCGTTGTCGTTGAAGACGGAGTCGTTGTCTGGGCGTTCGCAATGCCAACACCATAGAGGCATATTGCCAATAGGGAGAGTTGAGTTTTCATAATCTATGTTGAGTTAAACAAAAAAAGTGCAATCCTATTCGATTACACCCTTTCTAACAGACCATTAGCCGGTATTGTTTTAGACTATTTCGATCTTCAGCTTAAGTATGGAACGCAGATTTTTAGGATTCTTATGATTTACAGCGATAAAATCATAAGAATCCTAAAAATCTGCGTTCGATGTTTACCCGTTTCGCATCGTCTTAAACGCGGTCATCAACCCATTTGTCGAACTGTCGTGTGAGCGAACGGCCGCATCGTCCTGTAGTTCGGGCAGGATACGGCTGGCCAATTGTTTGCCCAATTCAACGCCCCACTGATCGAAGCTGAAAATATCCCAGATGACGCCCTGCGTAAAGATTTTATGCTCGTATAGCGCCAGCAAACTACCCAGCGTGTGGGGCGTTAATTTTTTGAACAGAATGGAATTGGTTGGCCGGTTGCCCGAAAACTGTTTGAATGGTGCCAATGCCTTTATTTCTTCCTCGCTTTTGCCTGCTTTGCGTAATTCTTCAGCCGCTTCGGCTTCGGTTTTTCCGTTCATCAGGGCCTCTGTCTGAGCAAAATAGTTGGCCATCAGGATTTTATGGTGTTCGCCAATGGGTCGCTGGCTGATGGCCGGGGCCAGAAAATCGCACGGAATTAGTTTGGTTCCCTGGTGAATGAGCTGATAAAAGGCGTGTTGGCCATTGGTGCCGGGTTCGCCCCAGATAATCGGGCCGGTCTGATAATCGACCGGATTCCCAGCGCGGTCAACCGATTTGCCGTTGCTTTCCATATCGCCCTGTTGAAAATAAGCCGCAAACCGGTGCATATACTGGTCGTAGGGCAAAATGGCCTGGGTTTGCGCCCCGAAAAAATTGTTGTACCAAATGCCCAGCAGCCCCAGAATGACGGGCAAATTCTGGTCGAGTGGCGCGTCGCGGAAATGAGTATCCATCGCGTGAGCGCCGTCCAGCAGTTCCTCAAATTTATCGAAGCCGATATAGAGCGCAATCGACAGCCCAATGGCCGACCAGAGCGAATACCGACCGCCAACCCAATCCCAGAAACCAAACATATTGGCGGGGTCGATGCCGAATTTCTCAACGTCTTTTTTGTTGGTCGAGAGGGCCGCAAAGTGTTTGGCAATGGCGGCTTCATCGGTGGCCGCGTCCAGAAACCACTGCCGGGCCGTTTGGGCGTTGGTCATGGTTTCCTGCGTGGTGAATGTCTTCGACGCAATCAGAAACAGCGTGGTTTCGGGCCGGACCGTTTGCAGGGTTTCGTAGATATGCACCCCATCGACGTTCGAGACGAAATGCACGCGTAGTTTTTTATCGTCGGCATACGGTTTCAGGGCTTCCGTCACCATGACCGGCCCGAGGTCGGACCCGCCAATACCGATGTTCACCACGTCCGTAATGGCCTCGCCGGTATACCCTTTCCACTCGCCCGACCGGATGCGCTCCGTGAATGATTTCATGTGGGCCAATACCGCATTTACATCGGGCATAATGTCTTTCCCATCCACCAGAATTGGCGCGTTCGAGCGATTCCGCAGGGCTATGTGCAACACCGCGCGGTCTTCGGTCTGGTTGATTTTATCGCCCGAGAACATCTTGCCAATGGCATCGGTCAGCCCGGCCTGTTCGGCTGCGTTTATCAGCAGCCCCAGTGTTTCGGTCGTGATACGGTTCTTGGAGAAGTCGAGCAGGATATCGTTAAACCGACGGGAGAAAGTTGCAAACCGCTGTGGGTCTTCGGCAAACAAATCGCGTAAATGATAGTCCTTCAGGTCATTATAGTGCGCCTGTAATTGAGTATAAGCGGGCAGGTCGGTAAAGCGGTGATTAGTGAGCATGGGAAATTCGTGGTTTCTGTATTTAGATGAACCGTTTGGCAGTTGAGGCTGGGACTTTGACAAAGTTTAAAACTTTGTCAAAGTCCCAGCCTCAACTGCCAAACGGTGTCAAACTTGTCGGCGCGAATATCGTGAATCCCGGCAATCTTTTTTAGGCTATTTTTGCGCTTCTTTCCGGCTGGTTAGTCGCTTTTTTTGTACTACTTCCTTTATTAATGAATCAAAAACTTTTCTATTCCCTCGTCTTAATCACGCTGGGTGTCCTCTTTTTTATCCCGTTTCTGGGCGGTGTCCGGCTGTTCGACTGGGACGAAATTAACTTTGCCGAGTGCGCCCGCGAGATGATGGCGCTGGGCGACTACCTGCACGTTCATATTGATTTTAAGCCGTTCTACGAAAAACCACCCTTATTTTTCTGGTTTCAGGCCACGATGATGCATCTCTTTGGCGTCAATGCGTTTTCGGCCCGGCTGCCCAATGCCATCTGCGGTATAATCACGCTGGTGTATCTCTACAACCTCGGCCAGAAACTGCACGGTCACCGCTTCGGGCTGCTGTGGGCACTGGCGTATCTGGGGTCGGTAACACCCCATTTGTATTTCCGTTCCGGCATCATCGACCCATTTTTTAACCTGTTTATTTTCGTTGGGTTAGTCAATCTGATTTTTGCGTCCTGGAAACGCGAACGGCTGGGCGGGGCCATGACCGTACCCAAAACTGAGTGGACCTACCTGCTGCTGGGTGGCTTTGTGCTGGGGCTGGGCATTCTGACCAAAGGCCCTGTTGCGTACCTGATTGTGGGCTTAGTGGCAGCCGTTTACTGGATGTTGACCCGATTCCGGTGGTTCGTAACCCCCCTGCAGTTTCTGGGCTTTTCGCTGGCCGCTTCGGTTGTGTCGCTGGTCTGGTATGGGCTGGATGTGTACCTGCACGGGCCAGCCCTGATGCGTGAATTCCTGGCCTATACCTTTCGGTTGTTCAGCACGCCCGATGCTGGCCATGTGGGATTTCCGGGCTATCACTTTATCATTTTGTTAGTGGGTTGTTTTCCCGCGTCTATCTTCGCGATTCGGGCGTTTGGGCCGCTGTTTATCGAGCGCAATTACCAGCGTGAGTTTCGGCGGTGGATGCTGATTTTGTTCTGGGTAGTGTTGATTCTATTCAGCATTGTGCAGTCGAAAATTGTGCATTATTCATCGCTATGCTACTTCCCCCTGACCTACTTTGCCGCCCTGACGCTGTTGCAGTTGGAGGAGCGAAAAATTGGGTTTAACAACTGGTTGCGGGCAGGTTTGATTCTTATTGGCGGCATTTTCGTTGTGGCCATTAGTAGCCTGCCTCTGCTGGGGAATCGCATCGATTTAGTGAAATCGGTTGCCGATCAGGATGCGTTCACACAGGGCAATTTAAACGCAAACATTGACTGGCCTGTCTGGACGGCGCTGCCGGGCGTATGGCTGATGATTGTTCTGTTCCTGGCAATTCGGTGGTATACCCGGCGCGAACCGGCGCAGGCTTCGCTGACGCTTTTTGTGGGTATGGCTGTATTTATTACGCTGACGCTCTGGTTCTTTATCGGTCGGATTGAAGGTATTTCGCAGGCGGCTGCCATGCGCTTTTTCGAGCGGGCGCAGGGGCAGAATGTGTATGTAAAAACCTATGGATACCACAGTTACGGTCCGTATTTTTATACGCAGAAACCGCCCGTTACGAACCCGAATTATTACAACGACGACTGGCTGCTTCGGGGACGGATTGATAAAGACGTTCTGTTTATCCGCCATGCCAGCGCGCAGCCAACGCTCCTGGATTCACTGCCCGACGTCCGGAAAACCGGCGAAGAAAATGGGTTTGTCTTTTATCGAAGAAAGGCGAAATAAGCTCATGAACAAATGCCTAACTTAGCAATCATAAATGGGTAAAGCTATGAAAAATGCACTCACAATCCTGACGTTTTTTGTGGCCGTATCGGCTACAGCTCAAACTGTTGACAGCACAAAAGCTAAACCAGCGAACTCCTTATCGAAGTATCAGCAACCCAGTCGATTTGAGGTCAAGCCAGCCCCCAATCAGGCTCCAGCCGTGCAGCCTAATCTTGTCAAAAAAATCGACGAAAAACGGGTTAACTCAAGCTACCAATACGAAAATGGTCGGGTGGTTGGCGGTAAAACGACCTTACAATTGGGCAAGAAAAAGAACTGATTCGGCAAGCCAATTCCCGCTGAATGGAGCATTGGCCTGTATAAACAAATCGACAATCATATAGGGACAGTTAGCGTTTAATGCTGAATAAATTTTAAAACTGTTGCTACAGCCTGACGGTTATCCTGCCTATGGTTCCCTCTATCGCGCACGCAATGGTTAAACTCCCTAAGCAACTCCTGCTCACCGGACTGCTGTTTGGTCTGGTTGCCTGTAGTCGGCAGGGTCAGATGGACGCTGGAGCAAAAAAAAGGCTGCGAATAGAGGTTGGCGAAATTAAAGAGGTTTCGTTGCCAAATACCGGTGATAGTTCCTCGGAATTAATCGGTACGTCCGACAATCAGGAGGTGGTGGAAGTCTCCCGAAGGCAGCTTGCCCCGGCTGTCGATACGCTCAGCCGGACTAATTCCGGCCCAACCGTTTTTCAGATAAAAGGCGTTACCACCGGAACGGCAAACGTTGTCTTTTCAACGAAACCCATGAATCAGGCGGGAAGTGGGCAAACCATCCGAACCTATGTTGTGCGGGTGGTGGCCAGGTAATCGTCGTTCGCGTTGGCAGGTTCGCTTAGCTGATGCCCTTTGTCAGTTGAACAACCCCCTTATTCAGTCGGTTAGGTTACCGAATTAATCTGGTTTTTCTGTGTCAGTACCGCCCGTCTCTATGCCGGCCTCGTCGGCTCCCAACAAATGGATTATTCTGGGAACGATCATGTTCGGTACGTTCATGTCTACGCTCGACAGCAGCATTGTCAATATTGCGCTGCCAACTATCCGACGAGAACTTAACGCGGGTGATAGTGTCGAATGGATCGTGTTGTGTTACCTGCTCACAACAACCAGTACGTTGCTCATTATGGGTAAACTATCGGACTGGGTGGGCCGCCGACAGTTATACATCACGGGTTTTTGTGTGTTTGTGCTGGGATCGATGCTTTGCGGGCTGGCCTGGAATCTCTGGTCATTAGTGGGTTTTCGAGTGCTTCAGGGGCTGGGTGCGGCCATGATCTACGCTGTTGGCCCAGCCATCATCGGCGATACGTTTGCGCCCCAGGAGCGAGGCCAGGCACTTGGGCTGATGGGGTCGGTGGTGGCGGCAGGGGCGAGTGCCGGACCGGTTATTGGTGGCCTGCTGCTGGGTAAATTTGGTTGGTCGAGTATTTTCTTCGTAAACGTGCCAATTGGCGCGTTAGCCATCTGGCGGGCGTGGACTGTTCTGCCCGACAGCCCAAAAAGTACGGGCCAACGCTTTGATCTGGTAGGAGCAGGGCTGTTTCTTGTTGGGGTGATTGCCTTCCTGACCGGGCTGGATTTTGGGCCGGAGCCACGCTACGGCTGGAACGACCCACTTGTTATTGGGTTGCTATCAACTGGCGCAGTGGTCTTGCTGATTTTCTTTGTTTGGGAAATGCGGATTCGTGAACCCATGCTACAGCTAAGTCTATTTCGTATAAAACCCTATACGTCGGCTATTTTGGCTTCTTTTTGTGGGTTTGTTGCCTCCGGGGGCAACCTGTTCGTGATTCCCTTCTTTTTGCAGCAACTACTGGGCTTAACCCCTGAACGGGCAGGTTTGGTCTTATTAGCCGGACCTTTAACGCTCAGTATCGTTGCCCCATTGGGAGGCTATCTTTCCAGCCGGGTCAGTACCCGGTGGTTGTCCAGTATTGGTTTACTAATTGCCGCCTTCGGCTATTTCGCCTTTTCCTTTCTGGACGCCCGTTGGGATTGGCAGGATGTCATCTGGCGAAGTTCGCTGGTTAGTCTGGGCTTTGGGTTGTTTCAGTCGCCCAATAGCAGCAGCGCTCTTAATTCGGCACCATTAGCCCAGCGTGGTATTGCCAGCAGCATGATTGCCTTTATGCGTAACCTGGGGTTTGTGGTCGGTATTGCCCTGGCCGCTGCCGTATGGTACAGCACCCGCAACCGCTACGCGCTTGCCCATGACGTAATGCCCGAAACGACAGCCGCTCAGGTGCTTGGCATGCACTATGCCTACCTGACGATGGCCGGTTTAGTTTTGACCGGTGTTTTTATTTCGTTCACGCGCGGTAAACTCAGTACGGAGCAGGGTGCACGGAGCGAGGAAAAAGGAGCAGGGGTGGACAGGAGGGGTGCAGGGTATGCCTGATGCCTGGGTCCTCCCCGCTCCGTGCACCCTGCTCTGCACTGAGTTTACCGCTTTGGTCCAACCGAATCGTAGATAACTACTTTCTCCCACAGATGAGCATAGTTATTCCGAAACTCATCGTGGATGGGGTGCTTCTGGTAGCTTTCTTCATCGGCAGGGCTATCGAAGAAGCATAGCCATGAGTAGGCATATGTCCGCTCAATGACAGCCCGGTTGGTGGCTGCGGGTGTGCCAATGTGTACCAGTTTGATGCTCGGAACTTTCGCTAATTTAGTTAAACCTTCCAGCAGTTTAGCTGTGTCAGCTTCACTGTCGGCGTTTTTCAGGTAAAAAAGGACGTGGTGGACAAACATATCTTTCGGGGCTGATTCGATGGCGGGCAGGCTGGCACCTAACCCGGCTGCTACACTGTTTTTGACAAAATTTCTCCGTGATTGCTGGTTCATGTAGTAGGCTGGCTATTGACTTTTTAAGGAAAGGTATTTATTCAGAAAGCAAAAATGCCAAACGATTCGCCGTCAGCCAAATTCGGGCGAAAATCAGTTTGGGTTGATGGCTATATCCGGGCTGAACTACCCGCGAATCTGGCGCTAAATTGGAACGGTGGTAGACTGTCTCTCCACGTTCGACCGGGTCACGTCGATTCTCTCCACTCAAACCGACAGCAAGAGCCGTGCTCAGCGTGTGCGTGATCGCGCCCGACAGGATGGACTGGCGCGGTAGAGCTGTATAGTGGAGTAGGGGTTATGCTAAATGGTTCACGATTCAATACCTACCAATGATTTCTTATACATTGACTCGAACTCTTTATAATTTAAAACCCGTATTGGAGGGAAGCCAATGTCATTTAATCCATTGAAATGACGGTCATTTCCGATAATGTAGTCAGCGTTTGCAGCTACGAAGCAGTCAACAAATTTGTTGTCATCTTTATCGTTTTCAACAAGATTCCAGCGGTATGAAGGTTCAATTATGTGAACGTTGGGTAGCAAGAGCAGATAACTCAGTTTGGCATCAGTGGCCGTCAATCCGTAGCGTTGCTGAATAATTTCTTCATATTCCAGCAGGATTTCAGTTGACAGACACAAGTCAAACTTATCTTGCAGGATACACTCATAAATCCAGTAGTATTTGTATTGTGTAGCCAGCGAAACTAAAAACACATTGGTATCCAGAATGAGACGCAGTCTACTCATTTAACCAGCGATCTAAATCGTCCTGCGAGATATTTTTTCTCTCAACAGTTTCGGCCACTTTGTCAACTAATTTGTTGGAAAAATACGCTGCCAGTAGTTTCTTAACTGCCTGCAAATCCTCATCAGAAGGCTGGAATGAATAGATCTTTAGGAGTTCTAACTGAAGTGAGCTTAGTTTATCAGCAATCATGATTTTCTTGGTTTTTTGTGAAGATAAAGGTTATTTGGATAAATATGAGTTATTATCAACAGGGTAAGTTTTCTTCTCTATTCTCTCGTTGCGTAGCGGGAATACCGAGTCAATTCTATTACACGTAGCCTAAAGCCCCATCCTTTCCGTCGCGTAGAGACCAAACCAGTTGCTTTCATATTGTTTGGTCTCTACGCGATGGAGATAGGTTTTCGGGTTATATCGGGGTATTTGTAAGCCTGACTGGTACTTCTACCTATTGTCCTAAGCACGCCCAACAGGACGGCTGGGGCGGTAGGGTAGTTAAGTAGAAGCCCGGCCACTTCGCAGCAACCGGGCTTCTCAAATCTCCTGATTACAATTCAATTTCGGCGTCTAAATTCGTGAAGGCAATCTCCCCGTCGTCGGTCAACTCCATCAGCACGACAGAGTCTTTTTTGACCTCGCCGGATAGGATACTCTTCGACAGTTCGTTCAGCACCCGGCGTTGCAACACACGCTTCAGCGGGCGGGCACCAAACTGCGGGTCGAAACCTTCTTCGCCGAGCTTGGTCAGGGCTTCGTCGGTGGCGTCGAGTTGAATGCCGTTTTCGGCCAGACGTTGTTTGATTTGACGGAACTGAATGTCCACAATCTTACGAATGTTGGCCTTCGTCAACGGCTCAAACATCACGATCTCGTCAATCCGGTTCAGGAATTCAGGGCGGATGGTTTGCCGCAGCAACTCCATTACTGCCGACTTGGCTTCTGCCAGCACCAACGAATGGTTCCAGCCTTCATCTTCGGCAAATTTTTCCTGAATCAGGTGGCTGCCGATGTTCGAAGTCATGATGATAATCGTGTTCTTGAAGTTCGCCACACGGCCTTTGTTGTCGGTTAGGCGGCCTTCGTCGAGCACCTGCAGCAGAATGTTCCAGACGTCGGGGTGGGCTTTTTCGATTTCATCGAGCAACACCACCGAGTAGGGTTTCCGGCGCACAGATTCGGTCAATTGACCGCCTTCGTCGTAGCCCACGTAGCCCGGAGGAGCGCCAATGAGTCGGCTCACGGCATGGCGTTCCTGATACTCCGACATGTCGATGCGGACCATCGCGTTTTCGTCATTGAACAGGTATTCGGCCAGCGTCCGGGCCACTTCGGTTTTGCCAACGCCCGTGGTTCCGAGGAAAATAAACGAGCCAATGGGCCGTTTGGGGTCCTGCATTCCGGCCCGGCTCCGGCGCACGGCATCGGCCACCACTTCAATCGCTTCGGCTTGGCCGGCGACGCGCTTACCGAGTTCTTTCTCCAAATTGAGCAGTTTCTCGCGGTCGCTTTGCAGCATTTTCTGCACCGGAATGCCGGTCCATTTAGCAACTACTTCGGCGATGTCCTCGGCGGTCACTTCTTCCTGTAGCAAGGTGCGTGGGGCATGGAGCGCGGTGTTGCCCTGCTCCTGGCTCCCTGCTCCCTGCAATCCATTCAGCTTCGTTTCAAGTTCGGGAATGCGCCCGTAGCGAATTTCGGCTACTTTGCCGTAGTCACCCGCGCGTTCAGCCTGTTCAGCCTCCAGGCGCAGCCTGTCAAGCTGCTCCTTCAGCGTGCGGCCTTCGTTGACCGATGCTTTTTCAGTTTCCCACCTGGCTTTCAGCTCATTACGATCTTCGCTGAGGTCAGCAATCTGCCTGCTCAGCGACGTTTCTTTCTCTTTGTCGTTTTCGCGCCGAATGGCTTCCCGCTCAATTTCCAACTGCATGATGCGCCGGTTCAATTCATCGAGTTCTTCGGGCACGGAGTCCATCTCCAGCCGAAGTTTAGCGGCTGCTTCGTCCATCAGGTCGATGGCTTTGTCGGGCAGGAAACGGTCGGTAATGTAGCGCGTTGAGAGTTCGACAGCGGCAATGACCGCGTCGTCTTTAATGCGAACGCCGTGGTGGAGTTCGTATTTTTCCTTGATGCCGCGCAGAATCGAAATGGCGTCGGCCATGTCCGGCTCATCAACCAGGACGGCCTGGAAACGGCGTTCGAGTGCTTTATCTTTCTCAATGTATTTCTGGTACTCTTTCAGCGTCGTGGCGCCAATTGTGTGCAGTTCACCCCGCGACAGCGCTGGTTTCAGCAGGTTAGCGGCATCCATGGCACCTTCGCCACCGGCGCCTGCACCCACGAGCGTATGGATCTCGTCGATGAACAGAATAATCTGCCCGTCGGAGTCGGTCACTTCTTTAATAACCGCTTTCAGACGTTCCTCAAACTCGCCTTTGTACTTGGCACCCGCAATGAGCAAACCCATATCGAGCGAGACGATGGTTTTGGTTTTCAGATTTTCGGGAACGTCGCCCGATACGATACGCTGGGCAAGTCCTTCAATAATGGCGGTTTTGCCAACGCCTGGTTCGCCAAGCAAAATCGGGTTGTTTTTGGTTCGGCGGCTCAGAATCTGCAGCACCCGCCGGATTTCATCATCGCGGCCAATCACCGGGTCGATTTTGCCGGTTCGGGCGCGTTCGTTCAGGTTAACGCTGAACCGTTCTAAAGATTGATATTTCGCTTCTGCGCTCTGGTCTTTCACCGGGTTTCCTTTTCTAAGTTCGTTGATGGCCGCTTTGGTTTGTTTCTCCCTGAAACCGGCGTCTTTTAGTAACGTGGCGATCTGATCTTTGCCGCTCATTAGACCCAGCAGCATCAGTTCAACGCTCACAAATTCGTCGCCGAATTCTTTAGTGTGGCTACTGGCTTTGGCTAAGGCAGCGGCAGTATCGTTGCTGAGGTATACACTGCCGTTTCCGCCCGAAACTTTGGGATAGGTGGTCAGTATAGCCGCTAAGGCAGCACTGGTATTTTGTAGATTAACGCCAATTTTTTTGGCAACAAAGCCGACGACATTCTCGTCTTCCGACAGGATAGCCTGGAGCAGATGCCCCGTTTCTATGGCTTGCTGGCCGTTTCCGAGGGCAATCTCCGATGCCTTCTGTACGACCTCCTGTGCTTTAATGGTGTAATTCTTAAAGTCCATGAGTGGTCAGGAATGGATAATGGTTAATGGGAAATGCATACTGTATGCTCGAACTGGTCGGGTAGTATTCATTATACCGCGCGGGCGGCCCTGATTACTCATTAACAAATCATAGGCCGGAGTAGTTTTTCAGACATTTTGACTGAAAACTACCCCGGCCTATGATTTGCTGCGCCAAAATGACTGAAAACTATAGACTTTATACCCGCATCGGTTGCGCCTTTCCAAACGTTAGCGAACGCCAGAGCCATTCCAGCGGACCATACTGAAAGCGTGATAACCACCAACGGCTCAAGAGTATCTGCCCAACGAAAATCGGGATCGTTAGCGTAACGGCAACTGCCGAACTGATTTCACCGATTCGCCCCAGTCCGTATCCGTAAAAAATGAGTGTCCCAAACACCGATTGAAGCACGTAATTCGTCAGGGCCATTTTACCAACCGCTACAAACGGAGGGACAACCCGCTGCCAGGAAATTCGGGAGAAGAGCAACGTCAGACCGGTAATGTAAAACACGGTCAGCAGGCCATTACCCACATCAAAGAGGAATGAAAAAATGACTTCAATCGCTTTCGGTGGCTGCGAATTAGCGCCAAAGATGGAAATAGCTATGGCGAAGAGAATAATGATTCCCAGTACCGCAAAGCCGGAGAAACGCGTAACTTTTCGGAATAAAGACCGGTGTTGGACGAGGTGCTGAAACAGCCGTCGGCGACCGGCATACAGCCCCAGCAGAAAAAAGCCCAGCGTGATGTAAATACGACCACTGTCGAACTGAAACTCCATTTTGGTCTTCAGCTCGCGCAGGTTAAGGAGGGCTACTTCGCCATAATTGCCGTGTTTGATTACCTGATAATTAGCAGTCACGACTGTATCGAACGCCTTTTGTCGCTGGTCGTTTTGCGCTTTGGTTGGTGGGGTAACAAAGAAACTGGTGTAAGCATCGCGCACCCGAACCGGTAAATTCAGGATGAGCAACATCGCCACAACCAGTACCCACCGGATCGGGGCATTGCGAAATAGCAGCATCACAAACCCCAGCATCGCAAAAATACCCAGAATGTCGCCCCGCCAGTGCAGATTATGCAGGAAACCAATGGCCCCCAAAATCAGTAGCCGCCGGGCAAACCGACGCAGAAATGCACCCCCCGACTCGGTTGATCGGGTAAGCATGAGGGCGAAACTCAGCCCAAAAAGAAACGAGAAGAAGGTATAAAATTTACCACTGAAAAAGACGCCCAGAATTGTCTGGACGACCGTATTGGCCACGCCCTCGTTATTGATCTGATAGACAGAACCCGGTAGTGGCCCTCCATCGAACCAAACCGATACATGGACGAGTAAAATGCCCAGTAACGCAAATCCGCGCAGGGCGTCGACTACCTGAATGCGGACGGTATTGTCTGGTTCCGCTGTGGGCAGCGATGAGGTAGTGTCGATGGCAGGGTTCATGGAAGAGGATTTAGACGGTAAACTACCCAAAACCAGTTTGGCCAACCAACAGAAATTGGATGAGGTAATGAAAAACGGGCATGAACGGGCGCGAAGCGAGTGGCTATCAACAAATAAGCGCACCAGACTATAGCCGGATGCGCTTATTTGTTGATAGCCTGATTTTGGCATTCCGAGGAATGACGAAAAATTACTGCACTACGATCTTGATAGCAGGCACTTTAGCTGCTCCAACCAGATACATGCCGCTGCTGAGCGGGCTGGCTGGTTCCAGCGTAACTAAGCCCCCGGCTGATTCCGTCATGCGGAAGGCTACCGAACGGCCCTGCATGTCGGTGATCTGAAGTTTAGCTGCTTCCAGATTAAACAATTGCAGGTTGATTCGCCCGCCCTCAGTGGGGTTGCCCAGTACGGCAATGGCCGGAGCCTCGGGGCGGGTGGTAACGGCAATAATTTTAGAATACTGAACGCTGCCATCGCGGTCGACCTGCCGCAGCCGGTAATAATTCACGCCGGTTAGGGCCTGCTCATCAGTAAAGCCATAGGCCTGCTTTGCAGTAGCATCGCCTGCCGCCCTCACCTGGCCGATGGCCCCAAACTCGGTTGCGTTTTGGCTGCGCTCCACTTCAAAACGGTCGGCGTTGCGCTCCCAGCTTGTTGCCCAGCTTAGCTGCACCCGGTTTACGGAGGCTTTGCCCTCGAAGGACGTAAACTCGACCGGCATCGGGCAACTTATATAAGCACCTATTCTTACGATGTCCATTCGCACGACGCTTGTAGCACTGGGCAGGTTGTAATAATACACGCGGAATGACCGGGTCGTTTCTATTAGCGGCATCATTGTCGTACCAAGCTGCGTGGGATTAGTGGTGGCGGTAAACGTTCCTCCATTGAAATTGCCATCAAATGAGGTAACCGGGCCAAACGCCCCCCGATTTAAACTGGTGGCATACATATCATAGCTGCTACGGACTTCGTAAAAACCCGAAGAATTTTCACCCGGCTGATCATTATCGCCCCGATAGTTGATTTGAAATGCCGCTACATTTATTGTGCAGCCAGGTTGTGCTGTGATGGTGTATTCATAGTATTTGCCGGGGTCTAAACTGCCGGTACCCATAGCTGGCTGGGTGGGCCACCCATTTGCTGAGAAGCCATAATTAGTATAATCAGGGCCACTTCCATTGCTGCCGGGGTTCGTAACGCCAGCGTTGACAACGCCTACTGCTATGACGTTGGAGGCTATTATACCTGTTGCTGAAGTGGTAACAGCCGTGCTGGGATTCATACCTGAAGAAGCCGGATTTTCAAAATCCCATCTGGCAACAATTGGCTGGGCGTTTGCCTGTATGCCTGCGCCTAATAAAAACGTGGCAATTAAATAGTTGTATAATGCTTTCATAAGTGGAGTATGCTAAATCCTTAAAGGGTGTTTCTTAAAAAGACAGGCTCTTGCACATAACGCATGTAGGATTAACCACCGAAAGTTCCCATGCCATCCATGTTAGACCCGCCTTTCAGCGTCAGCTTTTGGACGCTGCCTAACGCGTTGATCTTCGGGGTTTTGTACGTTTTTTTAGATGGAACTACAACAGACGGTTTCTTGTGCTTTTTCATAAAGTGTAAAATTTGAATTAGTAAAATTGATTTTTGTAAAGTCATTTCATAGACTTTACGGTTTGAAAGATTGGGCTAAATTAATACTAACATGCGAAAAAAATAGTTAAATGTGGCATAAAAACTTCAATTATTTATTTACTACTATACCAATTCTATTTTTCATTGAAATCATTGCAGTTGCATTAGTAAGAGACAATGCTGGTTAGTAAGACGATAATTGCATCAGGAAGTCTTCATTTTTGGGAAAATTTGCTCTTCTTAGAATGAACAGGTGAGCTTACGAACCTTATAGTCAGCTATCTGCATAAAAAAAGCAGGCTAACGGATGCATCCGTTAGCCTGCCTGACGCCAAAACTTAGGCTAAACCATTTAATCCAACCGTTCCGCTTCAACCGGTTTCATACGTTCCCGCGCAATTTCGGCCTGATGCGGCTCTTCGGTTTCAAGCTGTCCAGCCACTACCTCGGCTTCCACATCCTGAACAACAACCGGGTTATAATCGCGGAATTTGCCTTTTGGGAGCCAGTAGGCCAGTAAACCGGCATAGGCAGCGGCTAAAGCAGCGGCTGTCCGGCCAATAACGGGCTGCTTTCCCCATTGGCGGGTGGCGATTCCGCCAAAACCGGCCACGAAGGGCAGCATATACCAGGGGTCATTGAGCCGATGGGCAATGAAGTACCCCGCCCCGGCTGTGGCACTCAAAATACCCGCAGCTATAAGTTCGTCGCGCTCCTGGTCAGGTTCCCATGCGCCCAGCGTAAGCAGCGTGTTCGGCGTACCAACGACCGTGGCAGCGGTGAGCCATCCGGCATACAAACTCACCGGAATTCGGAGGTACTTTTCGGGCGTGGGAACATCCGTTTTGCCAATTTCCAGGCTCTGGTGCAGGGCCAGGGCAGCCAGCAAATTGAACTTGGTGGTGAGGTCAGAAATAACAACGCTTTGTGGGTCATTTTGTGAGAAGAACCGCCCAAAAATGGCGTTGAGTGCCCAACTGGTCCACCACCAGGGCAGCGCTTTCTGGTAGCGCGGATTAGAGGCCTGTGCGGGTAGGGCCTGATGCACAGACAGCGCGGCCAACCCTGAGTACACCGTTGACCAGACTACCCCAAACGCCCAGCCCGCCGGAACAATCAGGTTTTTCTCGAATACATTCTGGTACTCGACTGGTACGTCGTATTCGTATTCTGAACCACTCGGACTAGCCTCTTGACGTTTCTTACTTTGCTGTCGGGAGCGGCTGCTCGATGTTGTGGTATAAATGATGCTGCCAATGGCAAAAACCGCCGTGGCAATGCGCCAGAACGATGAATTCTTCATGGTGTATATTTTTCGACAGGATCACAGGATTGACAAGGTTTTATAACTCAATCCTGTAATCCTGTCAATCAAATTAGGCAACTACTTCCTCCTCAAGCTCAACTGCGTTATCCACCAGTTTTTTGGCTTTCGCCTTTGTCTGCTGAAATGACTCGACGACTGTCTCAACCACCGTGTCTACGGCTGACGATAAGGCATCAGAGATGGTATTGCCTGCCGATTTGGCTTTGTAGCGGTAGCGGGCTTTCTGAAAATCACTGGTGTTTTTATAGCCAATGGTCAGAGCAATTCCGGCAATTACGGCAATGCCAAACCCAATGCCCCAGGCCAGCGGAATCAAAGGTTCTTTTTGGGCTTCCGGATCAGGCTTTTGCGCCATTTTATCGCGCATCAGTGCCGCTAATGCTTCCTGCGGAGCTACATACGCCATTACCTCGTAAGACTTGTTCTTCAGTCCCCCCGGAATAACTTTAGACTTGCCGGCCATGAGGGCATCATAGCCCGCTTTTGCCACCATGACCGGGTCCTGCACCTCATCGGTCACCTTTGTGTTTTCGGCACCCGCTTTATTGAAGAAGTCCGTGTCGGTGGCGTTGGGAAGCAGGGCCGTAATGGTTACGTTGGTATCTTTCAGTTCGTTAACCAGCGACTGGGTGAAATTATACACGTAAGCCTTCGTGCCGGCATAAACCGCCATCAGGGGGGTCGGTGTGATGGAGAGCAGCGAGGCTAAATTGAGGATTTTTCCGTCATTACGCGCCAGCATGTCATACAAATACAACTTCGTTAGTTGGGTCAATGCCAGCACATTGAGGTGAATCATGGCTTTTTCCCGCTCCCAGTCGGTATCGGTGCCAAACAGGCCATACAACCCAACGCCTGCATCGTTAACCAGCACATCGACCGTTATGCCTTTTGCCTTCACCTGGTTATAAACATCCAGGGCGGCATCTTCCTCCGACAAATCTTTGCTGATAACCGTAACCTGCTGAGTGCCGTAGTTGCTTTTAAACACATCGCCGAGCCTCTCTAACTTCTCGTCGCTGCGGCCAACGACGACCAAATTATAGCCATCCTGTGCAAAGAGTTTGGCGAGTTCCTGGCCAATGCCACTGGAGGCACCGGTAATCAGGGCGGTTTTTCCTGTTTCCGAATTCATGATAGGTGATTGGTTATTGTGTAACACATTGCCCTTATGGAACTACGAACCGAACAAGTTGTTTCGACTTTCTGGTGGGTAGGCCAGCGCGAAGGCGGGGAATTCTCGGCACGAAATGAGTTTAAAAAGTGTTTTATAATCAAGAAATCAACCTGTTATGAAAACAAGCTCAGGAATCATAATTCTGTTTCTGGCGAGCCTGATGGCTTGCTCGCCGTATCGTATTGTCCGCAATCAGGGTGATAGTGGGGCCACCTGGGCCTCCTACCAGACATTTGCCTTTGTCGACACAAGCCGCACCGGGATGGAACCCAGCATTGCCTATCAAACGGCAATCAGGGAGGTAAGGCAGGCGGTAACTGCCGAATTAATAAACCGGGGTTATCAGCCAGTAACTGAGACGCAGCCATCGGCAGACCTGCTGGTAAATATCGGCGCGGTCGTGAATGAAAAAACGCAGACTCGCCAGACCTCAATTTATGAGGCTCCCCGGTATATTGGCCAGCGTCGGTATTCCTGGCAAAGTCAGGAGGTGCCCGTCGGCACCTATAAAGAAGGAACACTCAGTTTGCACATTGTGGACGTTAAGCGAAAGGCCCTGATTTGGGATGCCGCCGTGTCGAGCGTTCTGGGTAAAAAAGGGGTTACGCCCGGACAGATCGGCGAGGCAGTTAGTGAAGTATTTACAAAATTTCCCGGCAAGCGTTCGTAAGGGTTGTTTGCGCCTGGCCGGGCCAGGCGCAAACACTACTTGACCACTACTTTTACATCAATTTTCCGCAGTGCTGGTTTGGCAATGCCGGATGTATCGGCTTTAGAAACGCCGGTGCCGCGTCCGATGGCATCGATCCGAACGAAATCAATCCCCGACGACATCAACTGCTGCTTAATCTGGTTCACCCGTTTAAACGACAGGCTTTTGTTGGTAACACCGCCCTGGGCGTCGTTGGCATAGCCAACTAACTGAATCTGAAGCTGGGGGTAGGTTTTCAGCAGAGTGGCCAACTCGCCAACGGTGGCCAGCGAACCGGCTGTCATCGAAAGCGACCCCGGCTGAAAAGCCACGCCCGTCAGGGGGAATATTCGTCCTTTGGGCAGGGCGGCATTCCCCAGATAAGGCGTCATCTGTTGGGTAAGTTTGCCGGTCGTGCCAACCGGCGCTGCTGCTACGGTACTGGACGTGGCCGAGGTTGATTTTGGCGGGGTTTTAGCGACCGACTCGTTCGGCACCGCCAGCGACCGCGTGACTGTATCGGCCTGGGCCGTATCGCCGGTGATTTCTGTAACGTCGTTAACCTCTTCCTGGCCACTCGAATATTTTTGTGTATTCTGGTAAAGATAATAACCGCCAAAAGCCAGGGCTATCGCTATCAGCGCAAGGAATCCCCATTTTGTCAGCGTTTCGTTCCCATTGTCCGAATCATCAGCCGGATCGTAGGCGACAACCGGGCGTGTTTGCGTTGTCACCGACCGACCGGCCGATTCGACGACTGTGCTCCGGGCGGGCATGGCCAGCCCGGTAATAACCTGCTGGAGGCCGACTTTCTCAATTAATTTAGGCATGAACTCTTCTGGCACGGCGTTAACGAGGGCGTCGCGTTCCGAAAAGAGCGAAGCAGCCAGACCATCAGCGTCTAGTTTTTGATCCTTCACCTGTTTGCCCAGTGCATGAAGGACGATGGTTGTAACCAAACCCAACAGTGAAATTGCCGACGAGTTCCGAATGCCGGCATAACCGGAAATCATACTGCCAATGGAGCTTTTCATGGCGGGCAGCAAATGACTAATCACGTCGTTCCCCTGGGTTATCAGGGTATTGGTATGGGTAGGATCGCGCAGCGTGGCCGCCAGATTGTCGAGCAGCAGGCCATCATAACGGCCCTTTTGAATATGGTTATAGAGTTGCTTAACCCCAATTTCATTGGTGGTGCGCTTCATCAACCCACCCACAATGGTATAGACAAGCCCATTAACGGCTTTATGGCTTTTTTCGGCTGGTTCGTCAATGTAATCGGCAATTCGCGAGAGAACCTCCGAACTCAAAACAGTAGTTAGATTAGTAAATAAATTCATATAGTGAACAGACTCAATCAGGGGATAATAGTGCTTTCATTCACATCACGGATCGACAACCAGCACGAAAACACTCGGTGGGAAGGCATTTGCCCGGTAAGCATCCACTCGGGGAGCATCCACTCGGGGATAAAATTAGGAAGGTTTGGTAAAGGTTGCACACGACTACCGAATAAAATCCCGAATTTATCGCTTTGGTAACTGGTCAATAATTTCCTGATACTCCGTCTCAACGGCCCGCAGCCGCTCCTGGCAGAACGTTATCAGATGAGTAGCCAGCCGAATCTTGCCGGGAAGTTCATCTAAGGGAACCTGCTCATTTTCAATTTCATCGACCAGCGTGGTTAATTGGTCGTAGGCGTCCTGATAAGTCATTTTCTCTTATAAGTTGTTTAATCATAGAGTTGTATGGTCGAAAAGTTTGCCCGCCGATGCAACTCTATAACCCTATACCTTTATAACATTAATACTGACTGTTCCATCGTGCAACTGTACCTGAAGGGTTTCGTTGGGCTGGATGTCGGTGGTTTGGGTTAGGATTCGGCCATTACGGAGCAGCAACGCATAGCCGCGCCGAAGTACATTAGACGGATCGAGGTGGCGAAGCGTAACTGCTTTTTCCGTCAGGTCGGTGTGGCGTTCCCGAAAATAAAACTGCGAGACGAAGCGTAGCCGCTCAGTTTCCCGGTCAAGGTGTTCGCGAGCTGTTTGGAGCGCTTCGTAGGCAACAATCCGCAGGCGTTCGCGCAGTTGCAGGCAGGCAGCGTCGAACTGGCGGTTGTGCTCGATCAGAAAGGCCGCAGCTTTGGTGGGCGTTTTCACGCTCTGATGGCAAAGCAGATCGGTAATGCTCACATTGCGCTCGTGACCGATACCGGCCAGGATGGGGATGTCGAACCCCGCCACAGTCTGGCCCATCAGGTAGGAATCGAACGAGCCAAAGTCCAACTGCGAGCCGCCCCCGCGCACAATCACGACAGCATCATAGCGTTGCTCACTCGCACGAATGCGGTCCAACTGCCCGCAAATGGCTCGTTCGGCTCCCTGGCCCTGCACCTGCGTTAAATACTCATCGACCACAAAATCATAACCAAACGGGTTCTGCGCCAGCTCGTGCCGAAAATCGCGCCAGCCATCGGAGTTTGGGGCTGCAATGAGGGCCAGGCGCTGCATTACAACGGGGCGGGGCAGGAGTTGATTGGCAGTAATGTAGTGGCCCGCTTCGAGCCAGATTAGTTCGGGGTGATTCTGAACGAGCGAATCGAGCACGGCCTGCCGTTCGCGTTCGAGATTGCCGAGTGTATAGGATGGATCAATCTTCAGGATTTCCAGCCGTAGCCCATACACCGGACTAAACCCAACCGACACGAGCAGTAAAAGCTGAATGTTACGGGCAAAAGCGACGCCCGTTTCCTGCTCAAAATCCCGGATTGTATGGTAGTTCCTCCGCCAAATGGCGGCATCGAGTTTGGCCAGCGTTTCGCGGCTTGCCGAATCCCGGTCAACCAATGTGAGAAAACAGTAACCCCGATCGGGATAATTTTTAATGTCGCTCGTTTCGGCCACTACCCACATCACTTTCTGACCGAAGGCTTCATCAAGCACGGCTTCGAGCGTAAAGGCTAAATCGGATAGGCGAATGGGATTCATTTTTTAATGAGCGAATGAGCGAATGAGTGAATGAGTGAATAGCTGACGCGAGTTTTATTCGCTCATTCACTCATTCGCAATTCACTCATTGGTTATAGTCCTTCAAACTGGCGCAGGAACCGCACGTCGTTTTCGGTATAAAGCCGCAGGTCATTCACAACGTATTTCAACTGGGTGATGCGCTCAATGCCCATGCCGAAGGCAAAGCCGGTATATTCTTCGGGGTCGATGCCGCAGTTAGCAATTACCTGGGGGTCAACCATGCCCGATCCGGCAATTTCGACCCAGCCCGAATGTTTACAGATGTTACACCCCGTTCCCCCGCAAATCTGACATGAAATATCAATCTCGGCGCTTGGTTCGGTAAAAGGAAAATAGGAGGGCCGAAACCGAATCTGGGTGCCGGGTTCAAACATCTCTTTCACAAAATGATAGAGCGTGTCTTTCAGGTCTTTAAAGCCCACATTACGGTCAATATAAATGCCTTCGACCTGATGGAACATACAGTGTGCCCGTGCCGAAATGGTTTCGTTGCGATACACCCGGCCCGGCATAATTGAACGGATGGGCCGGAAGCGCATCGGCGCACCGTCCGTGCCATGCCTTTGTCGCTCCATCAGCCGGATTTGCACGTTGGAGGTATGTGTTCGCAGCAGCATATCAGCCGATGAAGCCCCACTTTTCGATTTTTCCACGAAGAACGTATCCTGCATATCGCGGGCGGGGTGGTTTTCGGGGAAGTTGAGCGCACCAAAGTTATACCAGTCTGACTCGATTTCCGGACCATCGGCCACGTTAAAACCAATTCGCTCAAAAATCTGGATAATCCGTTGCCGAACCAGGCTCAGCGGATGCTGTGTGCCGGTCAAATTCGGAACGGTCGGCAATGTCAGGTCAACGGGGGGCGCACTGCTGGCGGCTGCCCGCTGCTCATCAACAAGCTGAGAAAAAGCATCGAACCGCTCCTGGGAAAAATTTTTCAACCCATTCAGTTCCTGTCCGACGGCTCGGCGGTCGGCTTGAGGAACGCTCTTGAGTTCCTCGAATAATTCGGTAATAACGCCCTTGCGACTAATGAAGCGTAGCCGAAACTGCTCTAACTGCTCCGGCGTATTAATGATGTACTGATCGACTTCCTGATGTAGGTCTCTTACTTTATCCAGCATAGGCTATGATTTTAGCGACAGGCTTTGGCAAAGGTAAGCAAATCTGGGAAGTGCGTTGAATGGTGTTTGGCCCCGCTTTTTATTCTAAGGTTTTATTGCCAAAAACCTGCACTTTATAAAGAGTAGATTCCTGGCTTAAGCAACTTGCCATTTATTGAGTAAACGGTAAATTACTGCTGAATATTAAGTAATTATGAAAATGAGCGTAGGAATATATTAAGCTTTTGACAAGTAGGTCTGATTCTTGTACTTAAATCGGTTAGGGAAAACATTGTGAACCACAGCTTCGGCACGAGAATTAGTAGAGTAAGTTTCTGAATGTCAGTCCCAAATTATTAGTTATCAACCCTCTATCAAACGAACTATGAATGCCTTCTCCAATGACTCAATTTTTGATGCCCTGTCCATTCCTTTCCACAATAGTGTGGAAAAGATTGCCGATTCTGCCTGTATGCAAAAGCTTCTGATTCCCTTTTATGATCGCAAGCGCACGGTTTCTGTTGAGGAGATTGTCCGGTTGGAAGGTTGTGGAAATTATACCAATTTTTTCCTTAAAGACGGTACCAAAATGTTAGTGTCCCGCACGCTGAAAGAATACGAAACGCTGCTTGATGGACAGGCCTTCGTTCGGGTGCATAAATCCTGTATTGTGAACCTGGGCTTTGTTCGTAAATTTTTCGTCAAAAAAGAAGGCGAACTTGAACTGACGGATGGGCAGCAGGTTAAAATATCGCGTCGGCGGGCACAAACATTTATCGACCGCATTCGGGATTTTCGGCCATTAGTGTTGAGTTAGTCAAGCAGGGGTGGTTTTCTCCTGAAAATTGACGCAATATAGTGCGATAGGCACTACGTAGTTTTACGCATTAGTTTGAGTACATTCACCCAAAGAATACGGTAAAAAAGGCCGTAACGACTTGATTAGCAACTGGTTGAATATTATTTTCAGCCCTTGCCAATCAGGTCGTTTCTTTTGATAGAGGGCTTCAGGCGGTAGTTTTGTTTCACCAGTCACAGACGACGAACCAAAACTATTCTCTCCATGGAAGCTTCCATTTTCTCCTCTCTTCAACCGATCAGCATTGTTCCTCAGTTTCCCTCATCGTATCAACGCGGTTCGCAGCGTATTGCCCTGCCTTACCTGAACCGAACTATCTTTATTTCTGTAGATGATATTCTATGTCTTCAGGGCGAGGGGAATTATACATTTCTGCACACCCGCGACCGCAAACGGTATCTGGTGTCCAAGACGCTTAAAGAGTTTGAGAAAACGCTGGATGGGTCGATGTTTCTCCGCATTCACAAATCATACATTGTGAATCTGGCGTATGTGCAGCGGAGCATCTTCAACCGGGAACGTCAGGTACATTTAGCCGATGGACGCGAAGTTGCCATTTCGCGTCGGCGGATGAAAGACATTTCGCAGCAACTCGCCCAATACTGGCAAAGACTGTTAAACTAAAGGCGTAAAAAAAGTCGTCAGTCAATAGTCGCCAGCAACTGACGCTGGCACTACTGACTGACGACTGCTAACTAATTAAAACAGCCTGTAGGCCAGCGTAATCTGCCATGACTTCAAACGCTGGTTGAACTTACCCGCGCTATCCTTAATCTCCGCCACGTCGGAGATATTCCCCTCATAGCGTACATCAAGCCCAAACGAGCCAAGGTCCAGGCCGCCCCCAACCTGGTAGCCATAATACGCTTTTGCCCAGGCGTCGTTCAGCGTGCCGCTGGTGTATTGACTTAGGGCCTGGCCCAACTTCTGGTTATCGTCAACTCGAAAGGAAACGACCGGCCCGGCCATCACCCGAATTGGCCCGCCCTTAATGCCCAGCAAAACCGGAACATCAAAACTGGTTGTTGTCACGGTAACTGTCTCCGTCTGCCCGTTCCGAATAATACCAAATTGACCCGCCCGGGTCGAATAAAGCAGTTCGGGCTGGAGAAATAAGTTTTTGCCGAAGCGCGTGTAGATACCAAACGAGGTACCGGTTTTACTATCGAAACTATCACTTAGATTATTGCGGAACGTCTGCCCATCGACTCCTACCGTTGGGGAGCCATTGGTATTTGTACCGGTTTTGATGAAATCGCCAAAACTGAGTTTGGAGAGATTAACGCCCCCCTTAATGCCAATTTGAAAGCCCCCCTGTGCAAATGACAGCGCAGGCAGACTAAGTAATGATGCGAAAAGCAGGAATTTTTTCATAGCTGGTTGCATAAGGAATGTATTGATGAGTAAACGTAATTCGGGCCGACACGGTACAAAGCACCAACTTATTTCGAGTAAACGGCGTTGTATAAATGAATAATGAACAATGTAAAATGGCTAATTGAAGCGCTTCCTGTAGCTTTGATTAACAAACGTTTTGGGGGTTTAACTGGCTGCTCAATATCATTATTCATTTTACATTATCTATCAGTACTGAATGGCCAAGTTAAGAACCACCTATTTTTGTCAGAGTTGCGGTCACCAGTCGGCTAAATGGCTGGGCCGCTGCCCCTCGTGCGGGGAGTGGAATACCTACGTCGAAGAACTCGTTCAGAAAGACGAACCCGAAAAAGGTGGCTGGCGAAGCCCATCCGCCGGGCCGGGTGGCCTGAAAGTAGCCGCCAAACCAAAGGCCCTCCATGCCATTAATTATGAAGAGCAACCGCGCATTCGCACAACCGATAATGAACTGAACCGGGTTCTGGGCGGTGGCATTGTGCCGGGTTCATTGGTGCTCATTGGTGGCGAACCGGGCATCGGTAAATCGACACTGTTGCTGCAAATCGCATTGAGCCTGGCTGGTCTGCGGGTATTGTACGTATCGGGTGAGGAAAGTGAGCAGCAAATCAAAATGCGGGCCGAGCGGTTGGATGTCCCCACCAGCGATTGCCACGTCATGACCGAAACCTCAACCCAGAATATTTTCCGGGTGGTCGAGCATTTCGAACCGGAAGTGCTGATTATCGACTCCATACAGACCATGCAGTCGTCGCTGGTGGAATCGGGAGCGGGGAGTGTCTCGCAGGTGCGCGAATGTGCGGCCGAGTTCATGAAATACGCTAAAGAAAGTGGCGTGCCGGTGTTTATGATTGGCCATATCACTAAAGAAGGGACAATTGCCGGCCCCAAAGTGCTGGAACACATGGTCGATACGGTGCTGACGTTCGAAGGCGACCGACACACAACCTACCGAATTCTGCGAACGACCAAAAATCGCTTCGGCAGCACCGATGAACTGGGCATTTATGAAATGCTCGGCACCGGGCTTCGGCAGGTGACGAACCCCTCCGAAATTCTGATTTCGCAGCGCGACGAGGCCCTGAGTGGTGTCACTATCGGCTCCATGCTGGAAGGCAACCGACCGTTGATGATTGAAACCCAGGCTCTTGTGAGCGTAGCCACTTACGGCACACCCCAACGGAGCAGCACCGGATTCGATGCCAAACGACTCAATATGCTGCTGGCCGTTCTGGAGAAACGCGGGGGCTTCCGGCTTGGTCAGCAGGACGTATTTCTGAACATCACGGGCGGCTTGCGCGTCGAAGACCCGGCCATTGATTTGGCGGTGTGTGCGGCTGTCGTGTCGAGCTACGAAGACATTGCCATTCCACCCTCGGTGGCGTTTGCGGCAGAAATTGGCTTAGGGGGCGAGGTGCGGGCCGTCAGCCGGATTGAATCGCGCATTGCCGAAGCCGAGAAATTAGGCTTCAAACAAATGTTTATCTCCAAATACAACCTCAAGGGCTTAGATACAAAAGGATACAAAATCAGCATCAAACCCGTGTCGAGATTAGACGAGGTGTTTCAGGGCGTGTTGATGTAAGATTTTAACCGGGCCGCCGGTGCGCTACATTTGAGAAAAAATAATGACGTATGCGATTGGTCATAGATGTAGATAAGCAGTAAAAAAACTATTCATGGAAGCTGCCAAAGCTGCAAAGGCAAGGGTGCAGGTTGATGGGCAATATCTGACGGAAGCAGAGGAAGACAAGGCACTATTGAAACTAATGGAAGAAGGACAGAAAGAGGGGCGGATGACTGAAAAAGTGCAGGAGAACTTTAAAAATTGGCTGCTAAAAAAATCGTAGACACCGGATAAATAGCAGTCAAATGCTCATTGAGTTGATATTTACTTTGCTGTCATGAAAATCGAAATAGACAATTCGTTCAATCGTGATGCAAAGAAACTACCGGATTCGATTCTTGATGAACTGAACCTTATCTATTCAGTTAAAAAAATGGAAGGTAGTAAAAAACTAAAAGCCTTTCGGTTGCGTCTGAGCGAAAATAGTAACTATCGCATTGGCTTCTATTTGGAGGGCGACACTGTCGTTTTATCCCGGATTCTGAATCGGAAAGACATTTATAAGAAATTTCCTCCTAAAAGATAAGGCTCCATTTACGTGGCAGGCACCAAATCCAGCCCCATTGGCTGCTCGCTTGTCCGCAGTGCCCCACCCAATTTAAGAATGGTAAAAAAATGATGCGCTTCGTGGAGCAGGAAAAACTCTGTCCACCCGGCAATCGTCATCGGTCCGTAGGCCGGATGTCTCCCTACGCGTATAAGTTGCTCTCCACTCAACCTGCTCAGAAATTCACAGAGCGTTGTCCGGGTGACCCGCATTCGCTCGGTCAATGACGGAAACGAAAGCTGAGTCCAGTCGGCGAAGCCAGGATCTTCGTCGGCCACATAGCGGCTGAATGAAGGGTTATGTTCGTTAATTATACGATGCATCCGTTCCAGAAAAACTGTCTGATACTGGCCCAAATGAGCCAGGTTCTCGAAAATAGACCACTTTCCGGACGGCGGCCGTTGTCGGATTTGGTCCTCGTCAAGGCCAAACAGCAGGTGGTCAAGCGCGTTGGGCTGATTAGTTAATCGGGTGAGGAGGGATGAGTTCATGGCGTAAACTAAAGAAATCCTGAAAAAGTATTCCCTCATAAATCCTTAACAAACCATTTTTCGTAGCTACAGTTCTCTATTAGTATATCGAATAACTCAACTAAATCAAGTACGTTATGAGTTACATTAAAGCAGGTACGGATGCGTCCGGCAATGACATTAAACTTTTTTATCAGGATTTGGGTACTGGAAATCCCGTCGTCTTAATTCACGGCTGGCCGCTAAGCCACGAAATGTGGGACTATCAATTAGCCGAATTGCCCGCCCACAACCTCCGCGTGGTTGCCTACGACCGCCGGGGCTTTGGCAAATCGACCCAAACCTGGGATGGTTATGACTATGATACCTTAGCCGACGATTTGAAAGCGGTTCTCGATGAATTAAATCTTCAAAACGTGACGTTAGTGGGTTTCTCGATGGGCGGGGGTGAGGTAGCCCGGTACATGAGCCGGCATGGTGGAGCGCGGGTGGCCAAGGTAGTTTTTGTAAGCGCCGTAACGCCTTATCTGCTAAAAACGGATGATAACCCGGATGGTGTTGATCAGGAAGTGTTCGACACGATGGCCGAGAATATTCAGAAAGACCGGGCGGATTTCCTGCAAACGTTCAGCAAGATGTTCTACGGGGTCAATCTGATTAGCAAACCCGTTAGTCAGGCTCATCTCGATGGCGATTTTGCGCGGGCGTATGTCGCTTCGCACAAGGCTACGCTCGAATGCGCCAAGTCATTTTCGCAAACTGATTTCCGCGATGATTTAACCCAGATTCAGGTGCCAACGCTGATTATTCATGGCGATTCTGACAAGACGGTGCCTATTGAAGCCTCGGGCGAACGAACATCCAATGCCCTGCCAACTGCTCAATACCTTGTATATGAGGGCGCTCCGCACGGCTTATTCGTGACCGAAAAAGACCGGCTAAACGAAGACTTGCTCACGTTTATTCTGGAGGGTATGGGCGTTCGTGACTCGGTCGCTACAAAGGTGGTATACTAAAGGAGGGTTCCTGAGTCTAAAAAAAGAGTTGAGCGCATAAGACCTCTTATGCGCTCAACTCTTTTTTTAGTTTCTCAACAAAACTGACGGGTACGTCAGCCAGTCGGGCAATTTCAGCAGAAGAGAAGTGGGTTTCCTGAAGCAGATTAATTACAACCAGACGCTCTTTAGTTGATGTTCCTTGCTTCTTGCCTTGTTCAATTCCTTGTTTCTTGCCTTGTTCGATTCCTTGTTTCTTGCCGTTTTCAAGGCCCAGACTAAAGCCTAAACGCTGCCCCTTTTTGTAGAAAGGGTCTTCCTGCTCTTTAAAATACTGCGTTAATTTTTCCATAACTGTTTCTAAAACAGGCTGTAATTTACGAAGTTGAACTAACACCCGCAACTGGCTAATGTATCGTTCAAAGGCTAACGAGCCCGTTGTCGTTTCATAAATCCGATTTACCATACTTTCCAGAATGACCTCGGGCGATTTTTCACCATAATCAGCTAAAAGAGCGAACAGAATCTCTTCAGGCTTGTCAGATGACAGAAATATCGTATAATCAAACTGCTGAAAAGACACCAGATTATACCGAATAATTTAGATCCCCATAGTAAGCTCAGTAGGCATTTTGGGCAGTTTGTCTCCCATAAAAAGTACATACTGTCGAACAGGAAGTCGATAAATCCGGGCCAGCATAACGCAATACTCTCCCATACGGTAGATCATATCCGGGTCGTCGGCCACCTGAAATTCCAGATGCAGAATGAAGGTCTTGCCATTGACATCGCGAATACGCTTGAGAGCGTCCGGTTTACGCTCTTTGGTGTGCTGAAGGTCGTCAGGCAATTCTTCTGAGTCGACCGGATGGATGTGGAGAAGGCGCTCAAGCAGGGCAGGAATAGCAGCTTCTAAGTTTTCTTTAACAATCTTGTCATATTGACTAATCGAAAAAGATTTACGGCGGAATTTCATAGCTTCGCAAAGTAACTATGGAACGCCTTATAAACGACTTACTTCATAAGTCCCTATACGTTTTTAAATAACTTGAGGGCGTCTGGCCGGTAATGTCTTTGAACTGTCGGTTAAAGTTCGATAAGGTGCGAAACCCGCTTTCAAAGCTAATCTGAGTTATGTTTAGCTTCCCACTCATCAGCAACTTACAGGCATGACCGATGCGAACCTCCGAGACAAACTCCGAAAAAGTTTTATTGGCCCGTGTTTTAAAATACCGGCAGAAAGCAGGCGGGGTCATACCGGCCAAATCGGCCACAATATCTAAATGCAGCTCGTCGGGGAAATGCCCCAACACATAATCATGTACCAACTGCATCCTGCGGTAGGCCGCCCCATCGGTTTCGGCTGGTTTAACGGTATTGGTATATCCGGGGCTGGTCAGGTAGCGATAGTCCGTCGCGTGGGAGAGTTCATTTAGAAGTGTCAATAAACTCATCACGCGCTCGAAGCCAATGGGCTGCTCTGTCAGTTTCCGGAGAGATGCCTCGGCCCGGCTGCGGGTCAACCCCGTCCATTCCAATCCCTGCCGGGCATGGTTGAGCAATTGCCGCAAGGGGGCCATTTCCTGCTTGTCAAAAAAAGCAGCCCCAAGAAAATCCTCCGCAAAATAGACCACAATTCCCTTCGTGACCATCCCCGCCAGTTTATCAAGATACACCTGATCACTGCGCCAGAGGTGTGGTAAATTTGGTCCCAGGAACACTAAATCGCCGGGGCCAAATGGCTTAATCGAATCACCAATAAAACGGGTGCCCGTTCCTTCTTCCACCAGAAATAGCTGGTAATGCGGGTGGAAATGCCAGTTAGCATCGAAATGTGGTTCAATCAGTTCTTTTACGATGAATGAAGCCGAGACCGGTTCGAGGTCCTTACGAAGAGGGTTTTTCATTCAAGTCTATCTTTTTTTAACGTAAATAACGTAAAAGTTTTCTTATTCAAGTGAAAATATAGTCAGTATCGGTAAACAAAAGCCGAGATACCCTTTTAGTTATGTAGTAAGTTTGTGTAAGTTTTCAGCGACAAAATATGAATAAGGTAGGAATGAATATGTTCGTCTGGACAATGACGATGGACGAGGATTTGTCGGATACGCTGGCGTTTCTGAAAACCAGCGGATTCGATTTTGTTGAAGTTCCTATCAACGAGTCAGGCGAGACTCCGGCTGGGGTAGCGAAGTGGCAGCAACTTGGCCAGCAACTGAATGAGCTGGACTTAGGTGTACAGACCTGCACCATCTGCGGTCCGGAACATAACCTTATCAGCCCGGAGGAAACGGTGCGCCAGTCGGCTGTCGATTACCTGAAGCACGTTGTCGATTGCACCGCAGCCGTTGGCGCCAAAATTCTAATGGGGCCACTGTATGCCGGCTTCAAGGCGTTCACCGGTAAGCCCGCCACCCGGCAGGAGTGGGCCTGGTCAGTGGCCGGAATGCGGAAGGTAGCCGACTACGCCCAGACACAGGGCGTTACGCTGGCCATCGAATACCTGAACCGCTTTGAAATCTATTTGCTCACCTGCGCCGACGACCTTGTCCGGTATGTGGAGGCCGTTGACCACCCGAACTGCCGGGCTGCGTTCGATACCTTCCACGCCAATATTGAAGAGAAAAGCACCGCCGAAGCCATCCGAAAAGTAGCTCCCTACTTAGTGCATGTGCAGATTTCGGAAAACGACCGCTCTACACCGGGGCAGGGCCAAATCAATTTCGATTCCGTGTTCGACGTGTTGCAGGAGATTGGCTATACCGGTCCGATTGCCATTGAAGCGTTCGGCCTTACCCCGCCCGAACTCGCAGCCGCTACGCATATTTTCCGGCCTATGTTTCCGTCGCCCGAGCAGTTGGCGGTGGATGGGCTGGCGTTTATAAAGAACCAAATGATTGAATTGTTGAGTGATTGAATAGGCCATCCGGTAATTTTTACTCAATCATTCAACAATTCAATCACTTACCAATTCATTCAATGATTAACATCGCCATCGTCGGTCTCGGATTTGGAGCCGAATTTATTCCGATTTATCAGCGGCATCCGCACGCGAACATGTACGCGATTTGCCAGCGCAACGTCCAGAAACTGAACGAGATTGGCGATGCATATGGCATTGCGAAACGCTACAGCAACTACGACGAATTGCTGGCCGACCCCGCTGTCGACGCGGTTCATATCAATTCGCCAATTCCGAACCATGCCGAACAAAGCCTGAAAGCCTTGCGGGCTGGAAAGCACGTTGCCTGCACGGTGCCTATGGCCACGACCGTTGAGGAGTGCATGGAAATCGTGAACGCCACGCAGGAATCGGGTAAGAAATACATGATGATGGAGACGGTGGTGTATAGCCGCGAATTCCTGTTTGTCAAAGAGTTATACGAAAAAGGCGAATTAGGAAAGGTGCAGTTTCTGAAAGCCAGTCACCAGCAGGATATGGACGGCTGGCCCGACTATTGGCCGGGTTTGCCGCCGATGCACTACGCCACGCACTGCGTTGGGCCGGTAGCCGGACTGCTCAAACTCGAAGCCGATTATGTGTCGTGCTTCGGGTCGGGCACGATTCGGGAGGAGCTGGCTAAGATTCACAACTCGCCGTTTGCGGTCGAGTCGGCGCATATCAAGTTCAAAGACAGTGATTTATCGGCCTATGTCTATCGGTCGCTGTTCGATGTAGCGCGGCAGTACCGCGAGAGTTTCGAGGTGTATGGCGATAAGAAATCATTCGAGTGGCAGCTTATTGAAGACGAACAGCCCGTGATTCATACCGCCAAAAAGCCAGAGCCGGAAATCCCCTCAACAGTAACCGTGCCCGACTACGCGCATTACCTACCTGAAGAGATTCAGCGCTTCACGACCAAAGGCGTGTATGATGCCGACGAGACGCAGCACCTATCGTTTACGCAGGGGGGCGGGCACGGTGGGTCGCACCCGCACATGGTGCATGAGTTTGTGTCGGCCTTAATCGAAGACCGCGAGCCGTTTCCGAACGCGGCTCAGTCGGCCAACTGGACGAGTGTCGGAATTCTCGCACACGAGTCGGCCCTGCAGGGTGGAGCGATTATGAAACTGCCGGATTTTTAGCCTATGACCGATGTCCCTGTCCGACTCGAGTTCATCAAGGCCCTTCCGGCTGATCCGGCGACCGATAAAGTGCCCGATGAACATTACGCGATTGTTGAGAAACGTTCGGGGCAAACTGTGGGCGGAATCCGGCTGCGGCTTAGTAATCGGGCGGATATTCTGTTGTATGCCGGGCACATTGGCTATAATGTGAATGAGCCGTACCGAGGCTGTAATTACGCAGCATACGCGTGCTTTGAACTAAAGCCGTTGGCCGCATCACACGGTTTCACAGAGCTTTGGATTACCTGCGATCCTGACAATTGGGCGTCGCGACGAACCTGCGAACGCATCGGGGCGGAGTTAATAGAAATTGTTGATCTGCCAGAAGACATTGATATGTACAAGGATGGCGAACGCCAGAAGTGCCGGTACCGGTGGGTAGTATAAAATTTAGCAAAAGCGATTCCTGATATGTTAGATAAACACACGAAAATTTTGTTGGCAGTAGGGCTACTTGCATTGCTTACGCAATGCGCCCGTCAATCGGCGACGCAAACGACGGTTCGTCAGGAGGTTAATAAGCCGCGCCGGACGGAAATTCTGTTTCTGGGCGATAATGGCCACCATAAACCCATCGAGCGGGTGCCCCAACTGATGGCCGCGCTGGGCAGCAAGGGCATCAATATCACCTATACCGACAAGCTCGAAGACCTCAATGCCGACAACCTCAACAAGTTCGACGGGCTGCTGATTTTCGCCAATTGGGACAGCATTCCAAAGCCGCAGGAAAAGGCGTTGCTCGACTATGTTTCGTCGGGACACGGACTGATTCCGGTGCACTGTGCCTCCTATTGTTTCCGCAACTCGGCAGAGTATGTCGATAAGGTCGTTGGCGGGCAGTTCTGGCGGCATCGGATGGATACCATTCAAACGCGCTTTACGCAGCCGGGTAATTCAATTGTGGCGGGTTTGCCCTCCTTTAAAGCCTACGACGAAACGTATCTTCACAGCCATTTGCAGCCGGATAACAACGTGCTGGCCGTTCGCGACATTAAAGCCGACCAAACGAAGGATAGACCCGACCAGAAAGAAGAACCCTACACCTGGACCCGTCAATATGGCAAGGGCCGGGTTTTCTACACCGCCTATGGCCACGATGAACGCACCTGGAGCCAGCCCGGTTTTCAGCAACTGCTCGAACGGGGTATTTTGTGGGCCGTTGGCGATGAAGTGAAAAAACGGCACGATGCCCTAAACCCGCAGCCGTTCGCCTATCAGGAAGCGGTATTGCCAAACTACGAGAAACGTGCTGGTCCGCAATTACAGCAGAAACCGCTTTCGCCCGAGGAGTCGATGAAGCATATTCAGGTGCCGGTCGATTTTACGCTTGACTTGTTCGCCCACGAACCGAACGTGATGCACCCCATTGCGATGGCCTGGGACGAGCGCGGACGCCTGTTCGTGCTCATCACGAAAGATTATCCGAACGAACGCAAGCCTGAAGGTGGTTCCGATGTTATCGTCATCTGCGAGGATACCGACAAAGACGGCAAGGCCGACAAGTTCACCAATTTTGCCGAAGGATTAAGCATTCCGACCGGTCTGGTCTTCGCGAATGGGGGCCTATACGTTTCGCAGGCTCCGCATATGCTGTTTTTGCAGGACACAAACGGCGACGACAAAGCCGACGTGAAGAAAGTCATCTTTACCGGATTCGGCACGTTCGATACCCACGCCGGACCGAGCAACCTCCATTATGGCTTCGACAACTGGATATGGGGTAGTGTAGGTTACTCTGGCTTCAAGGGCAAAATCGGTGCCGACAGCGTGAAGTTCAGTCAGGGTTTTTTTCGCTTCAAACCTGATGGGTCTAAGCTCGAATACATGACCAGCACCTCGAACAATACCTGGGGTTTAGGCTTCACCGAAACCGGTGAGGTGTTTGGGTCAACCGCCAACAATTCGCACGGCTGGTATATGGCCATTCCGCACCGCTACTTTACCGGCGGGGCGCACCTGCGCGAAAACGGCAGCCGCAGCCTCGATACCCATAAAGACATGAAACCTATCACCGAAAAGGTTCGGCAGGTCGATGTGTTTGGTGGGTTTACGGCAGCCGCCGGGCATAACTTTTACACCGCCCGCGCTTTCCCGAAAAAATACTGGAACAACATCGCCTTCGTCGCCGAGCCGACCGGGCATATTCTGCATCAGAATGTGATGCAGAAGCAGGGCACCAATTATGAAGATGCGGAAGGTTTTAACCTGATGGCCGGAGCCGATGAGTGGTTCGCGCCGGTGTTTGCCGAGGTCGGGCCAGACGGCGCCGTTTGGGTGGTTGACTGGTACAGTTTTATTATCCAGCACAATCCTACGCCAAAAGGCGCAACCAATGGGTCAGGAAATGCCTACGAAACGCCCCTGCGCGACTTTACGCATGGCCGGATTTACCGCGTTGGTTACAAGAATGCACCGGCTTACGCGCCCATGACGCTGAGTAAAGAGCGGCCCGATGAATTAGTTGCCGCCCTGAAAAATACGAACATGTTCTGGCGCATGACCGCCCAGCGGCTGCTCATCGAACGGAATAACAAGGACGTGGCGCCACAGTTGATTGCACTGGTAAATGACCAATCCGTGGATGAAATTGGCATTAATCCAGCCGCTATTCATGCGCTGTGGACGCTAAAAGGCTTAAACGCGTTGGATGGGTCTAATCAGAACGCGGCCATTGCGGTTGGGCAGGCCCTGAAGCACCCCGACGCGGGCGTCCGAAGAACGGCCATTCAGGTGATGCCGTCTATTGGCGAAGCCGCCGATGCGTTGCTGGAAGCTGATTTGCTGAACGATAAAGAGCCGGTGGTTGTGCTGAATACCCTTTTGAAACTGTCCGAAATACCGCAGAGCCAGGCCGTTCAGCAGGCTATTCTGACCCGACTCGCTAAAGCGACGGAAACAAACGACCGTTGGCTTCCCGATGCCTTTGCCACTGCCCTTACCAGCCAGAACGGGCAGTTGCTGAAAGCGTATCTGAAGCAAATCGCGACCAATACGCCAGTGAAGCCGACGAACGATATGGCAACGCATAATCATACGGATATGGGCAAAGCGCCAAACGTAGTGGCAACGGCCAGTATAATCCCAACCGCTTCGCCATCGAATCAACCGAACGCTGGCCAACCCGACCTCGTTATTACCGCCATTCGCACAACGCCCGAATCACCGGCCGTGCGCGAGGGTGCCCGCCTGTTCGTTGATGTCACAAACGCCGGGGGTGTGGCTATTCCCGAAGGAACCCCCATTCCGCTGTCGTTGCGGGTTGAAGGACCGAAAGGAGCGATGGAGGGGGCAAAGATTGATTTCGTGAGCATAACGCACAGCACGGGCATCAAACCCGGCGAAACCGTTACCATCAGCAAGGCCAACAATGGACCCTGGGTGGGCGATATGGGCGTCACATTCGAGCGGGCCGGGCAGTACACGCTTACGGCCATGCTCGACCGCGAAAACAAGATTGCCGAGAGTAACGAACAGAACAACAACGCCACGCATACACTCACTTATCGCGCTCCGCAGAGCCTGAGTGCCTACGCCCTCGAACGGGCCACGCGTAGTTATGCCTCTGTTGCGCCCATCGACTCAGTTATTGCCTTATTGCGGCAAACGCAACGACTTAACCCGGCCGAGAGTGAAGCCATCGTGAAAGGCGTATCGGACGGGTGGAACATGAAACAAACCACGCAGCTTCGCGAGGCTGATAAGTCGTTTCTAACCAGTTTAAGTAACTCGGTTTCAGTTGATAATCGCCAACGCCTGACCCGACTATATGAAGTCTGGGGACTGACCAAAGAAGCGCCGGTTGACCCGAATGTGGAGGTTGTGCGGATAAAAACCGTTCGGGAGGAGATGCGCTTCGACAAAAAGGAATTTACCGTTACGGCGGGTAAGCCGGTTGAGATTGTGCTCGAAAACCCCGACGCTATGCAGCACAATCTGGTTATTGGCAAACCCAAGAGCATGGAGATTATCGGGAATGCCGCCGATAAGATGATTACGGCCAAAGATGGCGCCGAAAAGAACTACGTCCCTTCTATTTCGCAGGTCATTGTGGCTACACCGTTGGTTAATCCCGACCAGACATACCGGCTAAAGTTCACCGCGCCAACCACGCCCGGCGACTATCCGTTCGTTTGCACGTTTCCAGGTCACTGGCGGATTATGAACGGTATCATGAAGGTGACGAAGGCTGGACAGGCTATGAACATGAAGTAATTTAGTTAAACCTGAAACTATTTATCGACAGGTGGCAACAGCGCTGAGGGTGGCACCTGAATCATAAACTCGCTTCCTTTGCCAAGTTCGCTTTTCACCCATATTGTCCAGTTATGCGACTGGATGATTCGCTGCACATAACTAAGCCCCAGCCCGAAGCCTTTGACACTGGGCTGGTTGCGGTCATGAACCCGAAAAAAAGGCTGAAAAATCTGCGCCACCAATTGGGGCGGAATGCCCACACCCCGGTCCTGAACCGCAATCGTCAGGCCGTCGCTATTGGTTTTTGTGCGTATCGTTATTTTCGGTTCGCCGGAACTGTATTTTATGGCGTTGTCTAACAGATTATAAAATACATTGGTTAGGTGAAGCCGGTCGGCCAGCACATACGGGTCAACGCCCGGCAGATTCAATTGCAGGTAATCACCGTGGCGTTCGGCTACGGACCGCAGAAGCTGGTGTATCAGAACCGGTTCAGGATTTAATATGAGCGTGTTGCGGTCGGCACCGGCCAGCGTCAGCATGGTTTCGACCTGGTGCTGGAGCCGCTCCGCTTCTTCCCGAATAATGCGGACGTATTTTTCCGTTCGCTCAGGTTGGTTGTGGGCAATGGGCGAGTCCAGAATATCGGCGGCCATTCGGATGGCCGTGATAGGCGTTTGAAATTCATGGACAATCGAGTGCAGTGCTTCAGTGTGTTCAACAGGGCGGTGCCGTCGGCGCATAAACCACCACACCAAATACCCCATCAGGGCTTGTGCTATCAGAATCAGACCGAACAGGGCCAGCCACCTTACCGACGGGGCCGTTATGGTTGCCGTCTCGGGTATTGATAACCAGCTTCCATAGAGTAACCCGGCTGTGATGACAAAGAGTAGTAGGGTAAGGGCAAACAGTGGGTAAGCAACAGAACGATGCAGCATAATGCTGTCTGTTAGGGTTAAGTAAGGAACCTTGAGTAAGCAGGTACAGGATAAACGTACAGTAGTGTGGCGTAAATGTCACACGAATATATCCGAAAAAGCAAGAAATGGCAACAAAAAAGCCCGCTTTGAGCGGGCATACTATAAAACGGTCATGAAAACAGCCCGTTATGAGTTGTCGGCTGGCGTTTCGGTCGATGGGCTGCTGGTAGCTTTGGCTCGTGATGGGCGAGGGGTGGCTGGTTTGGCGGCTACAGATTTGGGGGCAGGAGCGGGTTTCCGGGCGGTAGATGTGCCAGACGAGTTAGCCACGGCTGTAGCCGATTCAACAGCGGCCTTTACGGCTTTATTGGCTGTTCGTTTGGCATTTTTGGCTGCTTTGCCAGCGTTTTTAGCGGCTTTGGCTGTCTCTTTTTTTACCTTTTTAGCTGGCTTTTCGACCTTCTTCTCGGCCTTGTGCATCAGCTTAGCAAGTTTCTTCGCCAATTTATCCGCCGATTTCTCGATGGATTTCTTCATTCGTTTGGTAGCCTTGCCTGCGTCGCTGAGTTTGGTTTCAATCGAATCAACGATTTCGGCTGCCAGCGACTTCTGTTTGGTTTTTGTGGTCTTGTTTGCCATATTGGATTGTTAATAAAAAAATCTACAAAGAAATACGATTAAATTTTCATAATTGCAAGTCCAATATTAAATTTTTGTTATTTTTTGTAGAAAATGCCAGCAAATAATCCCTGCTGTAACGGCAATATTCAGCGAGTGTTTTGTGCCAAACTGCGGTATTTCGAGCACTACGTCGGCTATCTGAATAACCTCATCCCGAACGCCCGTTACCTCATTACCCAACACAAACGCGTAGGGTTTGTTTAGATGGGGCGAAAAATCCGTTAACGACGTGCTGCCCTCTGCCTGTTCCACTGCCGCCACAAGCCAGCCGGCTGCTTTCAATTGCCTGAGTAAAACAACCACGTCGGGCGCGTAGGCCCAGGAAACGGATTCGGTGGCGCCGAGAGCCGTTTTGGTAATATCGCGGTGAGGAGGCTGGCCCGTAATGCCGCATAAGTAGAGGTTGGCCGCCCGGAACGCATCCGCCGTGCGAAACACCGACCCCACGTTGTTGAGGCTGCGTATGTCGTCCAGAATCAGGCAGTAGGGGAATTTTTCGGCAGCTTTGAAATCGTCAACCGACAGGCGGTTGAGTTCGTCGAGAGCGAGTTTACGAGGGGGCATAGCGTGTTTAGTATTCGCACAAATTTTGGTATATTTGTTTGAAATAACATAGCGTATTCAGTGAAACCAGCCACCGCAGCAAAGCCTCAACAAAAGAAAAACGAAACCCCCCTTAACCGTCAGTACAACCAGATTAAGGCCAAATATCCCGGTGCGTTGCTGCTCTTCCGCGTTGGTGATTTCTACGAAACCTTCGGCGAAGATGCGGTGAAAACCAGTAAAATTCTGGGCATCACGCTCACCAAACGCAACAACGGCGGCTCCAACGAAGAACTTGCCGGTTTTCCGCATCACTCCCTCGATACTCATCTGCCTAAGCTCGTGCGGGCGGGCGAGCGCGTGGCCATCTGCGACCAGTTGGAAGACCCGGCGCTGGCCAAAGGCATTGTCCGGCGGGGCGTTACGGAGTTGGTTACCCCCGGCGTTTCGTTCAACGACAACGTGCTCGACACCCGGCGCAACAATTACCTCGCGGCCGTCCATTTTGGCAAAACAGAGGATAGCTTTGGCGTGTCGTTTCTGGATATTTCGACGGGCGAGTTTCTGGCCTCGCAGGGTAATTCGGCGTATGTAGATAAACTACTGCAAAGTTTTAACCCGTCGGAGGTTCTTTACTGCAAGCGCAACCGGCAGGAGTTTGGCCTGTTGTTCGGGGATAAATTTCATACCTATACCCTCGAAGACTGGGCCTTCACCTACGACTTCGCCTACAACTTCCTGAAACAGCACTTTCAGACCGTCTCGCTGAAAGGCTTCGGTATCGAAGGGCTGCCCGATGGCATCATTGCCGCCGGCGTTATTCTGCATTACCTCAACGAAACCGAACACAAAGACCTCCAGCACATTACCCGCGTTACGCGGCTCGAAGAGGACCGTTACGTTTGGCTCGACCGCTTCACCATTCGCAACCTCGAACTGACGGCCGCGCAGCAGGAGGGGGGCGTGCCGCTGATTCAGATTCTTGACCAGACCGTTACGCCGATGGGCGCGCGACTGCTCCGAAAGTGGCTGAATCTGCCGCTTAAAGAAAAAGCATTGATCGATGAACGGCTCAACATGGTCGAACTGCTTGTGTCGGATATTGACTTAGCTGAGACACAGGTTAATCACCTGCGGCAGATTGGTGATCTCGAACGGTTAGTCTCGAAAGTAGCCGTTCGGCGGATTAGCCCCCGCGAGTTGCTGCAACTCAAACGGTCGCTGCAACACGTTTTGCCGATTAAAGAACTGCTCATTACGGCGTTGAGCCAGAACGAGTCGCCGTCATTGAAGAAATATGCCGATCAGCTCAATCCCGTTTCGTTTCTGATCGACCGCATCGAAACCGAACTGCGCGAAGACCCACCGGCCCTGTCGAATCAGGGGGGCATGATTAAGCCCGGCATCAACGCCGAATTAGACGAACTGACGGCCATTGCCTACTCGGGGAAAGATTACCTGTTGCAGTTGCAGGAACGCGAAGTGCAGCGAACGGGCATCAGTTCACTCAAAGTGGCGTATAACAAAGTCTTTGGCTATTACTTAGAAGTCACCCACGCCCACAAGAACCGTGTGCCAGAGGACTGGATCAGGAAGCAGACGCTGGTGAACGCCGAACGCTACATCACGCCCGAACTGAAAGAATATGAAGACAAAATCCTGAATGCCGAGGAGCAGATTTTTCAGATCGAAGCCCGGATGTTCAACGAACTGGTGCTGGTGGCTGGCGAGTATGTCGGAGCCATTCAGCAGAACGCCCGCGTGCTGTCGGTGCTGGACGTGCTGGCTTCGTTTGCGCGGGTCGCCGTCAAGAACAAATACGTTCGGCCGCAGATTAATGAAAGCAAGGTATTAAACATTAAAGATGGTCGGCACGCGGTCATCGAGCAGCAACTGCCCCCCGGTGAACCCTACATCCCGAACGATGTTTTCTTAGACGACCAAACGCAGCAAATTATTATCATCACCGGGCCGAATATGGCCGGGAAGTCGGCTCTGCTGCGGCAAACAGCCCTGATTGTGCTGATGGCCCAGGCGGGGAGTTTTGTGCCGGCTTCATCGGCGGAGATTGGCATTGTCGACAAGATTTTTACCCGCGTTGGAGCCTCTGACAACCTCTCGCGGGGCGAAAGTACGTTCATGGTCGAAATGACCGAAACGGCCAGTATTCTCAATAACCTCAGCGAACGCAGCCTTGTGCTGATGGACGAAATCGGGCGCGGCACCAGTACCTACGATGGTGTGTCCATTGCCTGGTCCATCACCGAATACCTGCACAACAAAACCGACTGCCGCCCCAAAACCCTGTTTGCTACGCACTACCACGAACTCAACGACCTCGCTGCCGATAACCCGCGCATTAAGAACTACAACGTGGCGGTGAAAGAAATGGGCAACAAAGTTATTTTTCTCAGAAAACTAAAAGAAGGTGGTTCGGAGCACAGTTTCGGGATTCACGTGGCGCAGATGGCCGGGATGCCCGCCCAGATTGTGAGCCGGGCCAGTGAGATTCTGAAGCAATTAGAGTCATCGCATCAGCGCGAAAACAACAAAGAGAAAATTCGAGAAGCGGTGCCTGCCGAACGGGAGTTGGCGTTACGCATCATCGAATCCGGCGACCCAAAATCTGAAGCCATCAAAGAAAAACTCCGGGCCATCGACGTGAACCGGTTGACGCCGATTGAAGCGTTATTGAAACTGAATGAGTTGATGAAGTTGGTGGAGTGAACCTGTTGAACTTTGTAATTTTGTCAACATGAACAAATCCCTTCACCCACAATACATTACTGACGAACAGGGCAAACGTGTTTCGGTGGTACTGCCCATTCAGCAATGGCAACAGGTTCTTGACGAATTAAAAGAACTGGATGATATTCGGCTTTATGACGAAGTGAAAGCCCGCAAGGAGTCAACCACCTCGTTGGCTGAGTATAGACAGAAGCGACAACGGGCGAATGACTGAATACAGATTTATGAGTAAACCAGTAAACAATAACCAACAAATGGACCTAAACGCATTAACCGCCCCGCTCACGGCACAGGAAATTGAGTGGCGCGTGCAGAGTCAGACCAAAGACGGTCAGAAGATTATCGTTGTGCCGTACATCACCAACCGGTGTGTTATGCAGCGTTTCGACGACCAGTTCGGCTGGGCGGGCTGGCAAAACGAAATCAAGGAAATCGAGGGCGGTTTCCTCTGCACCATTACGGCCATTCTGCCCGGTGGCGAAATCGTGAAGAAAACCGACGGGGCCAGCCGCACGAGCGTTGAGCCGGTGAAAGGCGGCATTAGCGACGCCATGAAACGCTGCGCCGTCCAGTTCGGTTTGGGCCGGGCGTTGTACGATTTCCCGAAAGTGATGATTGAAACCACCGATAAGTATATCCCCAACTGGGCCACACCGTTGTTAGACAAAATGGTCGAGAAAATTAACGGGGGCGGTGTCGTGCGCGATGTGGTGGTACTTAAGCCCGAACACGCGAAGCCAGCGGCTAAGGCCATCTAAGACCTAAAAGGTTTTAAAAACCTTTTAGGTCTGATACGCAAATAATGTATGTTTGTATGTACATAATCTGCGTAACTATGTACAACAGTCCCTTGTTGCCTAATGCATATTATCACATTGTTTTTGCCGCCAGGCCGATGGATGGCCATACTCGTCGTTACTGTCAATTATAAGTAGTAGCAGAACCCGTTTAGAACGGTCAGCGGTACTTGACTGGTTTGGCGGTATAGAACCCTATATTACCATTAATCATCAGCACAGTATTGTCCCCTCTGGTGAAGATTGGGAGTTCGGTTATTAAAACCTAAAAGGTCTTTTTTGAGACCTTTTAGGTTTGGCATTACTTCCCGCTACCCACAGCCGCCGGGCCACTCATTCCCTGCGACAAGGCCAGCAATTTATCGCTCAGCGTTTGAATGGCTTTTTTGTAGCGGGCCTCCAAATCAGGCAGGTTGGCCGTTGATTTGAGTGACGCTTCGTATAACAGCCCCGGTAGCATCCACGACGCATAGCCGCTGTTCGGGTCGGATGACGCATAGAGTGATTTATACCAACCGCCGAATGCGTTGCCTTTGGGGTCGATGAACGACCGCTCCAGCAGGCGCAGTTCTTTGTTCAACTCCACTAATTTATCCGTGCGACCCGTTTTCAGATACGTCTGCCGTGCGATTTCGCAGGCATCGGCGTTCTTTTTCAACTCATCGACTACGGTCAGCAGGGGCGCAATCGAATACGTTGGCGAGTAGGCCTGAATCGCTTTTTCAGCCGCTTTGAGGTGAACAGCTAAGTCGGCCGGGTAGCGGGCGATGTCGTAGGGAACGAGATCGGCGTTGGCGAGCCGGAGGGTCATCGTGCCGACTACCTGCTCCATCATCGGCCCCATTTTGTAGGTCGGGTCGGCGAATTTGTCGTAGAAATATAAATCGTCATACTGCGAATGGTAGAGCGTGGGGCCTTCCATGCCTGCACTCAGCGACGGAATGCCGATGTGCATATACGGCGCAATATGGTCGGACCCACCGCCGAGGTTGCCAATGGTTGGTTCGCCCGCAGCCATCGCCGGAGCCGATGAACCCGTTACGCGGGTGGGGTTACCCGCGGCTTTCTGCCCCAGCCAATGCTGATAAACCGTTTTGTTGGAGTCGGGGTATTGCACCGCCTGCGTGGCCTCAATGATGAGCTTTTTCATCGAGGGCGACGCGCTGGCCCCGAACGTCCGGCCCGACACGGCGGCATCGTAGTTCATGTAGGCAACGGCTTTCTGGCTTAATTCATCGCGGAACTGCTCACTCCACTCCGCCGACCCAATCACGCCCGGCTCTTCGGCATCCCAGTGGCAGACCTTAATGGTGCGCCGGGGCCGTTGACCGGCTTTCGCCAGCTTACCCATCGACTCGGTCAGGCTCAGCAGCATAGCCGTACCCGAATTAGGATCGGTAGCGCCAAATGACCACGCATCGTAATGGCAACCGGCAATAATCCATTCATCGGGAAACTCGGCCCCGGTTAGTGTGCCCACAACCTGATAAATGCGCTGAATCGCTTTCTCCTGCTTCACCATTAACCGGACTTTCAGACCTGGCCCGCCTTCGAGCCGGTAGGTATAGGGCAAACCACCCTGCCAGCCCGCCGGAACGGGCTGAGCGCCGGTCATACGTTTGAGAATTTCGGTGGCCGAGCCGTAGGGGAGGGGCGTCACCGGAATTTTGTGGATGCCAACTGCATTCGGATCGAGTCGTTTGGGCGTGTTCTTGGCATCCATCGGCAGGGCCGCTTCGCCGGGCGTGAGCGGGTCGCCGGTATAGGGTGTTGTGATTAACGATCCCCGCTGAATCACGCTCTCGCTGTAAAAAGGGCCTTCGGGAAACGTCAGGCCACGCATATAGCCACTGTCGGCGGGGTCGGTGAAAATGATGACGCCACTCGCTCCGGCAGCCTGGGCAAACTGCGCTTTATAGCCCCGGAAATTACCGCCATACCGGGCCAGCACGATCTTGTCCTTCACCGAAATACCCATCGCTTTCAACTGCTCGAAATCTTCTTTGCGGCCATAGTTGGCATACACGACTTCGGCGGTCACATCGCCCGACCCCGACCAGGCGTTGTAGCCGGGCGTCAGGCGCGGGTCGCTGGCGTATTTGTCTTCTTTGAAAATAAACTCCCGAATGTTCAGCGGCTGCCGAATCGGTTCGACCAGTTCAACGGCAATGTCGCCGGGGCCTTTGGGCAGGAGCACGTCGTGCGGGTAGATGTCTACCTGCCAGCCCGCTTTTCGCATGGTTTCGGCAATGTAGTCGCGCACCTGTTCGTTTTCTTTTGAGCCAGTAATGTGCGGTACACTGCTGAGTTTTTCGAGGTGATTTTTGAAAGCTGCCGACGATTGTTTGGTCTTGAACTCCGTTTCGAGTTTGACCTGCGCGGCCTGCCGGGCTGGAAGGAAGCCCGTAAGTGTCTGCGCCGAGGTGTTGAGCCCGCAAAAAGCCAGCGCAGTCAGGGGAATAATCGTTTTGAGTAGAGGGATGGATTTCATGAGAATCAGGTTGTTAATTCTCAAATATCGGAATTTAGGGCGGCAAAGAGCGAAATTTGCAGATGAATAGTTGGCCATAAAAAAAGAGACCCAGTACCTGGGTCTCTTTTTTTTAAATAGAAACTGAATTTTATTTTGGTTTAGCGAAAATTGCCGGGTCAACGGTGTTATTCACCGAAACTTTCGTCGTTTTAGCCGTGATCGGACCGGGAGCGCCGGGAGCGGTGATTTCACTTGCATAAGGCATTGTAAGGCCATCCTGCGCCTTATAATCGGAGAACGTAGCCGTGACTTCGCCCTGTGGCCCAGTCCCTTTCAGGCCCATAAGCTGATACGTATCGGCATCAATAAAGTAGTTAAAGGCACCTTCGGGACGAGTTACTTTCAGGTTAAACGCATCTTTGCTGTTGTATTTCTCTTTACCAATCAACTCATACGGATACTTGTTCGCCTTCACGTAGGCTAAGTGTAGCATCTGCGGTTCCGTAAGGTTTTTGGCTGCTTTCAGGGCTTCGGCGGGCATATCCTGTGCGCCACTACCCCCTTGCATTGGATTGATGGCCCAGCCCTTGTCGCCATCTATGACGGTCGTGATTTGCTGGCCCATTACCGATACATCACTCCGCATGGATTTACCAACTACATAATTGCTTTTCGAGGTTAATTCCATCCCCATTACAGCCATCGTTTGCTCAAGTTCCATTGTTTTAACGGCAGCCACTTTGTCGGCCCCGCCTAATGCCGCGACGTGCTTATCAAGTATTTCATCGGCAGTTTGCGCGAAGGAGAAAGCCGGAATTGCCACGAGAGCAACAAGGGTAATCAATTGTTTTTTCATGAATTAGTTTAGTCAGAAATTGCGTCAAAGATAGGATTCCTGTTTCGAAAGACGATATGAGTTTAGTTATAAACGCTGAAGAAGCAGCTACATTATGCACCATCGGCAACTTTCGGGGCCAATCGGCTTGCAGGGCTGACGGTCGTTACTTACCTTCATTGGCTAAAACCTTAAACTCCTGAACCAGCAATGCTCTCAACAACCCGCGTTAAGCTCTCGATCATGATGTTCCTCCAGTTTTTTGTGTGGGGAGCCTGGTATGGCCAGATGAGCAAATACCTCTTAACGCAACTCCATTCGACCGGCGATCAGGTCGGTAATGCCTATGCGGCTTTTTCGCTGGCCATGATTATTGCGCCCTTCTTCGTCGGGATGATTGCCGACCGGTATTTTGCCGCGCAAAAAGTTCTTGGTATCCTGAATCTGCTGGGCGCGGTGGTGCTGTATTTCATCACGCAAAACACCAATCCCGACAACTTTTTCTACCTGATTCTGGGGTACTGCCTCACCTTCGCGCCCACATTGGCCCTGACCTCATCCATTGCCATGCAGCAGATGACCAGCCCCGAGAAAGAGTTCCCGGGCATCCGCGTGCTGGGCACCGTTGCCTGGATTGTGGTCACGAACATTGTTGGGTTCTACGGGTTCGGCGACAAGGTGACGATTTTCCAACTGTCGATGTACTCGTCGGTAGTGCTGGGTATTTTCTCGTTCTTCCTGCCCAATACGCCACCCAAAGCTACGGTGTCTACGTCGGTTTCGCAGATTCTGGGACTGGATGCGTTCCGGCTCTTTAAAGACCGTTCGTTTGCCATTTTCTTTCTGTCGTCGGTGCTTATCTGCATTCCACTCTCGTTCTATTATGCTATGGCCAACCCCTCCCTAACGGATGGCGGGATGCAGAATGTAGAGAATAAAATGTCGTTGGGGCAAGCTTCCGAGGTTATTTTTATGTTGCTGATTCCGCTGGCCTACACGCGCCTGGGCGTCAAAAAAATGCTCATCGTTGGTCTGATTGCCTGGATTGTCCGGTTTGTTTGCTTTGGCTACGGCGACGGCGGTTCGGGCGAGTGGATGCTCTACCTGGCAATTGTTCTGCACGGCGTTTGTTACGACTTCTTCTTCGTAACGGGTCAGATTTACACGGATAACAAAGCGGGCGAAAAAATCAAATCGTCGGCGCAGGCCCTGATTTCGATTGCTACGTATGGCATTGGCATGGGCATTGGCTCCAAACTGTCGGGCATAGTGCTGGATGCTTACACCCGTCCCGACGGTACCAAAGATTGGTTAGGCGTCTGGCTCGTTCCGGCGGGTATCGCGGCTGCCGTTCTGATTCTGTTTGTGCTGTTGTTCACGGATAAAAAACGCATCCGGGCAACAGAGAATGAATTAGTGCCGGGGCCTTTATGAATTTTATCTTAAACACAGAGATAACGGAGGAATCACGGAGGTCACAGAGCATTTATTTTCCGTGACCTCCGTGATTCCTCCGTTATCTCTGTGTTTACCTACCATGCAACTGATTTCCTACAACATCAACGGCATCCGGGCGGGCATCCGCAATGGCCTGATTAACTGGCTGGCTCAACACCAGTTTGATATACTTTGCTTTCAGGAAGTTAAAGCCACAGCGGATGTAGTAGACCTGTCGGTTTTTGAGCAGTTAGGCTATCAATGCCATTGGCATGCGGCTGAAAAAAAAGGCTACTCCGGCGTAGCAACGTTTTCTAAAATTGCGCCCACCAACGTTGTACTGGGCTGTGGATTAGCTATTTATGATTGTGAAGGCCGCATCCTTCGCACCGACTTTGACGATATGACGCTACTGAACTGCTATTTCCCCTCCGGCACCACCGGTGAGGTGCGGCAGGGCGTCAAGATGGCGTTTCTGGGTGATTTTTACGATTACGTAGAAAACCTGCGGAAAACCCGACCCAAACTCATTATCGTAGGTGATTATAACATTGCCCACAATGTCATAGACATTCATGACCCGGTTCGTAACAAAAACACCACGGGGTTTCTGCCCCACGAACGCGCCTGGATGGACCGCTGGTTCAATTCCGGCCTGACCGATGCCTTCCGCTACAAATATCCTGATGAAGTAGCGTATAGCTGGTGGAGTTACCGCCCCGGTATGCGAACTGCCAACAAAGGGTGGCGTATCGACTACGCTTCCGTAACCGACAACCTACGCGACCAAATTGCTGATTGCCGGATGCTTCCCGACGCTGTTCATGCTGACCATTGCCCAGTGTGGCTGTCAATGGGCAGCTCCCTGGGCGGTGAAAGAGCTAAAGAGTGAAGGCCGGTTACGCACCCTTTCACTCATTATTCTGTACTTTAGCCTTAAAAAGCTATGCGATGAAACGAGATTGGGAAGAACTGACAGCGACCTCATACGTCGATACGATAGCCGTACTTCAGAGCACACTGGCCGAGCACGACTACGCACAGGTGTCGGAAGGGTTACAGCAATTAATGGACAGTATGTCGCAGGAGTTAAAAAGAGCATTACGTAGCCAGCTTTCACAGCTAATGATGCACATCGTTAAATGGAAAATTCAGCCCGAAAAACGTTCTGGTAGCTGGGCGGTCTCTATTTTAGATGCTCGAGAAAATATTGAGGAGATCAGGCAGGAGAAACCAAGTCTAAATCGCCGGTTTGTTACTGAAATCTGGGATAAAACCACTCAACAAGCCGTCCGAAAAGCCGAAGAAGAAACACAGTGCAGGTCCGGGCTGCTAACGTTGACGTGGGAGGAAGTTTTCAATGAAGAATATTCGGTTCTAAAGAACGATTGATACATTGACAACGTCTCGCTATTTTCTTCTCTACAAACCTTATCTTATGCTCTCTCAGTTCAGTCGGGAAGGGGACAAGCCGACCCTTGCCGACGTAGACTTTGATTTCCCAACCGATGTGTATCCCGTTGGTCGTCTTGATGCCGACAGCGAAGGACTATTATTGCTGACTAATGATAAGCAGTTGAATCATAGGCTGCTGAATCCGAAGTTTCGGCATAACCGGACGTATTACGTGCAGGTCGAAGGTGTGTTGACGGATGAAGCCTGCCGCTGGTTATCGGTGGGCGTTACCATATCGGTAGATGGAAAACCCTATCATACGCTTCCCGCCGACCCCCAAATCATTAACGAACCAATTTTACCAGAGCGTACACCCCCGATTCGCTACCGGGCCAGCCTTCCGACTTCCTGGTTGTCTATCGCGCTTCACGAAGGCAAAAACCGGCAAGTCCGTAAAATGACGGCTGGTGTGGGTTTTCCGACCCTTCGGCTCGTGCGCTGGGCCATCGAGAGCCTCACCGCCGGGGGCATGACGCCCGGTCAGGTTCGCGAAATCAGCCGGGCGGAGGTGTTGGGCGGGTTGAAGATTTAAATCGGTAGTCTACAGAATTCCCTCGTCAGCAAAACTATAATAGGCTTTGTCCGTAAAAATCAAATGGTCGAGAACAGGAATGTCTAAGAGCCGCCCGGCGTCTCTGAGTTTTTTGGTGAGATCTTTATCGGCCTGCGACGGCATCAGGTTGCCCGACGGGTGATTATGAAACAAAATCATTGAGGAAGCCAGATGCTCGATGGCCTGCTTGAAAATCAGCTTGGGATCGGCTACCGTACCCGATACGCCCCCCGTGCTGATTTGCACGGGCCGCAGAATCTCATTGGCGCGGTTCATCAGCAAAATCCAGAATTCTTCGTGCGGCTTGTCGATCAGGTGCGGGATCATCTCGTTATACGCATCCCGCGAGCATGTTACCCGTGCCCGTAATGGGCGGTCCTGTTCTTTCCGCCGGCGGCCCAGTTCGAGTGCAGCTATGATGCTAATCGCTTTTGCTTCGCCGATACCCCGAAATTTCGAGAGGTCTTTAATGCTTAGTTTGGCTAAGTCATTGAGGTTGTTATTGACGCTTTTAAGAATAATTTTGGCTACATCGACGGCGGTTAGGTCAACGGTGCCGGAGTTAATCAGAATGGCAATGAGTTCGGCCTCTGAGAGGGCCGCTTTGCCCTTGAGCATAAGTTTTTCGCGCGGGCGGTCCTCTTCGGCCCAACTCTGAATGGTGCCGGATGTCTGATACGTCATAAGTGCAAGTCAGTCACGAAGTGATTTTCGTTGACAAAATGCACAAAAAAACCTTACCCGCAAAAAGGTAAGGTTGTAGGATAAGATATCGCCCGAAACAGCAGAGAACTACAACGGGCTACGAATTAAGCGGCAGCAGTTTTCAGACTATTGACCAAACGAGCCAGTTTCGACTTGTTATTGGATGCTTTGTTCTTATGAATAATGTTGCGCTTGGCGAGTTTGTCCAATGCCGACGACACTGTTTTGAACAGTTCAACCGCCATAGCATGGTCGGTGGTAAGACGTAATTTTTTCACCATGTTCCGGGTGGTAACATGCTGGTAACGGTTCTGTAAACGCTTTTTAGCACTCGACCGGATTGCTTTTTTTGATGACTTATGGTTTGCCATTGGTATATAATGAAATCGTTGTCGCGATATGAGGGCGCAAAAATAAGAATTTCGGCTGGAACTATCAATAGTTCCAGCCGAAATTCTTTCTGTTACACGCGCTTACTGGCGAATATCGGCGTTGACAATCAGCGTTTTTTCCCAGATTCCTTTGTTCCCCGAAACGAACTGTTTGTAGGCCTCGCTGTTCTCAAATAATTTTATATCGGCCTCACTCTGAAACGTAAGGTAATGTACTACGTCATAGTCTGCAACAGCCTGATTTGGCAAAATTGTCTTACCCGACGTATAACCAACGACCTGTGGAATTTCATGCTTTAGAGCCGCAAAACCATTCATGTGCTGTTCAACAGCTCCAGTTTCGACCCCTTTTTTGAATTTAACACACACAATCTGCTGTTTTTGAGCTTTCCGCGCAGGTGAGTAGGCACCGTAGATTGTTAAAGCAAAAGCGCACAGCAACACAACAATGAGGGTATATCCCTTCGATTTAGCATTCATGATTATTCGAGATTTGTTCATTTTTCCAAATTTTGTTCTGAATGACATGGCGCTTTAGCTGAATAGTTAATGATTTTCACTGTAAAGTACCATGTTCTGTCAAATGTACAACGGTTTTATTTGGTTGTTAGTTTCAGCCACTTTTTTTTTCGGAAGTTTAGTGAACGGAAGCCCGCGGCCTATTGAAAAACCAGATGCCAATCGGCCAAAATGGGGCTTCTACGCCCACCAGCAGATTAACCGGTTAGCGGTTTTTACATTGCCAGTGGAGATGATGCCTCTGTTTAAAAAGCACATTGGCTTCCTGGCCGACAATGCGGTAAATCCCGACAAACGCCGGTATGCCGTTGTGGGCGAAGCGCCACGTCATTTCATCGACCTCGACGCGTATCCAGACACGTCCGCTACTACGTTGCCGCGCTATTACAAAGATGCTACTGACCGTTACGGAGCCGACACGCTGGCATTGCATGGGCTGGTTCCCTGGCAAATTCAACTGACGAAGTATCAATTGACCGAGGCCTTTAAGCAGCGGGATGTCCGGCGAATTCTGCGCGTAGCCGCTGATTTGGGTCATTACATTGCCGATGCCAACGTGCCGCTGCACACGACTCGCAACTACAATGGGCAATTAACGAATCAGCAGGGTATTCACGGCTTTTGGGAGTCGCGGTTGCCGGAGATGTTCAGTACAGATTACGATTTTCTGACGGGGCAGGCCGAGTACGTCTATTCGCCCCAAAAAGCGGCCTGGCGAGCCGTATTCAACGCAAATGCTGCGCTGGATTCGGTACTTCGGTTTGAGCAGAAACTAACGGAGGAAGTGGGTGAAACCCGCAAATTTGGTTTTGAGGAGCGTAACGGCATCACAACCAAAGTGTACTCAGCCGATTTTTCGCAGCAATACCACGAACGGCTGCGCGGGCAGGTCGAACGTCAGATGCGGGCGTCGGTCAAAATGGTGGGCGATTTCTGGTACACCTGCTGGGTCGATGCAGGACAGCCCGACTTGCGGACTTTAGCGAAATACCAGCTTACAGACGGGGAGCAGAAAGAAGAAGTAGAAGAGAAGAAAAGCTGGCTGAAACGGTTGTTTTCGGCGAGGAGCGAGGATTAACGTTTTTCTAATAATTCACTTTCAAATTCTCCAATCTTACTATTGAGTTGGTTATAAGTGCATGTTGTGGGATTGAAATTTAATAAACTCGATAAACTAATGGTTTTTTGCTGGGGTAAATATTGATTCAGGATAGGGGTTGGAAGTAAATAAAACACTCACTGGTCTAAATTTAATGGATTAGCTGTTAGCTTATCTTTATGGGTATATAGACAGAAAATATACAAATCTGCTTGTCGGCTGACTGCTGGTGCGTAGGTGTTTGTTGCCGCATCCCAACCAAGTGTTTCCGAAATGCCAAATCGAATTAGTGACTCCTTTTTTTGTGTCCAGCTTTGTAGGTAAGCAGAAGATTTTACTTCAATTTTTAAGCCTTTTAGGGTTCGTAAATCATAGGCATCCCACTCGATACGCTGTGTATTTTCAAGGTCAATAGCGGTAGAAATTATGAATTCAGCAAGTTGTCCTCTGAGTGTATTGGACAACAAATCAGAATGGGACCACTGCCAGAAATTCAGCAGATTGACAGGTAAATTTGTGCCCTGTGATTGAAATGGCTCTTTCCCGGATTTTAGCATGGGCAAATTTAGTGAGTTACGGCACTTGCCGTAACTCACTAAGGTAGGTCAGACCGACAACTTCTTCATATACTCGGCATCATTCTTCAAGCTTACCATTGGCGATTCGGGGTACTCTTCCTGCTCAACCAAAAAATACTTGATGCCGCTGTCCATGGCGATACGCAGGGTCTTTTTGAAGTCCACATTGCCTTTGCCAATGTCGTTCTGAACAGGCTTGCCTTCTTTGATGGTATAGTCTTTAACGTGGCAGAGTTCGTAACGGTTGCCGTATTTTTTGAGGTGTTCGGCCGTGTTCACACCCGCCACGTCAATCCAGCACAGGTCCAGTTCAAACATCACGTTTTTAGGGTCGGTGTTGGCCAGCAGAAATTCCTGCGGGAGCTTGCCATCCATTGGCCGGAACGAATAATCGTGGTTATGGTAGCCGAATTTTAAGCCCGCCTTGCCAATTTCTTCGCCCGCTTTGTTGAACTGGTCGGCAACTTTCTTCCAGTCGTCCCATGATTTTTGCGGCCCCATATGCGGACACAGCAGGTAGGTCAATCCGGCTCCCTGCGCCATTTCGATGCTTTTCTTGAGTTCGTCCGGCTTGTCGACCTGCCCTTTAAAATTGAAGTGGGTGCTAACCATTTTCACGCCCAGCCCGTCGAGAAACGACTTCATTTCTTTTGGTTCCATACCCCACAAAAAGCCCTGTGCTCCGGCGAAGCTCTCGAATTGTTTGTAGCCCATGTTCGCCAACTGTGTCATGATGCCTTTGGGGTCTTTCGGCAGTACATCGCGGGCGCTGTAGAGTTGAACCCCAAATGGGCTAATGGTCTTGGCGGGGGCATTGGCGAATAAATCAGCCTGGCCCAGGGCAAAAGCGCCGGCTGTGAGCAGACCAGACTGTTTAATGAAATTGCGTCGTTGCATGATAGAAAAAAGTTTGCGGGTTTAAAACGTAAAGATGTGACGGTTTTGTGTAAAACGATGAATGATGAATGATGAATGATGAATGATTATTCTTCAAGTCAATAACTCATAATTTATAATTCATCATTTTTTAGAGACGTATCTTTGCGGTCTTTTCTAAATACGAATGACGTTTTCCAAAATCTATCTACAGGCCGGGCGCGACGAAGCCATTCGGCGGTTTCACCCCTGGGTATTTTCACGGGCTATCAGCCGCTATGAGGGCGACCTCAATGATGGCGATGTGGTAGAGGTGTTTGACAATAAGAGCCGGTTTCTGGCTACTGGTCACTATCACGACGGCAGCATTGCCGTCCGTATTTTCTCATTTGGCGCTACAGCGGGCGGACCCGTTACCCCCGATTTGCCCTACTGGACCCAGAAACTGGCGCATATTCGCAGCATCCGGCAGGTAATCGTTACCGGAGAGACCAATTGCTACCGGCTGGTGCATGGTGAGGGCGATGGCTGCACGGGTCTGATTGTGGATATATACAATGGCGTTGCCGTATTGCAGGCGCACTCCATCGGGATGCACCGCGAGCGCGACATCATCGCCGAAGCCCTAAGACATGTTTTCGGCGATGAATTGCAGGCGGTGTACGACAAAAGTGCCGATACACTACCCGACGAATACGGAGCAACCGTCACCAACGGCTATCTCGTTGGTCGAACGCCTGTGCCACACCCGGTTCAGGAGAACGGCAACACGTTTCTTGTTGACTGGATAACGGGGCAAAAAACCGGCTTTTTTCTCGACCAGCGCGACAATCGGGCCTTGCTGGCACAATATGCCCAGGGCAAAAAGGTCCTGAACGCCTTCTGTTATTCGGGCGGTTTCTCAATATACGCGCTCAAAGCCGGGGCCAGTTCGGTGCACTCGGTTGATGTTTCGCAAAAGGCTATTGATCTGACCAACCAGAACATCCTGGCCAATTTTGGCGATAGTGAGACAAACCGTAGCGACGGACCGCACCAAGCCCATACTGAAGATGTAATGCATTATCTAAAAAAACATGACCATCAGTACGATGTTGTCGTGCTCGACCCACCCGCCTTTGCCAAGAGTTTATCGGCGCGTCACCGGGCTGTGCAGGGCTATAAACGACTGAACGCTGAAGGGTTGCGCCGGGTCGCAAAGGGCGGGATTTTGTTTACGTTCTCGTGTTCGCAGGTGGTGGATCGGGAACTGTTTTACAACACCATTGTGGCGGCTGCCATCGAAGCTGGGCGACAGGTGCGGGTCTTGCATCACCTGAGCCAGCCCGCCGACCACCCCGTTAGTTTATTTCACCCCGAAGGGGGCTATTTGAAAGGCCTCGTGTTGTGGGTGGAATAAAGAGTGAAGAAGGATGTGTGAGGAGTGAAAAATAAAAAAAGTTGACAAAATATTCTTCACGCTTCACGCATCATTCTTCACGCAACATTCTCCTTTTTTCCTTCCATCCTTTCCGTTAATTTTGACCCTCAACCGCGTGTATAACCCGATACTTATATAGCTACTTATGGCTGAATTAATCCGAATGCCCAAGATGAGCGACACCATGACTGAAGGCGTCATTGCGGAGTGGCACAAGAAAGTGGGCGATAAAGTGAAATCCGGCGACGTACTGGCCGAAGTTGAAACCGACAAAGCCACCATGGACCTCGAAGCCTACGATGAGGGTACGTTGCTCTATATCGGTGTTGAAAAAGGGGCATCGGTGCCGGTAGATGGCGTTCTGGCCGTTATTGGAGCCGATGGAGAAGACTACAAAGCCCTTCTAAACGGATCAACCGGCGGTAGTCAGGAAGCACCGGCTGCAGCGGCTCCTAAGCCGGAATCAGCACCGGCGCAACCAGCACCAGCACCGAATGGGGCGGCCACCAACGAAACCGCCACTAAACTGCCCGACCCTAAAGCGGTTTCGGCAGCTCCGGCAGAGAACGTAAATGCGTCAGTGATTCGGATGCCGAAAATGAGCGACACCATGACCGAAGGCACCATTGTGGCGTGGCATAAGAAAGAAGGCGACACGGTGAAGTCGGGCGATGTACTGGCCGAAGTCGAAACCGACAAAGCCACTATGGACCTCGAAGCCTACGAAGAAGGCACGCTGTTGTATATCGGTGTGAAGGAAGGGGCATCGGTTGCCGTTGACGATATTATTGCGGTTGTCGGCGAGAAAGGTACAAATTTCAAAGTTCTGCTCGATGGCGGAACCACCCCTGCAACGGCTCAGGCCGCGACTGGCGAAGGTGGTAGCCAACAAACAACCGCTCAGCAAAACCCGCAGGCTGACCTACCCGCCAATGCCGACACGGATTTGTCGTATGGCGGTGGCACGGGTGATAGCGCTGAATCGAACGGGCGCGTAAAAGCCTCTCCATTGGCTAAACGCATTGCCGAAGAAAAGGGCATTAGCCTAACGCAGGTGCATGGCACTGGCCCCGAAGGGCGCATTGTGAAAAGCGATGTCGAGTCGTTTGTGCCCGGCAAAGCGGCTCCGGCAAATCAACCGGCTGCTCCATCACCGGCTGTTGCTCCAGCCCCTGCGGCTCAATCCGCACCAACACCTGCTCCTACGCCCGCAGCAGGGGGCGACTACGAAGATATTCCGCTTAGCCAGATGCGGAAAACAATTGCCCGCCGGTTGAGTGAAAGCCTGTTTACCGCCCCGCATTTTTACCTGACCATGGAAATCAACATGGACAAGGCAATGGAACTGCGCGGAACAGTCAACGGACTTAGCCCGGTGAAGGTATCGTTCAATGATTTCGTCATTAAAGCCGCTGCGCTGGCCCTCAAACAGCATCCGAACGTGAACTCGTCGTGGCTGGGCGATAAAATTCGGAAGTATAAGTATGTGCATATCGGGGTCGCCGTCGCTGTTGATGAAGGCTTGCTGGTTCCGGTCGTGCGGAATGCCGACCAGAAAACGCTGTCGACTATTTCGGGCGAAGTGAAAGATTTGGCTGGGAAAGCGAAAGACAAGAAACTACAGCCGAAAGATTGGGAAGGCAGTACGTTCTCTATTTCAAACCTCGGCATGTTCGGCATCGACGAGTTCACGGCTATCATCAACCCGCCCGATTCGTGCATTCTGGCTGTTGGCACGATTAAACAAACCGTGAAGTTTGAAGGCGATGCGGCTGGCGTTCCGGTCGCGAAGCCAACAAACGTCATGAAAGTGACGCTCTCCTGCGACCACCGCGTGGTGGATGGAGCTACGGGCGCAGCCTTCCTGCAAACGGTGAAGCAACTGCTCGAAGACCCGATGCGGATGCTGGTGTAGGTCATTCTCTAAAAAAAAGCCGCTCCCGAACAATCGGGAGCGGCTTTTTCTATAAAAACTAAAAACTTAAATCGTTGCGGGTTCCAAAGCGCCCTGGAGTTTTTGCTCCAGTACATTTTTGGGAACGGCACCGATTACTTTATCGACCAACTGACCATTTTTGAAAATCATCAGGGTTGGAATGCTGCGGATACCAAATTTAGCGGGCACCTGCGAATGCTGGTCAACGTCCATTTTCGCAACAACGGCCCGCCCTTCGTATTCACCGGCGAGTTGTTCAACAACCGGCCCGATCATCTTACAGGGACCGCACCATTCGGCCCAGAAATCTACTAAAACGGGTTTGTCAGAATTTATGAGTTCGTTGAAGTTCGCGTCGGTCGCTTCTACGGCATGTGTTCCTGCTGCCATGACTGAAATGAGTTTATTTAGTTGAACTTGTTTCAGCTACATAATCCGTTTTTAAGGTGATTAGTTCACCACTACGCCACCTTACACGACACACATACATGGCTAAATAGTAGTTGACAGACTAAATGAAGGGTGTTGATTGTGAAAAAAATGCTTGTGTATAATTTCAACGAAAAACCGTAGTTTTGAGCCTTCAGCACCATCTGACTAAATGCTATAAGTAATACGCCCTGCACGCCCAAACACATGGGCACCACTGCCGCAACACAAAGCCCTGATACTAAACAGAAAATACCGTGTAGGGCAGGGCCAGCAACGCCAGCCCATGTAGCCCTGAGCGTAGCGGTGGTTGCATACCCATCAGTAACGCAGTAAGTAAGCCCCCGGCAAAGTAGATCAAGCCAATATCGGTCCAACTTAACCAGCCCCACAGTTTGGCTGCTGGCGAGTTAAGCACATCGTCGCAGTTGGTTTTGCTGTTGATACGGCACAGTCGGTCGGTTAGGGCGTTTTTACTGCCCAACTGTTTAGCGACTAACAAACCACTCAGAATTAGGCCCGTTGCTTTGGTTACTATCAGAAGCCAATCGGGAGCGGTAAGGTCCTGTGCCACACTCAGAAGGACAAACAGAGAAGTTACTAAAGCGCCAATCAACAAAAATGGTTGCTTTGCTTCGTCCAGCCGTTCCTGAATGCGCTTTGTGGTATAATCGGTTTCGCCCGATTGTTCATCAGCTTCAGCCAACAGCACCACACCCGACCACTTCTTCTCAAAATCAATGAGTGACTCGGTTTTACGGCCAACACCGCTATCTGTGTATGTAATTGTATCTCCCTGTAAACCATTCACCAACACATACCAGCCGTTGTTTTTTTGGAGGTGAGCAATGAAGGGTAGGGGTAATTCGCGCAGTTGTTCAATGGTATTCAGTTGTAGCCCTGTGTTCTCAACCCGCCAATCGGTTAGTACATCGCTCAGGCTAAGCAAACTCGGAAAGTCAGGATGTTGTAATAACGACTCTTCCACGGTTGCCCGTGTCACCTTCGCCCGCAGTCCCTTCAGCAAGTCGTGGAGCGTTACGATTGCGTTCTCGTCGGTCGTGTTTAAAAGGGTATCCAAAAAAGCCATGCTTCGGGCGATTGACGACCCAAAGGTGACGCAAAAAATGGCTTGTTCTTATTCATGTTTATTCAATTTTTATTCATATTTTATTCAAGTTAAGACTACTAAATAAATTATAAACAGAAATTGGGCACATTGTGCTTGCCCCTAACTTATACATTGTTGACTATCAGTGGTTTATGAAGATTTGAGTACTTTTCTCTAATAAACATGAATGCATGAAGTTCGCAACCTTTTCCGTTATTTGTCGTCATAGCCATACACTTCATAGCCATCCCTACGCTCATCGTTTATGATTCTATCGGCCAATATCAAACAGTACCGGAAAGACAATCACATAGCCCAGGTTGAAGTAGCCGAAAAAATGCATATGAGTCAGCCAACGTATTGGCGGACTGAAAACAGCGACGAAGCCTGCGCCAAACGCCTGCCCCAGATTGCAAACGCGCTGGGAACAACACCCGACATTTTACAGAATTATCATCTGGTGCAGAACGGGAATGGAGTTGTAGAGCCTGCCGGTTGGGTGAAAGCGTTAGTAGCCGAAAAAGAGTCAATCATTCAAAAGCAAGCGGGAGAAATCACGTTTCTGAACGCTTACACGTCTTATATGCAGTCCGTTTGGAACACCTATGGCGGGGGAGAAGTATTTTCCGGTGAGCACTAATGGATTAGGTATGGTTTTGTAAGAGGCTGTCTAAATTTCATAAAAACAGGCCCGGTTTTACCCCCAACCCCCTGAAGGGGGCTTATTTCCACGACGGACAAAGCCCCCTTCAGGGGGTTGGGGGTAAAACCGGGCCAACAGAAATCTAATTTTTAGACAGCCTCTAAAACTCAGCTAATAACTTCCTCAATAATCGACTCGCCGGATGAATTATCGCCCGGCGTGGATTCGCCACCGGTCCACTGCCAGCGTTCATAGAGCCGAATTCGCCCGTCGGGAAGTTGTTCGGGTGTGGAGTGGCAACGGCCCGTCATCAACTCACCCTTTGTGTTGATGTGCTCATACCGCATATCTAAGCAGTTATCGGCCAGCACCTTAGCCAGGAGAAACCCTTTCACAATGGTCCCACCGCTGTAGTCGGCCCAGACGATTTGGTCTTGCTGATGATAATGAAACAGCGTATTGCCACTCACCTCGCCGTTGGGGGTATTTGCGACGGAGCGGAAAGTTTTGTTGTCGTACATGGACTTTAAAGAATGTAAAATGATTAATGAACAGTGTATACTGAAGTAGGGGACGAGCTATCTATTGTTCATTAATCATTTTACATTATTCATTAAACACTCGGCTCCTGCTGACTCAGGCAATGGAAACTGCCTAAGCCCCAGACAATATCGGTTGAATCGATGCCAACGATTTTGCGGTTGGGGAAGCACGCGCCGATGATGTCTAATGCCCGCTGATCGGTGGCGCACCGGAACGTCGGTACAATAACGGAGCCGTTGGTAATCAGGAAGTTGGCATAAGAAGCCGGAAGCCGAAGCCCATCGCTGAAAACGGGGTCGGGCATGGGCAGTTCGACAATCGTTAGCGGCTTGCCGTTGAGGAGTCGCATTTGTTTCAGTTCCTGATGAATTTCCTGCAAAAAGGGAAAGTTGTCGTCGTTGGGGTTCGACTCGTAGGCGGCAATAACGGTATCCTCATTCACAAACCGAACCGTATCGTCGATGTGGCCGTCGGTATCGTCGCCCACGATGCCTTCTTCTACCCAAAGCACTTGCTGAACCCCATAGTAATTGCAGAGATACTGCTCGATCTGGGCCTGCGTGAGGTAAGGATTGCGGTTTTGGTTGAGCAGACAGGCCCGGCTGGTCAGCACCGTTCCGGCCCCGTTAAACTCCACCGACCCGCCTTCCATAACAATTCCCGGCGTAACGTACTCCAGCTTCCGGTAGTGAGCAATTTGCACCGGAATCAGGTCGTCGCGGTCGTAGGGCGGGTATTTGTTGCCCCAGGCGTTGTAGCCCCAGTTCACGATCAGCCGTTCTTTTTTGGCTGGATTGATGAGAAAGGCCGGACCGTGGTCGCGGCACCACGAGTCGTTGGTGGGGTGGGGCAGGAGCGTGATGCGGCTCATATCGGCACCGGCCGCCAGCAGCCGAAGTTTAGCGGCCTGAATGACGATGTCGTTATGGGCGTTGATGCACACCTGTTCGCTCTCAGCGATGGCCTTAATAAAGTCGATGTAAGCCGGAAACATCAGATCTTGTCGGTTGCGGGTCCAGGACGCTTCGGTATGCGGCCAGCTCAGCCAGGTGGCCACGTGCGGGTGCCACTCCGGTGGAAAGAAAAAGCCCTCGCGGGCCGGAGTCCGGGTAGGATCAAAAACTTCATTTTGCGTTTCAATCAATGGCTGTATCTTCATGCGAATTTTTGAACTCGTCGGCAAAACTACATAAAATATGCACCTCAATGGATGGAAAAGGTGGCTGTTCGTGATTGGTTTCGGGTTGAGTGGCCTCAACCAAAGCCGGGCGCAGGCCACCCAAAAGGCTCTGTCAGAACTGGACCGGCTGCCCGTATGGCATCCCCATTACCGGCCATCTAATCCTGAGTTTCCGGGCGCCTTTCCCGGACAGCCCAACGCCTACGCAAGCCTGAGCGACCTGCTTCAAAAAGCGGGTGCGGGCAGTAAGATAGAATCGCTGATTATTACCAGTGATGTGCTGAAACAGGGCGGTCTGCCAGGGTTGCGTCAGTTGCAAACGGTGCGCGTGTTAGTTCTCAATAGTCTGACGCAACAACAGGCCGATTCATTAACTGAGGTTATTCAGGATTGGCCATTGCTGGAGCGATTGTCGGTCAATATAAACCAAATTACGCCCGGAAAAACGGAAACGAACCCTCTATCCACCTTGCCAGATGGTATTCAGCGGTTGCCAAAGCTGCGCGATGTTCGCATCAATTTCAGCGGAAAGAGTGCAACGTTGAGCGAGTCGATGCGTATGCTGGCCGGGCTGAAAAACCTGCGCCATCTTGAACTCACAAACTGGCAGACCATGCCTGCGCTCCAGGTGAATCTGGATCAGTTTCGTCAACTTACGGGGCTGAAACTTTATGGGCAGGGGTGGCTGATTAAACCCGAAACGTTGGCAGGATTAACGCAGTTGACCGAGTTGTCGCTGGCCAATGTTCAGCTTGATACCCTTACCTTTCGTGAGTCACTCTCTGGGTTATCGGGTCTGGAAACGCTTAGCCTGAGTAACGTCCGGCAGTTGCGAAAACTGGCATTAGGTAGTCTGAAAAACCTTAAAGCTATTGAGTTGCTGTATAATCCAGAACTGACCGTCGATGCCGCTACGTTTGCGGGTTTGTCGGGTCTGGAGCGGCTTATTATTCGAGGGTATCGGTCAGCGGAATTGTCGGGCCTCTGCCCCCTCAAAAATCTGCGTGTGTTGACAATCAGCGCCAATGGAACTAGTGGAAATAGTGATATAAAGAGATCGTCGCCTTTGCCAGAGTGCATCGGCCAACTGACACAACTCACCGAACTGCGCGTAGAAAACAGGCTGCTTGGCCAACTTCCGGCCACGATTGGCTCGCTAAATAACCTGACGCAGTTGACCCTGAATGCCTGTGGTCTTGATTCACTGCCCGCTTCAATTGGGCAACTAACCGCCCTGACGGAATTATTTTTACCTGGAAATAAATTCAGGCAACTACCGGCGCTTGGTCAACTGCAGGCCCTCCGGGAACTGACCGTTTCGAATAATCAACTGACCGCCCTGCCCGACGATATTGGTCAGTTAACGCAGTTGACGACGCTGAACGCCGACCAGAATAAACTCACGCAACTGCCCGCTTCGGTTGTTCGGCTGGTTAATCTACAGCGGCTTTCGGTGAGCAATAACCAATTGGAACGGCTCCCCGATGCGCTGGGTAACCTGCACAAACTACACTGGCTGACCATTGGCGACAATCAGTTAACGGCTTTACCCGGCAGCATAGGCCAGTTGGATTCGCTGCGAACGCTGTTCATTGGCAAAAATCGCCTGCGGACATTGCCATCCAACCTGGCCCGCTGGAAAAAACTTACGCTCCTGATGATTGGGGCTAACGAATTGACGGCGCTGCCCAGTGATTTCGGAAAACTTCGTCAACTGACCCAACTGTCAATCGTGTCCAATCCGATTACCGAATTACCCGCATCGGTCAGCGAGTTGGTAAATCTGGAATCGATCAACATTTACGGTACGCAACTGCGGTTGCTGCCCGACAACATCGGTGCGCTCACCAAACTCCGGTCGGTGGCGCTGGTCAATAACGAACTGATTGCCCTGCCAAACAGCATTGGGCAGTGGCAGGAGGTGGCCCATCTTTCGCTGGAACAGAACAGATTACAGGGCCTGCCCAACTCAATCGGGCGTTTGACTAAGCTCATGACCCTGTTGATAAGTGGCAAAGAGAAAGCGATGGAGGGCGCTACCGGCGGAATCCAGCAGTTGCCCGATAGCCTTGTGTACTGCACCCACCTGAAGCAATTAACCATTCGGCAGCAGCCGCAGGTAGACGCCGACGACGTGTTTGCCAAAGCCGCCCGGATAAAAGGGCTAACCAATCTGACGATTGCCAATTGTAATGTCAGCCGGTTACCGGCCATCGCCTGGAAAGAGGTTGCCTGGGAGAGTCTGGATGTATCCCAGAATTTGCTCACCGAACTGCCCGTCGACATCCTGGACGCACCAAAGTTACAGTTCGTAACGGTTAGCGAAAATCACCTTTCCGACGTGCTGAACCGAGGTTTTTATGGAAAAGATAATCTCCGGGTTGCTTTCGCTGAAGCGGGCGTGTTACCGCTGGGAACGCTGAGCAAACCGAATCGGAAAATAGGCATGGCCTATCAGCAGATGGCTGCCCAGAAAGGGGGGCAACGGGACTGGGAGGGTTCGCTGTCCGACCTGCAAAAAGCAATTGACTTCATGCCCGATACGGCCCTGGCCCTACCGTATTCCCAACGGGCCGAACTCCATTTCTTCCGTAAAGAATATACCGATGCGCTGGCCGATTTCGACAAAGCGATTTCCTATGCCCCGCAACTTCGCAAGGAGAAGCAGGGCGATACATTGGCTGCAAACCGTATGCTGGCTGCGCTGTGGCAACGAAAAGCCGCCGTTCTGGGCATTACGGGCCAGTATGATGCTGCCCTGGCCGGCATAACGGAGGCCGAACGGCAATTGCCCGCAACCGATAATAGCCCATTGGGCGGCCTGATTCAGACGGAACGCGGGCGGTATCTGACCATGAAGGATAAACTCACCGACGCTGATTCGAGCTATCGAAAGGCCATCCGGGCGTATGAGAAGTTATCCTATGCCGAGCCGGGCATTCGCCTGACCATTGTTGAACTTAGCGTGCTGACGGGCCAATATGACCGGGCGCAGCAGGCGTTAACGAACCTTCCCACGGAGCAAATACGGGAGGGCTATGACGTGCTGAAAGAATACCTGGCGGCCTGCTTAGCCGTGCTGAAAGAGGGTCAGCCGGGACCGCAGGCTTTGGAGGGTTTCACGGCCTACCTGGCAAAACATCCCGCCAAAATTTACGGCTGGAGTTTCGATTTGTTCGACAACTGGCTCACTAAATCCAAACTGCCAACGGATAAACGTGCGGCCCTTCGCCAACTGACCGATACCACGAAAGAGCGATTAGTTCGACCACAATAAGCCAGCGTTACCGAATAAGTCCCCGAATGGCGTCCGGCGTTAGCCCGATAAAGTCATCTACAATGAGTGATGCACCCGTGTTGGTGAGTTCGGCGCGGGTGTGGGTGGTGGCGACGGCAACAACGGCCATCCCCGCCCGAAGGCCTGCTTCGATACCGGCAAAAGCATCTTCAAAGACGACGCACCGGGCCGGAAGCACGCCTATACGTTCTGCGGCTGTGAGGTAAATTTCGGGGTCGGGTTTGCCCCGGTGAATCATGCCGGCATCTACGACGGCATCGAAATAAGGGCGCAACGGCAGCCCGTCGAGTGTGAACCGGACGTTGCTCTCTGGCGCCGAGGTGCCCACCGCCAGGCGAATCTGCTGCCCCTGCAACGCGCTCAGAAACTCCAGCAAACCCGGCGCGGGCTGAAGGTGCGGGCGATACAACTCGCGGTAGATGGCTTCTTTCTCCTCGGTCAGCACAATCAGTTCGCCGGGCGAAATTGGCCGCTGGAAAACGTAGGCCATGGCATCCGCCGAGACGCGCCCATTGATGTTGTCGATGTACTGATCTTTGGTGATGGGGCGACCGTGTTTCTGCGAAAACTGCAGCCAGGCGTTGATGTGAAAATTGGTGTTGTCGATCAAAACGCCGTCCATATCAAACAGGACAGCAAATGGCGAAGTACTCGTGGTTGTATCGGGCATGAATAGCGGGGGGCATGTAGAACCGCAAAATTTTGCGGCTTCTCTGCGTCAGCCGCAAAGAAAGCAGATTAGCCCCTAACCCTTACCGTCTAACGTCGGATTTTCTAACAGAATATCACCTGCCAGCACAGCCGCTTCATGGAGTAATTCGGTGGCAATCAGTTCGTCGGTCACGGTTTCAATGCGCTCATCGACAGCATCCAGCCGTTCGTTGTCTACAGGTGATGCCGCCTTCATACCCAGCAATAGCCGACCCACATAAAGCAGATTGAGCGAAAAACGCAGTTCGGGCAGGGCGGGGCTATGCCGGGTTTGGGGTTCAATTTGCATACGGGTAGAGTAGTTATAAGTAGCATGGCCGGGCGGGCATTCCAGCGGAAGCCCGCCCACGCTACTTACAACGCTTTGATTTTCAGGTTTCTGAAATAAACAGGTGCGCCAGCGTGTTTGCCCTGCAAGCCAATGTAGCCACGCAGGGGCAGGTCGGCGGGTGGTTTGCTGAGCCATTCCGGTACGGCCGAACCGTCGGGGTTGGTTTTGGCGGAGGTGAATGTCGACAGGTCGATGGTATTCACCAATTGATTATTGAGCACCACATAAATCATTTTTCCCTGGCAGGTAATGGTATAGCGATTCCACTCGTCGGGCTTTTTAACGATCCGTTGCTTTGTGGGTGCCTGATGCCCGAAAAACGCGCCACATTGCCAGTTCGTGGGCGATTCGGCCCATTTTTTGGCGTAATCATCGGCAATCTGAATCTCGACCGAATTTGGAATCCAGTTGGTGGTGTCGCTGGCGTGGACCACAATGCCGCTGTTGGTGCCATCGGCGGTTTTAAAGAACAGGTCGAGGATGAAATCGTCATAAGGCACGGCAGTCCAGATGGCTTTGTCGGCGGTGGCCGTCAGCACCCCTTCTTCCAGACTCCAGACGCCTTTGGGGAAACCTGCGTCGGAGAGGTCGCTGGCAAAGAGCGGTTTCCAGCCAGCACCACTCGGATTCGGATGGCCTTTGGGTGCCACACTGGACGGGGATGTTTGGGCAAAAAGCTGACTAACTAAAGCCAGTGTAAAGCCGGTAAGCAACAGGTACTTCTTCATGTAGGGGTTTTGCTGGAATAGTCAATCTGCAAAGAAAGAAGTTTTAACCACAGAGATGCGGAGTATACAGAGAAAAATTAAAAATTCCTCTAACTCTGCGGGTGGTCATGGATGGCTTTATCATTCTTCAGAATGACAAAAATAACTCTTTCTGTAAGTCCTGAACGACTTCATTATAAGCTACTTACCATAGCCAGTTGGTTAGTCCGGGCTTCGTTTTGGCGGAAGCTTTTCATAATCCAGCCCCCCCCAATCACGTCGTCGCCTTCATAAAATACGGCCGCCTGCCCCGGTGCAATCGCCGAAACGCCTTCGTGGAAAAGCACTTCGATTTTGTTGTCATCCAGTTGTGAAATGGTGGCGGGTGTGCCGGGGTCTTTATAGCGCACTTTCGTAACGGTTTCGAGCGCCCCGTCGATGCGGTCGTACTTTTGCAGATTCAGTTTGCTCACCAGCATACCGTCGCGAAACAGGTCTTTATCGACGCCCAGAACAACCTCGTTGGTATCTTTCCGAATCTCGGTCACGAACATCGGTTGCCCAAACGCCATGCCTAAGCCTTTGCGTTGCCCAATGGTGTAGAAGGGATAGCCCTGATGCTTGCCCAAAACTTTACCCGTGCCTTCCATCACGAAATTGCCCCCGGCCACTTCGGCTTCCAGACCGGGCATTCGCCGTTTCAGAAAGCCCCGGTAGTCATTGTCGGGCACGAAACAAATTTCGTAGGATTCCGATTTGGTGACAAGCTCCATAAACCCCCGTTCTTTGGCCATCTCGCGGATTTCGGATTTTCGCAGATGACCCAGTGGCAGGTTCGTCCGGCTCAAACTTGCCTGCGACACACCCCACAGCACGTAGGATTGATCTTTCAGGTTATCAACGCCTTTCGAGATGATGTGTCGGCCATTCTCTTCCCGAATATGGGCGTAGTGGCCCGTTGCAATGGAAGCACAATCCAGCCGGTCGGCCCGGCGAAGCAGGGCGTCCCATTTGATGTGGGTGTTGCAGAGAACGCAGGGATTGGGCGTGCGGCCTTCGAGGTACTCGCCCGTGAAATGGTCGATGACGTAATCGCCGAACTCCTCCCGAATGTCTAAGATGTAGTGCGGAAACCCCAGGCTAACGGCAATGTTGCGGGCGTCGTTGATGCTGTCGAGGCTGCAGCAGCCGGTTTCTTTCTTGGTGCCGCCCGAGGAGGCATAATCCCAGGTTTTCATGGTCATGCCAATGACCTCGTAGCCTTCTTCATGCAGCAGGACGGCTGCCAGCGAGGAATCAATGCCGCCACTCATGGCGACCAGAATGCGTCCGTGTTTGCTCATTGTGCGATCCGCGAGGATTCAAAGTCCTCCGATTGTGGTTTAATAAGATGCTATTTATACGCGCTTACAGTCAAAAATTTTATAATTTATACCAAACTGTAAAAAACCAGTAGAACCGCCAGTAGTTGTACCAATTTTGCTATGTTTGTCTTACGTTAAAAGCGCGTAATAGATTACAGTTCAACAATTTTCGAGATAAATCCATTCAGCGCAATCACACAAATTTATGGCCTCATCACTAAAAAATAGTAGACGCGCCTTTTATCAGTTTATTGTAACTGCCATTTTTAGCTTCAGTATAGTTAGTTGCGGCCAATCAAATGATGTAGGTTCGTCACCCGACCCCACGCCAAAAACTACCCTTTATGGCGCCGTCAATGTATATGCTGATGAGATTGCTATCGAATTTGAAGCTTATGCAAACCCCGGCGGTTCCGACACATACACTTTAAAACAGTTTAAAGTAAGTGCTCCAGGGTTTTCTACACTTTTGACTTCTCAAGCTGTCTCTCCTGAAGCTCCCCTAACAGCCACGTCAAGTTAGAAAAATCTAACCTGATCGTAACAGAAGGTACTTCAACCAGTAAAGCTTACATTAAGCCACAGGATTATTCAAAGAAGGTCGCCATTGTTGTTGCCGGTGAAAAAGGGAATGGTGAAAAGGATATTTTTACAAGACGTTATAGTGTAAAAGCCGTTGAACCCGATACGCTTGTTCGTGAATATCATATCTATTTAAAAGATGGTGCTATTATAACAACTCCACATCGACGTCTTTCATTGGCTGAACGAATACAAGAAATCGAAATAAGCCCAAAGAATTTAGTTGTCAAGGTTGAGGGTGGAAATAAATATTCTGCTATAGTTTTAAAATAGCGAGTATAGGTATGACTCCATGGAAATCGACAGGGTAGGTTTCCGCCAGACTAAACGGGACGGTTTTTTATTATCTTTGAAGACTCGTTCACTTTGGTGGTATTGATAGTTATGGAAACGCTTACTCAGCCCCTGTCAGCATATGAAACCGAACGGGGCAAACCCATGCCCAATCTTGTCCATGGCCTTATTCAGGCGAATCTTGTCTTTGAACTCAAAGTACGATACCGGACTGACTATCACATCGCCAGTGAAGTATCGTTAGCAACTTCGCCTGACGGGAGCACACCTGACGTACTCGTTTATCCAAATTTTGCCATTGATTATCAGAATCAACCTGCTAAACGTTCAGATGCTCCATTAGTCTGCATCGAAATTCAATCGCCTTCGCAGAGTAATGAGGAGATGGTTGCCAAAACGCATGTCTACTTCCAGTTTGGCGTAAAATCCTGCTGGGTGGTGTTACCAAGTTTGCGGGCCGTTATGGTGTTTGACCACCCCGGCCATTACGTATTCTTCTACGAAGATGACACACTGCGGGACCCTAACATTGGCTTTGAATTACCTTTAACGGCCATTTTTGCGTAAAATGGCTTGAACTTACTTCAAAAACCGGTACGTCATCTTCACCAGAAAGATATCCCGCGCCTGTTGGGCAAACACGTTGTCGAACAGGCTCCGGTTCAGGGGCGAAGCGAGGTCGTTGGCTACGTTGGGGGTGTTCCCCTGCGACCATACCAAATACAGTTCGGACCCTTTTCTGTATTCCCAGCGGGCTACCAGATTCGACCGAAACTGCACGAAATTAAAATCGGGCTTGCTAAAGCTGTAGTCAGTTACCCCATCGCGGTTTTCATCGACCAGATACCGGTCATTGTCAGCCCGAATGTCGCCCGCAGCAAATGACCGAAACCGCTGGTCATAGACCTTGTTGAGCGGGTCAATCACATACGCGAAATTTTTGTAGGTTGGGCGGGTAATAAACGGCTGACCGTAGTACTGAAGCGTGAGGTCGGGGGTAATGTTGTAGTTCAGCCGCAGCGTGTAGCGCATGGTTTTCTGGCTTACCTCACTCACCACCGTGCGGGTTACGCTGTTGTAGGCGGCACTGCCAACGAATTGGTCCTGCCTGCGCCAGTTGTGGCTGTACCCGGCGCTGAGGCTGATGTTGAGCGCATCGAGGGGTTGCAGGCGCAGGGTAAACGTGTAATCGCTGTTCCGCACGGTTCGCTCAAAACCCCAGGCATTGGAAAACTCCAGGTAACCCAGCACTTTTTTTCGCGTATCGGATTGAATATACCCCCAATGGTTTATGCCCGACGGCAGGCGCAGCGACGACGCGCCCCGCAGCGCATTGTTGGAGACTTCATACGGGTTCCAGGTGGTGCCGGTGCCCATTTGCCAGTTGTTCTGGAACGTGCCGTGAACGTTGGTGTTGAAGGCCTGATAGAGAAACTGCCCGCCAAAATCCCAGCGCGACCAATGATTGTAGTTGATGCGGGCCGAGCGAAAAATGGAAAACGATTTCTGGTAATGCAGCCCTGCCCAGGTGAAATGGTTGATTTCGTTAGCCGTGAGCATGAAGCCAACATCGTTGAGTTCGAGTTCGGGCGAGCGGTAGGTAAGCCCGGTTTCAAATTTAAACACCTGCCCTGATTTCCCCGACTTGCCCGCACTTTTGCCAAACCGAAACGTACCGCCCGTGCCCGTCAGCGAGGTTCGGCTGGCATCCACGTTTACCTCTGGTGCGCGGGCTCGCTGGAACAGATGTTCAAACGCCCGTTGGGTATTGGCAATAACTTCCTGAGAGCCCTGTACCTGACTGAAAACCAGATTTCCCCGGACATACCAGGTTCGGTTTTTCCAGAAATGCAGAAAATCCAGCCCGCCGGAGTAAGCGTTGGTATGTAGCTGGTGGTTCAAATTATTCTCCCGATTGACCGCCGTAAAAATGCCGCCAATGACGGTATTACCTGCATTGATGTCTTTCTGCAATCGCCCGACGAAATAACTCGTCAGGGGTTCAACGGCTTCCTGCCGACGCTGACCGTCCTGGTCAATTTCGGCCAATGTGCGCCCGGTAATGCTTTCGAGAATGCCAATGCTCCAGCCTTTTTTGGTTTTGCCGCTGAACTTAGCCGCGCCCAGAATAGCCGTGTTTTGAGGAACCTTAGCATACTGGTCTTCACCGAGCAAAGGGCTGCCGTGGGGTGAACTGCCAATCCGGCGCGAGTAAAACAGCAGGTCGGAATCATAGTCGCCCCCGGCTTCGGAACCGGTAAGCTGATAATCGAAAATATTGCGGCTTTCAATGAAAAACGGGCGACGTTCGTCAAAAAAGTTCTGAAAGCCGTCAATCCTGACCCGCGATGGGTCGGCTTCGACCTGCCCAAAGTCGGGGTTAACGGTGAAATCGAGGATAAGGTCGCTCGTAACGGCCACTTTGCCATCCAGCCCAACCGAGAGTTTTGAATCGGAGCCGGTAGCGAAGGGGTTGCCTTCTACGGGGCGGTATTTTTCGGTTTTCGCGACAACATACGGAGCGATTTCGACCTGTTTCTGGGCAGGCACATTCGTCAGACCATGCAGTTCGCCAAAGCCGCTCACCCAAACCCCCGAATTCTGGGGAATGTACTGCCAGACGGAGCGTTCTTCCTTGCGGAAGAGCCGCCTTGTTACCTGAATACCCCAGACTTTTTCAGACTCATTGCCATACCGCAACTGACTCAGGGGAATTTTTACTTCGGCGGTCCAGCCGCTGCTGTCTACATGCGTTTTACCGTACCAGATGGGGTTCCAGCTCGTGTCCCAGTTGTTGCCATTCTGCGACACAAATTCATCGCCCCGCACGCCCGACACCGACAGTGAGAACGAAAAGGCGGTGCGCTGGTCGTGGTAGCTGTCAATATTGATTTCGACCCAGTCGCCCGGAAATTCATCCCGGCGGCTCATCCGTTTAATAATCGAATCGGGGGCGGCATCAGCACACCGGTAGCCAACGTACAGGAACTTCTCGTCGTAGAGAATCTTAAAACGCGTTGGCTGCGATGGGGCTTTGCCTTCGTTGGGTTGGTATTGGGTGAACTCGCCCCCCCAGGCCACAGCGTCCCAGGCGGCTTCGTCGGGGATGCCGTCCAATTTAATTGATGCGTTACTTATCTTTTGGGTATGATATTGTTTTTTTTCAACGACGGTATGGCTTGTCGGCGGAGTTTGCGCCAGCAGACAGGTACTTATCAACGAAAAAATAGCGGTAAACGCAGCTCTATTCATGAAGGTTGCTGATGAACACATTTCTCCTGCTAATGATGCGGAAGTCAGCCGGAAAGTTGCTTTTGGGCGCAAATTAAGCCGAAATGAGACGTGAGGCTTGTTAAGATTTGTTAAGCCTTCATTAGTTATTCACGATGAACTCGACCCGGCGGTTTTGGGCCCGTTGCGCTTCGCTGGTGTTGTCGGCAAGGGGTCTGGAGCCGCCATACCCTTTGGCCGTAATGCGGGCATCAGCAATGCCGTGCCGGATGAGGTAGCTGGCTACTACTTTAGCCCGAAACTCCGACAGGGCCTGATTCAGGCGCTTGTCGCCGATGTTGTCGGTATGCCCGGCTATTTCGACCCGCAGGGCTGGGCTGGCCTGCAAGGCCCGAACCAGCTTGTCTAACTCGGCACAGGATTCGGGCAATAGTGTATAGTCACTCTGGGCAAACACAACGTGCTGCAACACCATGGCGTCGCCTGCTTTCAACTTCCCGAACGAAGGCTCTGCCGGAGGAGCAGGGGCAGCAACACCCGGAACGACTGTTGCCAGCAGGGGAGCAGGCTTCTGAACGAGCTTTGCCGGGGTGGTTGCTACTGAGTCAGTTTTACGTTTCGCCAGTGTCGATACAGGTTTAAGCGCGGGTAGTTTGGGCGTTGATGGTTTTGGTGCGGGTCGGGTAGTGGCTACCGGCAGCACTGGCAGCGGGGCAGGCTGTTGTTTCGCTGCAACGGGTGGTTTGGGTAGTGGTCGGTCGGGTTTGCTGAACAAATATTTTGCCGGAATGACCTGATGCGGTTTTGAGGCAAAGCTAAACAGTCGCCGGTCGTCGGGCGATTCCCAAAAAACCGAAATGACGCTTCCTTTCCAGTCGTTGTAGTACTCAATCCGCAGGTCGTAAAGTTGTTTACCGTTCAGCGAAATCTCGCCAACGAACTGGCTGTCGTCCTGCTTGCGCCATTCGTTGATCACGTTTTTGCCGCCAACCCACACCCGCACGCCATCGTCTACCGTTGCGCTGAACCGATACGTGCCTGATGTGGGTGCGTAGAGTTTGCCCGTCCAGCGTACTGAGAAGTATTCACGCGGCACACCGGGGCCGGGCGATTCCCAGTTCCAGTTGAAGTTAACGTCGGCGTCGGTGCGGGTCATAACTTTCCGCTCGAAGTTAGGCCCGCTGAAATACTCGCCTTTGAGGCCCGCCTGGAGGCTGGCCGCCGGTCTGGTTTTCTGCGCCCATGCCCCGCTCCCGGCCAGCCACAAACTCAGCAGGATTACCTTCCGCCACGGTCTCATACGACAGTTAATTTAGCCGTAGAGAAGTTACGTTATTTAGCTATTCGTTTGAAAATTGAGCGGTCAATTTGGTTGATTTCGGTCCAAAAAATTAGCGTAAGGGCTGAATAGCAGGGGGCAGGGGGCACGGAGCAGGGGCAAACCGTGCTCCGTGCCCCCTGCCCCCTGCTATTCGGAACGCAGGGAGTTGACGGGATTCATCAGGGCAGCTTTTAGAGTTTGGACGCTAATCGTTAGTAAGGCAATGCCAATGGCCAGCAAACCGGCCAGGCCAAACATCCACCACGCCATGTCGATTTTATAGGCAAAATCCTGTAGCCACCGGTTCATGGCATACCAGGCAAGGGGGCAGGCAATCAGCATAGCGACCAAAACCAGCCTCAAAAAATCTTTGGAGAGTAGGGCAACGACACTGACCACCGACGCGCCGAGGACTTTCCTGACGCCAATCTCTTTGGTACGCTGCTGCGCCGTGAACATCGCCAGTCCGAACAGCCCCAGACAGGCGATAACAACGGTTAGTCCCGCAAAAATGCCAAACAATTGACCCACGCGCTGCTCAGACTGGTACATGGCATTGAACCGCTCGTTCAGGAACGAATACGCAAATGGATTATCGGTTTGTGCTTTCCATCGCTGTTCCAGGGTTGTCAACAGCGTGGGTATGTCGCCAGTGCGAACCCGTAACGCCATCTGATACGGGTCGGTGCCGTAAAGCATCACCAGCGGGGCAATGCGCTGGTGCATCGACTCGAAGTGAAAGTCGTTTGTTACGCCAATAATGGTGTAGGTGCGCTTACTTTCGGGGCTGCCATCGCCCACCGTTGAGAGCCGTTTGCCGATGGGGTTTTTCCAGCCGAACTGTCGGACGGCTGCCTGATTGACCAGCACAGCGGCACTGTCGGAAGGAAACGCTTTCGAGAAGTTACGCCCCTGGCTCAGGCCAATGCCTAATGTGGCCAGGTAGTTGTCGTCGATGGTATACGTTTTGTTCCGATACGTGACTGGCTGAGCCGCTCCGTTTTCTGGCTGGAAACCTTCCGCCCCGTTATTGGAGGCTCCGGCAGGCAAATACCCGGCGAGTGTAACGTTCTGTATTTGAGCTAGTTTTACCAGTTCGGCTTTGAACGCATTGACGCTGGAGCCGAGCGTGTAGGTGTCGTGCAGAATCAGCACCTGATCTTTGTCGAAGCCTACTTTTTTGTTCTGGATAAACCGGAGCTGCTGGGAAACGACTACGGTGCCGATGATCATCCCGATAGACACTACAAACTGTATGGTAACCAGTGTGTTCCGGAGCCAGCCACTTCTGGCCCCGGCCTGCAGGCGGCCTTTCAGAACGCTCACTGGTTTAAAGGCCGACAGGAAAAAAGCAGGATAACTACCGGCCAGTAACCCAATGAATAAACAGGCCAGTCCGATACCCGGCAGCATCCATCCCTTTGTGAGCGAATTTAGCCCAAACTGCTTACCCGACAATTGATTAAAACTCGGCAGTAACACGGCCACAATGCCCAGAGCAACGACCAGCGCCATGAATGTAATCAGCACCGACTCGCTCAGAAACTGGCCAATCAATTGCCGTTGCACTGAGCCGAGCACCTTCCGAATGCCAACCTCTTTGGCCCGGCCCGCCGAGCCAGCCGTTGACAGGTTCATGAAATTAATACAGGCAATGAGCAGAATAAAAACGGCGATGGCCGAAAAAATATACACGTAGTTGATGTCGCTGTTCGGTTCGATTTCGGCCTCCAGATTCGACCGGAGGTGAATGTCCGTAACGGGCTGAAACTGAAAACTTAACTGGTCACCCTTGCGTAAAAATTCAGTCAGGCTTATTCCTAAAAACTCCTGAATTTCGGGGCCAATGTACTTCCTGACCAGTTCGGGCAATTTGGTTTTCAGCGTCTCTATGGAATAACCGGGCCGGAGAACCAGATAGGTATGAGCGCCACTGGCCAGCCATTTGTCGCGCAGGGGAATTGAGCGCATCGAGAGAAACAGATCGACGTGGAAGTGGGTATTTGTTGGAATGTTCTGGCAAACGCCCGTTACCCGAAAAAGCCCGCGTGTACCCATCGTCAGGGTTTGGCCGACAGGGTCTTGCTCACCGAAGTAGGTATGGGCTGTGGTTTCGGTGATGACAACCGTATTCGGTTCAGCCAACACCGTTTTGGGATTCCCGTTCAGCAGCGGGATTGAGAACACCTCAAAAAAATTAGAATCGGCAAAAACGACGTGTTCTTCCTTAAATCGCTCCTGGGCATGTTTAACAATGAACGTACCTTCCTGATACAACCGGGTAGTGGCTTCGATGCCCGAATAATCACGAGCTAAGGCCGCAGCCGCCGGAACCCCAACCGTAGCCGTATTGACCTCGTTTCCACCAATCTGACCATGCATGACCATGCGGAATATTCGGTCGGCTTTGGTATGGTAACGGTCATAGCTCAACTCATGAACGACGAACAGCACAATCAGCAGGCAGGTTGCCAGGCCTACCGCCAACCCTATAATGTTGATGGCAGTAAAGGCTTTGTGCAAAACCAGATTCCGCCAGGCGATTTTAAAATAGTTTCGCAGCATGTCAGGACTCAGGATGAAAGGTGAAGGATATGGGGTTGATAGTTTGGGTTTGACCAGAGGCCGTAGTAGTTTCAGCGCACTCAGGCCATACCGCCAGTTGGCTTTGCGTTCGCCTACGGTCCTGACCCAATGGGTATAAAGTTCGAGCAGGTCGCCCTGCACTTCCTCGCGGGTATCGGGGTGGCCGAAGGCGTTGAGTAGCCAGGAGGCCCAGGCAGGCGGTTTCATGATGAAGAATGGAGAATGGAGAATGGAGAATGGAGAATGGAGAATGGATAATGGATAATGAAAAATGCAGGGGGTTGATGTCAGGGCACAGGCGGGTTCATTGTACATTATTCATTCTTCATCTCATTCCGAGCGCAGTGACTTGACTGGGTTCATCAGAGCCGCTTTGATGCTGTGAAAACTCACCGTTGCCAGTGCAATCAGAATGGCAGACAGGCCAACCGCTATGAATACCCAGGCACTTATGTCGATTCGATACGAGTAGTTGGCTAACCACGCCTGCATGGCAAACCAGGCAAGGGGAATGGCAATAGCTAACGCAATGAATACCAGCTTGACGAAGTCGCGGGAAAGCAGCAGGACGATGCCGGGAATGCTGGCCCCCATGACTTTTCGGATACCGATCTCTTTAGTGCGTTGCTCAATAACCAGCAGGGCAACGGCAAACAACCCTAAGCAGGACAACAGGATGGCCACTCCCGACGCCAGACTGAAAATCTGCGACAGCATCTGCTCATTTTTATACCAGGCATCCAGGTTTTCATCCAGAAAGGACCCCATAAATTCCGATTGAGGAGCGACTTCCTCCCAGAGTTGTTTAAGCTTGTTCATTGACCCGCTCAGACTCTGCGGGGCCACCCGAACAAACACGTAATTGAGTGGCTCTGAATGCGAAAGGTGCATCGTAATCGGTTTCTTTTCATCCGTTGAGGCATACAGATGAAAATCAGAAATCACCCCAATAATTTGTGACGGGGTGCCCGTCGTATCTTTATCATCTTTCAGCAACGTACCCACCGGGTTGGCCGAACCGATCAGTTTAGCCATACTTTCGGTGACAATGACCCGATTAACCGAATCGGATGGATAAGCCGGATTAAATTCGCGACCGTCCAGAAGCCTGATGTTCAGGGTTTTGAGGTAATCGTAATCGACTAACAGCCAGTCAGTTGAAATGTCTTTTCCCTTATAGGTATAGCCAATGACTGTTCTGGACGTGACCCGATCTTTACCCTTGCCCAGGTTGACGCCTGCGCCGGTCACGGCCAGCACCGTGGGGTCATTCGCCAGCTTGTTTCGCAGTCGACCGAGCACCTGCCGCCCATTTACCCGGTTGCCTACAGGGATACTGATCACCTGTTCTTTCTGAAAGCCGAGCGGCTGCCGGCGTAAATGCTCAATCTGCTGAATGGCAATAATCGTACAGCAAATTAATAAACTGGATATGGTAAATTGGGTAACGATCAGTGAGTTACGTAGAACGCCTGGTCGTTTCAGTGTAACTTTTCCTTTGAGGACTTCTACCGTTTTGAACGTGGCCATTTTCCAGGCTGGATACCCACCGGCCACTGAGGTAACGACCGCAAAGACGCCCAGCATGACGGCAACAAAACCCGGCTGGAGCAGATGGGCCAGGTTGATTTTGGACTCAAAGGCGGCATTGAAGGCGGGCACAAGACTGTAGGCCAGCAGCGAACCAACCAGAAATCCTACGAAACAGATTAAAATCGACTCGCCCCAGATTTGAACGAATAACCCGCTTTTGAGGGCACCTAAAGACTTTCGCACGCCCACTTCCCGCGCTCGGGTGAAAGACCGGGCAATGCTCAGGTTGATGAAGTTGATCGAGGCAATCAGCAGGATAAAACAGCCGATGCCCAGCAGGGCATACACCACCGCAATGGGGGCGCCTTTCCCGCCGGCTATTTCTGTATCAAAATGAACATTAGCCAGTTTTTGCAGCCGCACCGCAAATACGTCGCCCCGCTCGTCGGGTTTCGCGCCTTTCTTCTTAAGCGTTTCGATAGTGGACGAAAAGTACTTTTGGGCAAACGACCTGAATCTCGTTTCAGCCGTCGTTTGGTCCGTATTGGCCGCTAATTTGATGAAAACGCTATGCGAGTTGGCGTCCCATTTATCTTTGTCTGCCTGATAAGTTGGGGCATTCTCGATCCGAATCAACGCGTCGCACCGAATGGATGAATTGTCTGGCAAATCGGCTAACACGCCGGTAACGATGTAGGTCTTTGGGTTGCCCTCATTTCCTGCCTGCAGGCGTTTACCGATGGGGTCTTCGAGGCCAAACACTGCCCTGGCCATGGTTTCGCTGATGACGATGCTGCTCAAATCACGCAGGGCGGTTTCCCGATTCCCTTTGTGCAGCGGAAACGAAAACAGTTTCAGGAAATCCGGGTCCGTCAGGGCGACTAATTTATCGAAATACTTGCCTTTGTACGTGACCAGACTCGTTCGTCCCGACATGAGCCGGGCGGCTGCTTCTACGTCCGGGTAGTCGGTTTTTAAGGCTGGTGTGAAGGGGAGGGGCATCCCGCCGGAACGGCTTGCCCGTTCCGGATCGTTCGAGAACAGATACGTCTGGAAAATGCGGTCGCCATCGGCATGGAACGAATCAAACGTCAACTGCCGGTAGACTGTCAGAAAGAGAAAGACACAGATGCAGAACGCTACGGAAAGACCAGCCACATTGATGGCGGCATACCCTTTACTTTTCCATAGGGTACGAAGAGCGATTTTGAGATAATTCTGTAGCATGTCAGGACTCAGGATGAAAGGTGAAGGATATGGGGTTAATCGGTTCGGTTTGGTCAGAGGCCGCAGGAGTTTCAGCGCACTCAGGCCATACCGCCAGTTGGCTTTGCGTTCGCCTACGGTCCTGACCCAATGGGTATAAAGTTCGAGCAGGTCGCCCTGCACTTCTTCGCGGGTATCGGGGTGGCCGAAGGCGTTGAGTAGCCAGGAGGCCCAGGCAGGCGGTTTCATGATGAAGAATGGAGAATGGAGAATGGAGAATTCAGGGGGTTGATGTCAGGGCACAGGCGGGTTCATTTTACATTGTACATTATTCATTATCCATTGTTCATTCCCCTCATCCACCCATCAGTTGCAGCGTTTGCGGGGGCAGCGCATTCCACAGTTCCGCACGTACCTGCTTCACTTCCTGCAACGCTTTCCGCCCGGCGGCTGTGACGGTGAAAAACCGCTTTCGCCGACCACCCCGCTCGGCCGTAGCCCCACCCATTTGGGACGTCAGGAACCCTTTTTCGGCTAAGCGTTGCAGGGTTGTATGGACCGTGCTGAACCCAACTGCGCGGCCCGTTTTCTGCTCGATTTCCTGCGTAACCGAAACGCCATAAGCCCCTTCGCTGAGGATGGCTACCGTGAGCAGAACTACCTCTTCAAACTCTCCCAGAAAGGCTCGTTTCATTGCCTGTATATATTATACGATAATGTCGAACAAATGCAGTGCCAACAGTTTAATAATGGCTCTACGTGCTCAAAACGCAGTTGCGAAGAGAGTCTGACCTGGAATGATGTCCGTTTTTGGACATTCATCCGTCCGATAGTGAACGGCAGGAGATGGGGTAAAGCGTATGGGGAAATTTCAGCCGAACGACTGCCCGTATTGGGCCGAAGTTTGTTATCTTTGAAAAAACTCGGTCAGGCTATGGAAGCGGTTATTGAACACCCTGTTGGCGACGAATTTCAAGACGAAAAAATGTCCAGTTATAATCATTCCGTTTTACAGAGCCATCTGGCTTTTTTACTATTATCAGTTTATCGCAATCAATATAGTATCCTAACCGAACTTGACTTTGATTTTGCCTCTGGCAAAACCCGGCCCGACCTGCATAATGCCTAAGCGCAAAACCAATTGGCTGGCCGATGAAATCATTGTGCAGGAGGTGCCCCTGACAACCATTGAAATTCTTCCTCCCGAGCAAGGCCTGAATAGCCTGAGCGACCGCATCTACAAAAAGCACTTTCCGGCGGGCGTTAAATCGGTTTGGTTAGTGGTGCCTACGGTGCAAACCGTTTCTATTTTGCTTCCTGATCGTCGTCAAATCAATGTTGCGGAGGGCGTATTAACCGACCCCGTAACGGGGATTCAACTCAAGCTGAGCGAAATTTTTGAAGGATAAAGTTCCGTATTGATACCAATAGCACTACCAGCCCGAATAAATTCGCCCGGTTGCCTACCCACGCCCTTCGGTGAATGCCCTACCCGTTGTATAATATTGACCCCGTTCTGAAGCCATTTGTGAAGGTGATTTGCTCCATCGAACGGGATGGGCCAATTGTTTCGTCGGGGCCATTGCGGGTGCTGCCTGATACTCGTGTGGAGCTTTTTGTTAATTTCTGCAACCCCCAGCACGCCACGTCTTCGAGCGGGGTTATGACCCCGCTGGGCCGGAGCTTTATTACCATCCGCCTGAACCAGTTTATGGACGTTCAGACGCAGGGAAATGTAGGCTTTGTGTCGGTTTGCTTCGCGGGCGGTAGTGCCTGTCCGTTCTTTCCGGTGCCGATGCACAACATGACGAACCAACTCATCGACCTGCGGGATGTATGAGGGCCATGTGTTCATGACATGCAGGTACACGTCGAGGAGGTTAAAACGACGGTCCAGCGGGTGCTTATCATCAGCCCTATCTGATTGCCCACGAAAATCGGGAAAACCGGATACGGGCCGGTCGGCCGCTGCCGTTGACTTCAGTATTGGGCAAATCAGGCAGGCCAATGGGCAGCTTTCGCTGGAAGAGGTAGCCCGTCGAACGGGTGTCAGTAATCGGCAACTGGTCAGGCGGTTCGTAAGGCTCTATGTAGTATATTACCCACCATGAGGCTGCGGGACATCCGTCTGATGGGTAAATCATGCAAACAATCAATCGACAAATCCGGTCTGGCCTGATCCTGTTTTGGGCGCTCTATTTTTCCATTGTGCTGCTCAGTAACAGTGCTGACGCCCTCAAGGCCCTGGGGCTGCTTCCGTCCAATTGGCCGTTTGCTTCGGGAAATTTCGGCCTCATTCAACAGGTTATCGGCGTGTATGGGTTGCCGGTTTTTGTGGCGGGGCTGCTGTTTGCGGGGGTTATTGTCTGGCAGGGGTTTGGCATGATGGTTTTTTGGAAAGCATTCATCGGAACCATCCGGCAAACCCCAAACGAGAAAGTCCTTGTGCATCAGGCCCTCGGCATCACCATTGGCCTGTGGGCCGCTTTCATTCTGGCCGATGAATTCTTCCTGGCTTATACACTCGGTGGCTTATCTGCCACGCATTTCAGCCTGTTGCTTGCTGAACTGGCTACGTTTATTCTGATTCGACTGCTGGAATAGTATAACCTATTTTCTTCCCGCTTTTACTTCAGAATTCCGCGACCGTTAGCTATGTCAACCATCAATAGAAAAACCTTTCTGAAAGAAATCTCCCTGCTGGCCGGGGCTACGATTGTTTCGGGACCAGCCTTCGCCACCGAAGCTGTATGGAAAAAATCAGCCATGAAACTGGGGTTGGTTACTTATCTGTGGGGAAAAGACTGGGACGTGCCGACACTGATTAAAAACTGTACCGATACAAACATACAGGGGGTGGAATTGCGGGTGGATCATGCCCATAACGTAAGGCCCGAACTGACTACGGCAGAACGGCTGGCCGTTAAGAAGAAATTTGCCGACAGCCCCGTTCAACTGGTGGGGCTGGGTACAAACCAGCAATATGATTTTCCCGATCAGGGCCAACTGAAAGCCTCCATCGACCGGACCAAAGAATTCATCCGACTGAGTGCCGATGTGGGCGGGTCGGGCGTGAAAGTGAAACCCAATGCCCTCCACAAGGAGATTGCTGCCGAACAAACGCTTGCCCAAATTGGAAAATCGCTGAACGAACTGGCCCGCTATGCCGCCGACTTCGGGCAGCAGTTCCGGCTGGAAGTACACGGTGAAGAAACCCAGGAACTTCCCAACATTAAAAAAATTATGGCTGTTGCCGACCATCCCAACGCAACGATTTGCTGGAACTGCAACCCGCAGGACCTGAACGGCAACGGGTTTCAATCTAATTTCAACCTCGTAAAAAATCGGTTCGGGGCCACCTGCCACGTGCGCGAACTGGACCGAACTGATTATCCCTACAACGAACTGCTAACCAATCTGGCCAACATGAAGTATAGCGGCTGGGTACTCCTCGAATGCCATACCAATCCAGCCGATAAAGTTCAGTCGATGAGAACACAACGGGCAGTTTTTGACCGGATGATTGCCGCGCTCTGACCGCTTAAACGTATCCTCACACGGCAGTACCCGACTACGTTTGCTTACTCACTTCGCAAACTCTTTGCCGGATTGGCCAGAGCCGCTTTGATCGACTGAAATGAGATCGTCAGTAGGGCAATACTCGTTGCCAAACCACCTGCCAGCCCAAATACCCACCACGCAATGTCAATCTTGTAGGCAAAATCCTGTAGCCACCGGTTCATGGCCCACCACGCCAGGGGCGACGCGATCAGGATGGCAATCAGAATCAGCTTCATGAAATCTTTCGAGAGAAGCGTTACGATGCTGGTGACCGACGCGCCCAGCACTTTCCGAACGCCGATTTCTTTCGTCCGGGCTTCGATTGAAAATGTCATTAGTCCCAGCAAGCCCAGGCACGCTACCAGTAATGTAAGTGCCGTAAACCCGTTGAAGAGCCGGGCCAGCCGTTCTTCTTTAGCGTAGAGCCTGTCATAAGCCTCATCCAGAAAATAATAGTCGAAGGGGACGGCTGGATGACTACGGTCATATAGTTTCCTGAGTTGAGTGAGTGCGTCCGGTACATTGGTCTGTGCCTTTAGCCGAACTAACAGATAGCCGCCGTTTGCCAGGATCGAACGGCTCGTATCGCTCACGATCGACAGCATCATGGGCGATACCGTTCCGTGTAAACTCCGCACATGAAAATCGGCCACGACACCGTCGGCAGGATGGTCTTTAAACGGAGCGGGTTGTTCCGGGGGATTGCCTGCGATCCCGGCTTCTTTCATCAGTGTCTGGTTATAAATGGTCAATTCTTTCGTAATACTACCCGCTTCCCAGCCAACCGGGCGATACTGCCACCGAACACCCATCATGTCGAAAAAAGGTTTGTCGACGGTCAGGGCGTTAACCATGAGTTGTTTTCTGGTTTTTGCCGTTTCCAGAAAATAGGTCAGGATGTTATTGGTAAACAATCGGGTATTCGTTACCGCTACGTTGCCAGCGCCCGCCCACTGCCGAACGGCGTCGCGCAGGGCCGGAAACTGCGGTACCAGATCATTGTCGATGTACATCGCCACTACCTGGGCCCGGTTAATACCCAGATTCTTCGTCCGCAGAAACTTCATTTGGGTGTACAACACAACGCTGCAAATCAGCAGCCCAATGCTCGCCGTAAACTGAACCGTTGTGAAAATCTGCCGCAATCCAGCCCCGCCATATCGCATGGTCGTTGCCCCTTTTAGTACCAGTACGGGCCGGAATGCAGACAGTAAAAGCGCCGGATATGCACCGGCCAGCACCGAACAGGTCAGCCATAAGACCAGCATCAGGCCCCAGTATGGCCCCTGACGTAGCACCCGACTGTCCATGTGCAAATCGAGGGCATGATTCGCCCAGGGAAAAATGGCCCGAAGTAATGCCAGCGATAAGACAAAGGCCAGTGTGGTCGTCAGAAACGATTCGACGAAGAACTGACCAATCAGTTCAAGGCGCTGACCGCCAATGGCCTTGCGGATGCCGACTTCTTTGGCGCGTTTAGTAGCGCGGGCCGTAGTCAGACTCACATAGTTGATGACTGCCAATGCCAGGATGACCAGGGCTATTGTTAGTAAAATATACAACGACTGTCGGGCATCTTTCGACTCGCTGCGGCTATTTAAATGGAGTGATGGTAAAGCTTCGAGAATGTAGTTGGCCGATATGTCAGCGAACTGTACGTCGGCTTTTACTTTTTGTAATTTTTTTTCGACGGCGCTCGTGCTGGCGCCCGGTCGTAGGACCAGATACGTCGTTAGAAAACCACCTCCTTTAACTATACTCTGCTGTTTTGGGCCGAGTGTGGGCATGGAACTTAATGAAACTAACCCATTGAAGCTAACCACTGAATTGGTGGGTAGGTCATTGAGTACTGCCGAAACAGTTAGGGGGAAATGCTTATCAAAAATCAGCGTTTTCCCGATTGGATTCTGGTCGCCAAAATATTTCTCCGCCAGTTGGCGGGTCAGCACAATGCGTCCCGGCTCGCTAAGGGCCGTTTCTGCATCGCCCTGAAGCAGTTGCAACCCCATTACTGACAGTAGCGAGGGATCGGCGAAGCCAATGTTAATTTCTTTGAATCGATGGTTTTGGTCAGACTGTAACACCACATCGCCCAAACCATCGGTCCAGCGAACAACTTGCTCTACTTCAGGAATCTGTCGTTTTATCTCGCGCCCGAACGATTCGTGCAAGCCGAAGAACGTAACTTCTTCTCCACCGTATTTGGCTACTGACAAAATCCGGTACGTTCGGTTGGCAAACGGCTGGAAACGGTCATAATGAAATTCATGCCAGACATAGAGGGCAATGAACGTACTGACGGCTAATCCAACGGTCAGCCCAATGATATTTAGGGCGCTGAACAACTGATTTTTCCACAGTTGGCGCATGGCTATGGCAACGTAATTTCGGAACATTTCCATGGTTCTGAACGGAGTTGAGGTAAACGGTTCGGGTTTACGTTTCAAGGCAAAAGGTTTCAAAAATTCCAGCACATCCCACCCGTAGCGCCACCGCGCCCGGCGTTCACCTACCCGGCTGACCTAATACGCAAACTCCTCATGCAGGTCGCCCGCTCCGGCGGCCTGGCGGCACTTCCACCAGCCAGTGAGGGGCGCCGGGCGCTTCCCGGCTATTCGCTACGTAAGGATTTGACTGGGTTCATCAGAGCCGCTTTAATGCTCTGTACACTCACTGTCAGCAAGGCAATGCTCACGGCCAGCAGGCCCGCCCCGGCAAACACCCACCAGTCCATGTCGATTTTGTAAGCGAAGTTCTGAAGCCACTGACTCATCGCCCACCACGCTATCGGACTGGCAATCACAATCGCTATTCCGACCAGCTTCAAAAAATCTTTGGAGAGCAAAACAACGATACTATGTATGCTGGCTCCCAGTACTTTACGGATGCCGATTTCTTTCGTCCGCTGTTCGGCTGTGAAGGCGGCTAACCCGAACAGACCCAGGCAGGATACCAAAATCGTCAGGATGGAAAAGTAGAGGATAATACGGCCCGTGCGTTGCTCTGCCCGGTACTGCGCGTCTACGTCCTGATCCACAAACCCGTAGCTGATGGGGTGATCGGGGTCCAGTTTTTTGTACACCTTTGTTACGTCGGTGAGGGTGCGCGACACGGTGCCGGGCGTTGTTTTGACCAGTAGGGTAAAATAGAAATCCTTGGGCCGGAAGCGAAAAATGAACGGTTTGATGGCTACGCGAAGGGGCTGAAAATGAAAGTCTTTCAGAACGCCAATCACGTTACCGTCCATCCCCCAGAATTTGACCCGCTTGCCCAACGCCACAGTGGGTGTCCAGCCCATGCGCCTGGCGGCTGTTTCGTTAATGAGGTAGGCGCCCTGTCTGGACGATGTATCGGCTGTAATCCGGTTCGAAAAATTTCGCCCGGCAGCCAGCGACATGCCCGCCAGTTTCATGAAATCGGCGTCAATGTTCATTTGCGTGATAAGAAATTCATCTTTTGGGATCTGTCCCTGCCAGTCAATGGTTGTCTCGTTGCTGATATCGACTAAATTGCTCGTTGCAACCGATGCCTGCGCCACCCCCGGTAACCGGCTAATCTCATTTTTCAACACCATTGCCTTCGCCCGCAGATCACCTTTAAGCCGGACGTAGAGCAACTGTGATTTATCGAACCCTAATTTGGCACTCTGTAGGTAAGCCAACTGACGGTAAATAAATAGTGTGCTGATGGCCAGAGTGATAGCAAAGACAAACTGCCCAATCACCAGCGACTGCCGGAAGCCCCGGCCCGCCTGTACGTTGAAAATGCCTTTGAGAACCCGTGCCGGACGGAACGCCGACAGGAAAAAAGCCGGGTATAGCCCCGTTAACAGACTCACAACGCCTGTCAATCCGATCAGAATTGGCCAAAAAACAGGGAGTTGATAGGGAATCTGAAGGGTTTTGCCGGAAAGGTCGTTGAATAGGGGCATCAATACGTCGGCTATCAGCAGGGCTGTCGTAACGGCTAACCCTGTCATCAGGAAGGCCTCGCCCAGAAACTGCCCAATCAGTGATGAACGCTGCGCGCCTACTGTTTTGCGAACGCCCACTTCTTTGGCCCGCTGCGAGGCCCGCGCTGTGGCAAGATTGATAAAATTAACGACTGCAATCAACAGAACAATTAACCCAACGGCCACAAAAATACGAACGTAGGTTATGTCGCTGCGTTTGCCAAAATCGGTTCTGAATGCAAAGGTTGAGTGCAGGTAAATGGCCGACAGGGGCTGGAGCACTAACTGAGCGTCGTTGCCGGCATCGTAGCGTTTCAGTTGCCCTTTGATTTTTTCGCCAAAGGCAATTGGATCGGCAGGGTCGCCGGATGGCCCGGGCCGAAGCTGAACGTAGGTATGGTAGTTGTTGCTGTTCCATTTGTTGCCCCATTGGTCATATCGCTCAACCCACCTGAATGGAAGCAGGACCTCGAACTGAATGTGCGAACGAGTGGGTGCGTTCTGGACTACCCCCACCAGCGTTAGGGTTTGCTCGTTATTGACTGTGAACGACTGACCCAGCACATTCTTTTTTTGCCAGTTTTCCCCGAAGATCCGCTTTGCCATTGCTTCGCTGAAAATCACTTCGTCGGGGCTGCGAAAAATGGTTTTCAGATTCCCAGCCAACAGCGGGAAACTGAACAGGCTGAAAAAACTGGAATCTACAATCAGCATCTGGTCTGATTCCGTCGATTGGCGGCCCTGAGTCAGCAACCCCGACCACTGCCCCACGCGGGTAGCCTGTAGCACCTCGGGGAAGTCTTTTGCCAGCGCCGGTGCCAATGGGCCGGGCGTTACGGCGACATCAAAAACTCCACCAGCCTGTTTTTGTTTTTCCGTTACGCGGTAGATGTGGTCATAATTGGCGTTGAAGCGGTCGTAGCTCCACTCGTCATACACATACAGGGCAATGAGTAGGCAGCAGGCCATGCCGAGGGCCAGCCCGCCAATGTTGAGCAGGCTATACAGCCGGTTTCGCCACAGTTGGCGAAAAGCGATTTTGATATAATTCTGTAGCATATCCGGATTTATGAGATAGGTTAAGGAATACGCACCGCGATGGTCGCCGGTGGGTTTACGCTTCAGGGCAAAAGGTTTCACGAACCCCAATACGTCCCGCCAGTAGCGCCACCGCGCCCGTCGTTCGCCGATGCGGTTGACCTGGTAGGCGAACTCTTCGTGGAGGTCGCCCTGTACCTCTTCAAGCCGGTGAGGAGCACAGAAGAACCGCAGCAAACGGTCGGCTAAGCGGGGCGGATTGGGTTTCATACGCTCATGGCCGGGTTGAGTGGACTTGGCAGTCGATTCCATAAACTCGCCCGCACGGCCTGAATCTCCTGCAGGGTTCGCTGCCCGTAGACTGTCACGGAAAATAGTCGCTTGCGTCGGCCCCCGCGCTCGGCAGTTGGTTCACCCATCACGGATTTCACCATGCCCTTCTCTTCCAGGCGTTGCAGGGCGGCATGAATCTGATTCAGGCGCACCGAACGACCCGTCTGCTCAACAAGTTCGTGGGTGAGCGCTACACCGTAAGCCTGACCTTCCATTACGGCAACGGTCAGCAGAACAATCTCCTCGAACTCGCCCAAATAGCTTCGTTTCATGGCTACTAATTAGTTCTATTTTTGCTGAGCAAATGCCTTGCCAATATCGAAAAAAGGCTTTTGCCGCACTTACAGCACATCTTTAAGAAAGCAGAAATGCGGGGTTGTCCAGTTTCGGACGAATTCTGTACGGTTTAGGACGACAACTCGCCGGATGTGTATTTAGCTTTATGGCCCAGGACAGTCTTGAAAGCTGAGCACGGGGCAGGGTGCAGGGAGAGTTCTCTGCTCCATGCACCCTGCCCCGTGCTCACCGCACTGAGTTGTCCATATCGGCGGCAATTAGCCAGCGTTTGTCGGTTCCTTTGCGGAGGGCGAGTATGAATTTGCCAATATCGCTGCCCGTTGCGGCAGAGCGGTAGGCGCCAATGATATACCCAACTGAACCTTCCTGAGCGAAGGATAATGCCCGCAAAAACAACGGACTCCCAGCCGAATGTCGATAGGCTGCCTTTAAATTCGCATGGCCCCGGATAGCGGGTCGACGCGGTTGAAGCACAAACCCATCGGGGACAAACAGCGACACCAATGCCTCAATGTGGCTGGCCTGCCAGTCCCGTTCATAATCGCGCAGCACCCGGTCAAGTTCGGGTGGGAGTTTGACCGATGGCAGGGAATCTGTCGGTGGGAAGGATGAGTCGGGTTGCTGAGCGAATAAATACGCTATCGGGCAAAAAAGGAGGAGAATAACAACGGCTGGTTTCATGGCTGTAGGCTTAAGTTACTTAACGCTTATTCGGTTCGTAAACTCCTGACTGGATTTGTTAAAGCCGCTTTCACACTCTGAAAGCCAACCGTCAGTAAGGCAATGCCAACGGCCAGCAGACCCGCCCCGGCGAATACCCACCATTCGATGTCGATTTTATAGGCGAAGTCCCTCAGCCACTGGTTCATGGCCCACCACGCCAGGGGCGACGCGATCAGGATAGCAATCAGAATCAGCTTCATGAAATCTTTCGAGAGAAGCGTTACGATGCTGGTGACCGACGCGCCCAGCACCTTTCGCACCCCAATTTCTTTGGTGCGTTGCTGCGCCGTAAACGTCGCCAGACCGAACAAGCCCATGCACGAAATCAGAATGGCGATGGCGGTGGCAGTGTTGACGAGTTGCCCGGTTTTCGCTTCTTTTTCGTAGAGTTTAGCGATGGAATCATCCAAAAAGGTGTACTCGAATTTAGTATCGGGATACACTTCCTTCCACTGTTGTTCCATACTGGCCAGTGTCGCCCTAACATCACCTGCCTGTTTCCCTTTGGTAGCGAGTTTGACGCCGATGTTTCGGGCTTGTGGTAAATTAGCGATAAAGACTGCCCCAATTTTTTCATGAAATGACTGCTCATGAAAGTCAGCAACTACGCCCACGATGGGATACGTTTTGCCTTGCAGTTCAATCAGTTGATTTAAAGCATCGGCTGGTTTTTTAAAGCCCAATGCGTTGGCGTAGGTGGCGTTGATAACCAACTCCCGAAGCGAGTCGCTTTTCAGATAATTTCGACCCGCCAGCAATCGTAGCTGATAGAGCGGAATAAAGTTCTCATCGCCCACCTTCGCCGAAACGTCCATCTCGATTTCCTTCATGCCCCGGTATTTTAGTTTGGTGACCATGTAGCTTTCGCCCATGGGCGGAAACCATTCCATCGTGACCCGCTCAACACCCGCTAATTGCTTCAGCTTCTGGGCCAGAACCGGCCCTTTGCCGTCGCCACCGGCGGGCCGGATTGATACAATGGCGTTGGTTGAAAAACCCAGGTCTTTGTTCCGCATGAAATGGAGCTGCCGACTCACCACCAGGGTTCTAATGATAAACACTAAGGAAACCGTGAATTGAAAAACAATCAGGCTTTTCCGTAAATAGCCTTTCTGCCCACCTTTCAGCGCGGTTTGGCCTTTTAAAACCAATGCCGGTAAATACGAAGATACTACCCAGGATGGATAAAAACCGGCCAGCAGCGACGTGGCTACGGTAACGAATAGTAAGAACGCCAGCGTTTGCACACTGAACAGGTCGAACGTTAAGCCTTTGGGCGTCAGCGACTGAAACGTGGCGAGTATTGGGTTAACGAGTACTGCGGAAATTAAGACGGCTATAAACGTTAGAAAGGCCGTTTCGCTCAAAAATTGAAGAACCAGGTTCCTGCGGCTGCTTCCCATCACTTTCCGAATGCCCGTTTCCTTCGCCCGCTGTACGGCCTGAGCCGTGGACAAATTGATGAAGTTGATAGCCGCAATCAGCAGAATAAAACCGGCAATCGCCATCAGGCCATATAGCGTTGGTAAGTGGGCTTTGCGGGAATAATTATCCTGATAGGCCTCATTGAAATGCAGGTCGGATAAGGGTTGCAGACCGGGCGTAAATTTGAACTCCTTCTGGAAATGGGCTTTGCCAAAACGCTCGAAAAGCGGGGTCAACTGAGCCGGTGTAGTGCCTGCTGGCAACTTGACAAACGCCTGCGAAGCCGACCAGATATCATTCCATTCATCAAGGTTGATTTCACGGGCCAACTGACTGGTCCGGATGGTGGCCGACGAAATGAAATCCGTGAAGGTGAAGTCAGTGGGGTGCGCCCAATCTTTCACAATACCCACTACGCTAACCCGCACCGAATCCTGGTAAATGACTTCCTTGCCGATAAGTTGATCAAGCGGCAAATCACCAAAATAGGTACGCGCTTTTTGTTGCGTCAGCACCAGTGTAAACGGCTCATTCAGGGCGGTTTTTGGGTTTCCAGCCAACCACTCATACTTAAACAGATCGAAGTATTGCGGGTCAACAACCACCAGATCGGCACTGCCGCCTGTGCGCCGTCGGCTTTCAAATCGTTTTGGTTTTTCCCGGCCATTGGGAATGAGTACATCCGACTCGATGTTGTGAAAAGCTGCTACGGTTTCTAAGCCCGCAATCTCTTTTCGTATCGCTTCGGGAACGGCATTCGGTATGAATCCGACCGGATGTTTTTCACTCGGGTTGCCGTATTGCGACTCGCCGACCAGTCGATAAATCCGTTCCCTGTCGGGGTGAAACGTATCATAACTCAGTTCGTAGTTTGTGATAATGTAAATGACCAGACAGGCCGTTACGCCCAGCGTAAGCCCGAAGAGGTTAATGAGCGTACTGACTTTGTGTTTGGCCAGATTACGCAGGGCTGTTTTAATGCAGTTTTGTAGCATAACAGGATGTAATGAAAAGAATGACGAATACGCAGTAGGTGTTCGTTTCAGAGCAAACGGGCGCAGAAAACTCAGCACTTCCCGCACGAATTGCCGACGGGCTTCTGCTGCGCCAAGGGTGGCAACCCGCCGGGTGAATCGCTCATGCAGATCGCCCTGCACTTCTTCCAGCAGATGAGGAGCGCAGAACCATTCGAGCAGGCGGTCGGCCCAGCGGGGGGGAGTTTTCATACTGATTAATGAAAAATGTAGAATGAACAATACAACTTAAAGTGGTTTCATTATACGGTACGTATGGTGCATTTTTCATTAGCCTGCTAAACTGAAAGTGGGAAGAGCCTGTGGGGAAATCGAACTCCATAGCTGGTCGCGTACGGCCCGGATGTCGTGGAGTGTTCGGCTTCCCAGAGCTGTCACGGAGAACAGGCGTTTGCGTCGGCCCCCGCGCTCGGCAGTAGCTTCGCCCATGTGCGATCTGAGCATGCCTTTCTCTTCCAGCCGGTGCAGGGCCGCATGAACGGCACTAATGCTGACCGAGCGGCCCGTTTGCCGCTCCAGTTCGTCAGTAGTGGCCACTCCATAAGCCGCATCGTTCAATACAGCAACGGTCAGTAACACGATTTCTTCAAACTCGCCTAAGTATGTTCGTTTCATGACGAAAGAATAAGATTAATTTTTGTAGAACAAATGCTTTGCCATTTTTTAAAAAGTTGCTTCACTGGTTCTACTGGCTTGTTCGTGTGCTGGAGCCTGTCCGAAATCGTACACTATTTGTCCGAAGCTGAACAAGGTTGCCTATAGATTGCCGAAACGCCCGGAACCTGTAATCAGGCTGATGCTAAAATCGCTACCGCTTAATAATAAGAAAAAGTAGTAAGGTAGTGAGTTGTTACTTTTCGATGATTATCAACAATTTACTGGTAAACTACTTAATCCTCCTTTTCCCTAACTGCTGATGAAAAAAGTTGCTAAAGTGATCGGTATTGTGATCGGCGTAATTGCTCTGGGCATCGCTGGTCTGCTGGCTTATGTTAAACTGGCTTTGCCTAATGTAGGCGATGCGCCGACGTTCAAGGTAGAGGCCACACCCAAGCGTATTGCACGGGGCGAGTATCTGGCTAATCATGTTACAGTCTGTATGGATTGCCACAGCACCCGCGACTACAGCCTGTTTTCGGCACCGGTAGTGCCAGGAACATTGGGTAAAGGGGGTGAACTATTTAATCAGCAGATGGGCTTCCCCGGCTCATTTACCTCGAAAAACATTACGCCGTTCGGCATTGGAAACTGGACCGACGGTGAAATCTACCGGGCCGTTACAACGGGTGTCAGCCGCGATGGACATGCGTTTTTTCCGGTTATGCCGTACCCATATTACGGTAAAATGAACGACGAGGATGTGCAGAGCATCATTGCGTATGTGCGTACCCTTAAACCCATCGACAACAAACCTGCCGACTCAAACGCTGATTTTCCGTTCAATTTTATTCTGAACACCATCCCGAAAAAAGCGGAGCCAATGCCCGTGCCTGACCCCAACGACGAAATGGCTACGGGTAAGTACCTGGTGATGATCGCTGGTTGTGTGGAGTGCCATACACAGGTTGAAAAAGGCCAGATAATTCAGGAGAAGGCTTTTTCGGGTGGCCGGGATTTTAAGTTGCCAGCGGGGACGCTCTATACACCTAACATCACGCCCGACAAAGAGACGGGTATTGGCGCCTGGACTAAAGAAGCATTTATTGCCCGGTTTAGAGCCTACGCCGACAGTAGCTATAAACCACAGAAAGTTGGCCCAAAAGATTTTCAGACACTGATGCCCTGGACGATGTATGGGGGTATGAACGAGCAGGATCTGGGGGCAATCTACACATACCTCATGTCGCTGAAACCCATACGAAACAAGGTGGCTGAGAAATTTAAACTTCACGTAGCCATGCGCTAATGCGCTGTCTGTACCTTTGTGCTACGCTCCGATGCCTTTTCTCCGGTCTCTGATACCTGTTTACTGATGGCTCTTAAAACGCTCGTTAAAATTTCCAACGTTACAAATCTCAGCGATGCCCGCTACTGCGCCGGTATGGGTGTCGATATGCTCGGCTTCTCGATGGATACCGGCTCACCAGATTATGTCGACACCACAACATTCAATGAAATAAAATCGTGGGTGGCGGGTGTACAGATTGTTGGCGAAACCACCGCTACCGACCCTGAAGTTATTGAGCAACTTCTCGACGCCTACCAGCCTGATGCCTTACAGATCGACGAAGGAGCTATGTTGCCTTACCTCGCGGCATTGGGCAAACCCCTCATTCTTCGGGTCGATTTATCGCAACTGACGCTCGACCAGCTCGATACCTTGTTTCAGACCGGCGTGACCGGGGCCGACTATATCCTGCTCGAAAGCAATGGCCCACTCCACCTCGATACTGACCTGAAAACAGCTCTGCAACGGGTTGCAACCCGTTACTCTATCTTATTGGGCACCGGAATCTCGGCGACGAACGTCCACGAGTTGCTGGCCGAACTGCCCGTTCGGGGGATTGCCCTGAGCGGTGGAACCGAAGAGCGACCCGGTAACAAAGAGTTTGGTCAGTTAATGGATATTCTGGAAGCCATCGAGGTCGAGTAAAAAACAGTACTATGTATTACCTACTATCATTGAAAACATACTTCCATCCATTGCCGCGTCCTTCCGTCCAATTCTCTTTCCGCCAGACCTTTCCACCTGCTACGTTTACAGCGGTTTTAAACACAAAAAGCCATGAACAAACGATTGGGCGGCACTCCGCTAGAACGCATCTCCGACGAGGCAATGATCGGGGGCGTAGCAGCCGGACTGGCGCAGTATTTTGGGTTAAATCGCACGGTTGTGCGGTTGATTTTTTTGCTCGGTATTCCGCTGCCTCATTTTCCAGCGTTACTGATTTATGTTATCTTGTGGATCGTCATGCCGAAGCAGCCGCTTGGGGCATCTGTCAATCAATTAACCGTTTACGCAAACCCTATTTTCTCCATGGACCCCTACAATCCTAATCGACCTGCCTCTCCCGACCGTAGCCTTATTGGCGGAGCCGTTCTCATTGTGCTTGGTATTATGTTTCTCATCGACCGCTACTTCGATATTGACTTTGGCGATCTGTGGCCATTTATGCTGATTGCCATTGGTCTTTGGCTGATTTTCAAAGATCGCATCAAAACGCCATACGACTCAAACAGTAATCCTCCCAGCAGCAACGATCCGAACGGATCGCTCTAATAAACGTTTCAGGTTCACTATTTCAGGTTCCAGCCGGGTTGCCGGAGCGGTTATCTATCGAAACCTGAAACGTTGAACCTGAAACCTGAAACAGTTTACCATGCAACGAAGAAACGGATTATTCTGGGGAATTTTTCTGCTTACGCTGGGCGTATTGTTCCTGGCTCGTCGGGCTGGCTGGCTCGATGTCGACTGGCACTCGCTCGTCAATTTATGGCCGGTACTGCTCATTCTGGCTGGCGCTAATCTGATTCTGGAACGGCGCGGCAATCCGGCCGCATTCATCACAACCGTAATGCTGGCTGTAGCCGTACCCACTACATTGTTTGGGCTATTTAATCATGGTCGCGACCGCGATGGGTTCCATATGCGCTGGAATCATGACGATGATGACGACGATGATGACCGAAGCAATTCAGACAATGATGGAGATGATTCGGACGACGATGACAACCAGGACGACTACCGTGCCGAACGTGAAGGCCGGGATTCGGAAAGCTCCAGCGTGCAAACCAATACGTTTGCCGAAGCAATGGATGCCGACACCCGCGAAGCAGTCCTGAAACTGGCGGGAGGAGCGGGTCGATTCATTATCAGCGGCCCATCATCTGAACTTATCAAAGCCGATACGAAGCAGTCGGTGGGCACGTATTCGATGTCCGTCGACCGCGACGAAACAACCCACATCCCAACTATTGAACTGAAGCCAACGGAAGAGCATCAGGAATTCGATTTGAAGGATGGCGATTTCGAGAATCGTGTCGATGTACACCTGAACGCCAGGCCCGTCTGGACGATGGACATTGCCCTCGGCGCGGGGCAGGGCGACCTGGATTTGAGTGATTATGTTGTGAAAAGCCTGAAAATCGGCGCTGGAGCCGCCGACCTTGACCTGAAGTTAGGCGCTAAAGCGGATCAGTCTGATATAAAGCTGGACGTTGGCGCGGCTTCGGTGACGGTGCGTGTTCCGAAAGAAGTGGGTTGCCGGATTGAGAAAGACGGTGCGCTCAATCTCGAACAGTTGGATGACTTCACGGATGTTGGCGGGGGTAAATTCGTCAGCCCCGGTTACGATGCCGCGCCAAAGAAAATGACAATCCGGTTCAACGGGGGCATTTCACGCTTTAAAGTGGTGCGGTACTAAACAAAACAGCCCCGGCAGGTAGTCGGAGCTGTTTTGTTTAGTTTTCTCTGTTCAATCGATTAAGCAGCATTTTATTAAACACCTGCTCGGTTTTATTCAACTCCGCCAATTGCGCCGGGCTGATAACTTTCAAAAACCGCCCCATGTACTCTTCATCAAGATCGGCAAGTTTTTGTTTCGTTGCGTTCACTTCCCGCAGTCCGTTCACTAACTGATTGTCGTTGAGGTTGCTGCGCGATGGCTCGTTCGTCAATTGCCGAATCCGCCGGTTCAGTTCCTGCTTCTTCCCGTTGTATTCATTATAAACGGCCCAGAATTGGGGAGCCTGATCGGTGGTCAGATTCAATCGGTTGGTAATCATCCCGATCTTTGCCGCTTCAATTTTTTGTCGGCCATTCGGGTCTTGTGCCACAGCCAGTTGAGCAAACAGCATCAAACCAACCAGCCAGCCAATCCATATAGTTCTCATTGTGATAAGGTTAACTAATCTAAAAATCAAGAGCCAACCTTCGATTCGTTTGGCACACTCTGTTCATTAATAAGTTGCTGAATTTCGTCTGGCTGGAGATTCAGGTATTGAATAGCCGTTGTATCATTTCCCAACGACGAATGAAGCTGCTGACCATCAGCGAGTTCGTCAGCGTTAATGCCCTGTTCGTCGAGGTAAGCCGTAATCACTTCATTGCTAACGCCTGCCAGCGCTTCGCTGGGCAATGAATCCTGGCGTTGCGGTAATGTTTGCCACACAAGTACGGCAATCAGACTGGCACCGGCCAGTGAGACGGCGGTGCGCTGCCACGACCAGCTAATACTAAAGGCCGGTTTTGCCTTATGGGCCACACGGGCCTGAACCCGCGAGGGTAATGAATCAAAATAACCGTCCGGCGCTACAAACGGCACTTGCCGCATGGGATGCTCGGGCGGTAGTTCATCAAGCCGAAAGTTGTTGTTATCGTTCATTGGTAGTAGGTGTGTACAGGATACACAAGTCTATCCCGGTGTCTGGGGGTTTGACAGCGTCAATGGGCCGGGGTTTAATCGGTTGTATCTGTTTTCGTTAGATAATCCTCAATTTTTTTGACCGCCAGGTGGTAAGACGCTTTCAGGGCACCGACGGACGTACCTGTAATATCGGCAATTTCTTCGTATTTCATATCATCGAAGTACTTCATGTTGAAGACTAACCGCTGTTTGTCGGGTAATTTCAACAGCGCCTTCTGTAGTTTCATCTGGATTTCTTCACCACTTAGTTCATTGCCTGATGTGACATAGTTGGAATTGCTTTCCAGCTTTTCCATTAACTCGCCTTCAACATCGCCAATGGGCAGAAAAAACCGCCGGCGTTTCTTATTCAGAAAGTTCAGGCATTCATTGGTAGCAATGCGGTAAATCCAGGTATATAACTGACTGTCACCCCGAAACTGTTCCAGGCTGTTCCACACTTTTATGAACGTTTCCTGCACCAGGTCGTCGGCATCGTCGTGGTCGATGACCATTTTCCGAATATGCCAATAAATTTTCTGCTGGTATTGGCGTACCAGCAGATTAAAAGCATAGTTGCGGGTCGATGGATCGCGGTATTTGGCGAGGAGTTCTGCGTCAGTCATTTTATGTGTGTAGAGACGCAATACGTTGCGTCTCTTTGCGTCTCCTATGCGTCAGTTAAACAACCGACAAACCGTCCGGCAGCAGGAGACGCAAGGTATTGCATCTCTACTTTCTGGCTATTGCTTTCTTCACCTGCTCAACAATTTTATCGGCGGTGAGTCCGTATTTTTTCATCAACTGGTCGGGTGTGGCGCTTTCGCCGAAGGTGTCATGAACACCAACGTATTCGAGTGGGGCGGGATAGTTTCGGGCCAGCACCTGTGCTACACTGTCACCTAAGCCACCGTTAAGCATGTGTTCTTCGGCGGAGACAGCACAGCCCGTTTTCTTCACTGATGCCAGAATCGCTTCTTCATCTAACGGTTTAATTGTGTGAATGTTGATAATGTCAGCGTCAATTCCCTCTTCAGCCAGCATTTCACCCGCTTTGATGGCTTCCCAAACTAAGTGGCCCGTGCAGAAAATGGACACGTCTTTGCCTTCGTTGACGGTCCACGCTTTGCCAATTTCAAATTTTTGGTCGGCGGGCGTAAACACCGGGATCACGGGCCGCCCAAAGCGCAGATACACCGGCCCAACGTGGTCGGCAATGGCAATGGTAGCCGCTTTGGTCTGGTTGTAATCGCAGGGGTTGATGACGGTCATGTTAGGCAGCATTTTCATCATGCCCAAATCTTCCAGAATCTGGTGCGTGGCGCCATCTTCGCCCAGCGTCAGGCCCGCGTGCGACGCGCAGATTTTGACGTTCTTGTTCGAGTATGCTACCGACTGCCGAATCTGGTCATACACCCGCCCCGTGGCAAAGTTGGCGAACGTGGTGGCGTAAGGTATATGCCCGCCAATGGTTAATCCCGCCGACACGCCAATCATGTTGGCTTCGGCAATGCCGCACTGAATGAACCGGTCGGGGTTTTCCTTGATAAACGTTTCGAGTTTGAGCGACCCGGCCAAATCGGCAGTCAGGGCGACAACATTCGGGTGCGATTTGCCCAGTTCGGCAATGCCCGCGCCGAAGCCCGAGCGGGTGTCTTTCTTTTCGGTGTACTCGTATTTTTTCATAATCTGTAATCAATTCGCCGAAGCGAGGGTTTGCAATTTGGTTAAAAAATACTGCGCCGACGGGCAGTTTGGGTGCTGAGCTGCATTTTCGATAGAAAAGCCGTTAGGCTTCATGGCGTTGGCTAAGAGAATTTTACTCTTGCGAAACCTCTTGAAACGTCTTGACACTAATCCCAAATTTATAATGGTTGTTATAGGATCGTAGTCATCTTCAGGATTAGGTATCTCATTTACTGAGGCACCTATAAATTGACTTAATGCAGCCGTATCAGCGAGATACCAATTCTCGAATTCTTTAACGGCCACAGCGACAATTTGATCTGGATGTTGAATAAGCTCTTGCTTTGTAAAAGTTATGCAACTGTCTGTGTCTAAGTCAACCAATACGATAATTTGTTCCGCTCCTTTATCCAGGAGAATCTGCCGATGTTTATCAATTCGCGTAGCACCGAATTCTTTTTTACCTCCTGCCTGAGTTACCGCAACCAACTCAATATTATAGTGGGCTACAAAGGTTCGAAACTCTATTGTATCCAGAATTAATGGTTCTATTTCACCTTCACAAATGATGCCCAATTTTACCACGGCAACCCACCTCTGAGAGCGTTGGAAAGCCAGGCTTCATCCATTGGTAAACCGTGCAGGTTCATTCCTTTTATTTGCTTTGTCTGCGTGGCCCCTTCTTTTTTGTCAACCAAAATAATTTCATCAGGCGTTAACTGCGAGACAAGCGTTTGTGAATGTGTATTGAGCCAAATATAATGCCCGAATTCCTCACAGGCATACCGGCAGAGATTAACAAACTCTTTAATAACCTTTGGATTTAAACCATTTTCGGGTTCTTCAATACAGAGAAACTGCGGCTCATCACTTTGATAAACGGCGGTTAACAGAGCGAGAATGTTATACGTACCATCTGATATAAGGTCTTTGGTAAATGGCTTATCCGAGTACTGCTCATACCAAAGCAACGTATCCCGACCGTCGAAAGAATTAGCTACAACATCAACTGCCTTGAACTCAGGAACGAATAACTCAAGCCATTCAAAGATTTCAGATTTAAGTGTTTCATCACTTAGTACCCGTTTTAAAACTTTTTCGAGATTACTTGTTGAGAGAGTTAGCTGATAATCATCCACATAGTTCAACTTCTGTTTATCTTCTCGACCAACGAACAAGCGTGAGAAGTTTGCAACTAATTGTTGAGTTTCATTAGGGTCATCTTCTCTCCATTTTGTTCCAATTATTGTATACTCTTGCTGATTGTTTGTATTGGGACGCTGAACAAGACGAACCTTGGATGACTTCTCCAATTCAATCTCAATTTGAACCGTGTTAGAATCACTTTTTCGATTAGTAAAATATTCTCTACCAAATAGACTTTCGACCGTTCCTCGATTTGTTCTGGCTGATAAGTTGAAAAACTCCAAAGCCTCGAAAATATTTGATTTGCCCGACCCGTTAGGCCCCACAAAGACCGTGAACGGATTCGGCTCAATAAGCTCGATCCGCTCAATGGACTTGAAATTTTCGATGACTAAGCGTTTGATTTTCATTTGTCTATGTAGAGACGCAATACCTTGCGTCTCTTATGCGTCAGCCCAAACCATCCGGTCAGGAGACGCAATACCTTGCGTCTCTACAAAAATTAATAATCCGTTACGCCTACCGACAGCGGCAAGCCGTTCAATGCCTGGGTTAATTGCTCGGCGTTGGGGGCGGTTCCGTGCCATTTGTAATTGCCTACCATGTATTCGACGCCAAAGCCCATTTCGGTATGCATCAGAATCATTGTGGGTACGTCGGGGTCCTGCTGCGCTTTTTTCAGCGTCCGAATCACCTCCTCGATGTCGTTGCCTTCCATCTCGTCCACAAACCAGCCGAAGGCGCGGTATTTGGCACCCAGGTCGCGGTTGCTGTTTACATTGTCGGTAGTGCCGTCGATCTGGGCGTGATTGAGGTCGATAACGGCGGTCAAGTTGCCAAGTTTCTTGTTGGGAGCAAACTGAGCCGCTTCCCAAATCTGGCCTTCCTGTTGCTCACCATCGCCCATCAGTACGTACACATGACTACTGTCGCCGTTGAGTTTTTTAGAGTAAGCGGCACCAGAAGCCACTGACAAACCCTGCCCCAGCGAACCCGACGCGATCCGAACACCCGGCAGATGCTCGGCAGTGGTGGGGTGACCCTGCAATCGGCTGTCTAACTTGCGGAAGGTTGCCAGTTCTTCGACCGGGAAATAGCCTGCCCGCGCCAGCACCGAATAAAACACCGGCGAAATGTGGCCGTTCGAGAGAAAGAAAATATCCTCATCGCGCCCGTCCATGTCGAAAACGGGCTTGCCTTCGGCGTCTTTTTTCCGGTTCATCACCTCGAAATACAGGGCGACAAAAAAATCAGTGCAGCCCAATGAACCGCCGGGGTGACCTGAATTGACAGCAGCAACCATGCGAAGAATGTCGCGCCGAACGGCCGTAGCCGTGTGTTTGAGTTGTTCGATTTCCATGTGTAACGCGGGTGGAAACCCGCAATTAATAATTGAAAAACGGGTTTCCACCCGCGTTACGTTAAAATTTGTTCTGCGTGATTCTTCGTATCAACTTTGCTGATAATGTCGGTGATAATGCCATTCTCATCAATCAAAAACGTAGTGCGAACCGTGCCCATAAAGATACGACCGTACATCGATTTCTCTTTCCACACATCGTAGGCTTCCACAATCCGCTTGTCGGGGTCAGCTACAAGGGTAAAGGGTAAGTCATATTTCTTACTGAATTTTTGATGCGATTTCTCATCGTCGACACTTACGCCCAACACTTCATAGCCATTCGTGAGTAGCTGTTCATAATTATCGCGCAAACTACAGGCCTGGGCCGTACAGCCGGGTGTATCATCTTTCGGATAAAAATACAGCACCACTTTTTTGCCACGAAAGGCAGACAGGTTAACCGGCTGACCGTTCTGGTCAGTGCTGGTAAAGCCGGGGGCGGGGTCGCCGATGGTTAGGCTCATGTGGGTTTGGTTTCAGTCTTAAACCTAAAAGGTTTGGGTTTAGCGTCTTCTCTTCTTTCGTTTCGGGCTGGCTTTTCGCCGAACAACGGGCCGGGGTACGTCGATGGTTGTACTGTCCGAACCGATATTCCCCGACCGGTCTCTCACCTGCACGAGCACCTCCGCGCCCGCTTCAAACGGCTCATCCGGGTTTAGCTGGTCAGACCAGAGCAACGCCCGTTTGTAATCGTACTGCATCAGCACCCACTCGCCGTTGACCAATGCCCGGAATTCGGCAATACCCGATAAATTGTCCCGAATTCGGGCCGAAATTCCTTTGGGTGTTGCTGACAGGATCTCAACCGTTGGCGGAATGGCATCGGTCATAAGCTGAAATCGACCCAGCGAACGGGTCCTGAATTCAATCTGACCTTTGTTCCAGGTCCCCCCCAAAAAACTCTCGCGGCCACCGCTTATCCAGTATGCTTTCGTTCGCATGGTGTCGATGGCAATCGGGTAGTTGGGTGCATACTGAACGGTCAGGTAATCGTTCAGCGGAATCGTTGGCTGGTTAATTTCTAAAATGCCCCCCGGCATCGACCGCATCGCCAGATGCAGCGTATCGAACAGTGTTTTTGGACTGAATGTCAGTCGGGCATTGCCATCGGCGAATACATCTGACCGGCCTGGTACGATGCGCTTTTTGAAATTCGTTCGCACGACCCCCCGACCAAATTGAATCGAATCGGGCAATGTCTGGCGCAAATCTATGAGATAAACGGCCATGTTGTTAAGGACATAGCTAACCGGCTGCTCCGTTACGGTGCGACCTGTAAACAGTTTGGCGACGAGTGGATTCGTCGCCGAACTGTTTTTGACCGTTAGTTTCAGCACATTTTCGTCGGTGGTAATCGTCGCGGTGGCTTCGTCATTGGCGGACTCCGGCGTGTAACTTTCCGACTGAACGGCTGATGAATCGAGCAGGGGCGGGGATGTAGTATCGACTTCGGGCAGAAGAATGAAGGTAAGCTGAGTGGCGTGGTCGAAGGCATCGTAGAGTGTTAGCGTCACTTCGTGGGGTTGCCCATCCAGCAACGGCAGCCGCCCCCTGTAGGCTGCGTTGCTCTGTAACTTGTAGAGATTCAGGATGTTCCCATCGGCAATATAACCCCGGTGGTAGCGCTGACCGCTCATTTGCTCAACTTCGTAGTTCTCATGCACATTCATGAACCGCGTTTGCTCATTGGGGAAGCTGTTCATGTTGTAGGCAAACACCTCACGGCCATCCAGCCGGATTTCCAGACAGCTAATGCCATTTCGGTAGGGCGACCCGCTGGTTTTGTCGTAGGCCAGCACTTCCAGGCCAATCAATCCCGATGCTGTAATGGGTTTGGTGAGTGTGTACGTCCCGTCGGCCCGGCGCACCGGCGCAACGCTAACGCGCTGGTATTCGCCATTCAGGCGCGAGGTAGCCGTCATGGTTTTCAGGGCAATGCGTTCAAAATAGGGGGGTACGTTATCCTGAATTTCCGGGAAGCCATACAACAACGGATTTATCAGGTTGTCTTTGGCATCGCGTATTTCAAAATGCAGGTGCGGCCCACCCGACCCGCCGGTGTTGCCCGATGCGGCAATTACATCGCCTTGTTTGACGGCAAACTGTCCTGGTTCGGGCCGCAGGTCAATCTCAAACGTTTTCTTCTGATACTGCTCTTGGCGGAGATACGTCGCCAGGGTGTCGTTCAGCGTTTTGAGATGACCATATACGGTCGTTAGCCCGTTTGGATGTTTAATAAAAATAACGTTACCGTAGCCCCCGGTGAACACCGCTATTCTGGATACATACCCATCCGCAGCCGCATGAACGGCCAACCCCTCGCGGCCACCGGTACGGATGTCTAAGCCCGCATGGAAGTGATTCGGTCGTAAATCACCCATCCCACCCGATAGTGAATTGGCCGTACCCGGCTGAATTGGAAATAAAAAGTATCCGTCGGCGAGTGTACCCGGTTGAATGTAGCCGGTTTGGGGTTGCCCTGAGGTCAATGAAGCCGGCCTGGTCGATTGCCCGTGAGCCAGCCCTATTGAGGTCAGAATCGTACTAATCAGATAAATAAATAAGCGTTTCAACGGCAAAATAAAGAGCGGTTTTTGACGGAACAGAGTCGAGTTTCCTGCCCGGCAAACTAAAGTCATTTCACATCAAACGTTAGCATCGGAGTTTCTTCTATAAACGCGGTCAGTCGGTCGCCAATATATACCGGCCCAACACCTTTTGGCGTTCCGGTAAAGAGAATGTCGCCCTGTTGGAGTAAAAAATACCGTGATACAAACGAAATCAGGTAATCAATTTTGAACAGCATCAGGCTGGTATTTCCCTGTTGCCGGGTTTCGCCGTTTACCTCAAGGCGAAAATTCAGGTTCTGCAAGTCCGGGAAATCCGTTTTGGGCACAAAGCCCGAAATAGGCGCCGAGCCGTTGAAGGCTTTGGCCAACTCCCAGGGTAACCCTTTTGCTTTTAGTTTCGACTGAACGTCGCGGGCCGTGAAATCAATGCCAACGCCAATTTCGTCGTAATATTTAGGGGCGAACTTCGGGTCGATGTTTTTGCCAACCCGGTTGATTTTCACCAGAATCTCGACTTCATAATGAACATCACTGGAGAATTCAGGATAAAAAAACGGCTCATTTTTTAGCGGAACGGCCGTTTCTGGCTTCATGAAGATAACCGGATCGTCGGGTTGTTCGTTATTAAGTTCCTGAATATGTTCAGCGTAGTTCCGGCCAACACAAATAATTTTCATAGACGTAATACGGGTGGAAACCCCTAAGGCTGATAAATGGATGCAGTTTCCACCGCGCGGGCGGCCCGGCGCAACGGCAGACCGTCTGCCTGACAATAAACCATTGTGAATGTTACAAATCTAAGGACTAAAGACGCCCTGATCGCATTCATTCAGAAAAATTTGAACAAATGCGGTACGTTTAGGGTCATTATACGTCAGATTAGACAGGTAGAAATAAACCAAATGAAAATGAAAAATGCACTCATCGCGATGCTGGCCATCAGCGTCGTCATCGGTTGCCAGAAAGTTCCCCTCACGGGAAGAAGCCAGTTAGTGCTAATTCCAAACGAGTCGCTCCTGCCGCTCAGCTTTACCAATTACCGTGAGGTGCTGGGTACGAGTCAGGTTGTCAGGAGCAATACGGATGCTGAGATGGTTCAGCGAGTCGGCAACAACCTGCGTCAGGCCATGGAGCAATATCTGCGGGCTAATAATTTTGGGAATCGCTTAGATGGTTACCAGTGGGAATTTAATCTGATCGAAAGCCCGCAGGTCAACGCCTGGTGTATGCCGGGGGGCAAGGTGGCATTTTACACCGGCATTTTGCCCTATACGCAAAACGAAGCGGGCGCGGCTGCGGTAATGGGCCACGAAATTTCGCACGCCATTGCCGAACACGGTCGTGAACGAATGAGCGAGGGTCTTATTTCCAGCGGTTTGGTTCAGGTGGGACAATCCTACCTGAACTCAAAAGCGCAGCAGAACCCCAAAGCGACGAATACGATCTTTATGCAGGCTGTAGGCGCTGCCCTGCCTGCTGGCGTTGCGGTTGCCCGGACACTGCCCCACAGCCGGGCGCAGGAATCGGAAGCCGATAAACTGGGCCTGATTTTTATGGCAATGGCAGGTTACAACCCGCAGGAAGCGATTAGTTTCTGGGGACGAATGGCAAAGGCAGGTGGTGGCAAAAAAACAGCCGAATTCCTATCCACCCACCCATCCGACGAACGCCGGATTCGGGATTTACAGGCGCAACTACCCGAAGCGATGAAGTATTATAAACGGTAGTGTCTGTTGTTGGCGCTTAGGTTGCCAGGTGCCAACAATAAAAAAGCCGGGGCTTTCGCTCCGGCTTTTTGTTTTTATATCCGATAACAAGCCGGCTAACTCTTACAAAGACAGAATCACCTGACGCACTTTTTCAGCCGCTTCTTTCAGCAACACCGCCGACTGCACTTTCAGGCCCGATTCGTCAATGATTTTAGCCCCCTCTTCAGCATTGGTTCCCTGAAGCCGAACAATAATCGGCACTGGAATATTGCCGATGGCTTTATAGGCTTCCACGACGCCCGTTGCCACGCGGTCGCAGCGGACAATACCGCCGAAGATGTTGATTAGAATCGCTTTCACGTTCGGGTCTTTCAGAATAATCCGGAAACCCGCTTCAACCGTTTTGGCGTTGGCTCCACCCCCCACATCCAGGAAGTTGGCTGGTTCGCCACCCGACAGTTTGATAATGTCCATCGTGGCCATTGCCAGTCCCGCGCCGTTCACCATGCAGCCCACGTTACCGTCGAGTTTCACGTAGTTCAGGTCGTTGGCCGAGGCTTCTACTTCGAGCGGGTCCTCTTCCGAAATGTCGCGCAGATTGGCCAGGTCAGGGTGGCGGTAGAGCGCGTTGTCGTCTAAGTTCACTTTCGCATCGACGGCCAGAATTTTGTCGTCCGATGTTTTCAGAACTGGATTGATTTCAAACATCGACGCGTCAGTATCGACATACGCTTTGTAGAGGGCAGTCACGAACTTCACCATTTCTTTGAACGCATCGCCTTTCATGCCCAGCCCAAAAGCAACTTTACGCGCCTGAAACGGCTGTAAGCCTACGGCCGGATCAATCCACTCTTTCACGATTTTTTCGGGTGTTTTTTCGGCTACTTCCTCAATGTCCATCCCACCTTCGGTGCTGGCCATGATGACGTTGCAGGCTTTGCTGCGGTCGAGCAGGATACTGATGTACATCTCTTTCGGCTCCGACGCACCCGGATAAAACACGTCCTGCGCCACCAGCACTTTGTTCACTTTTTTGCCTTCGGGGCCGGTCTGGTGCGTAACCAGCACATTGCCAATGAGGTTTTTGGCGATGGTTCGCACCTCATCGACCGACTTGGCTAAGGCTACTCCCCGCTGTTCGCTGCCAACGACCTTGCCCTTACCCCGCCCACCTGCATGAATCTGCGATTTGACGACGACGAACTTTGAACCGGTTTGCGCCATAATCAGTTTGGCGGCCTCAACGGCTTTCTCGGGCGACTCGGCCACGATGCCTTCCTGAATGCGGACACCGTATTTTTTGAGAATTTCTTTACCCTGATACTCGTGTATATTCATGACAACTGCAACAAGGAGGATTGGAAATCGTATTTTTGTGCGGCAAGTTAACAGGAAATGATGAATGATGAATGATGAATGATGAGCGGAATTGACGAAAATCAATCTACGTTCTTCGATTCTCAGGGTATCATTCATCATTCATCACTCATCATTATTAATGGCGTCGCTTCTTCAAACTACTGATATTCGCCGAAACTACGGCACGCTGCCTGTTTTGAAAGGAATAAATTTAACCATCCAACCGGGGGAGGTGGTGTCCATTGTGGGAGCGTCGGGGGCGGGCAAAACAACCCTGCTGCAAATTCTTGGCACGCTCGACCGGCCCGATTCGGGCGAACTGCACATTGCCGGGCAGAATGTGTTTACCCTCAATGACCGCCAACTGGCTCAGTTTCGGAACGAGCGCATCGGGTTTGTGTTTCAATTTAATAACCTGCTTCCCGAATTTACAGCACTCGAAAATGTGTGTCTGCCCGGTTTTATTGCGGGCAAAGACGAGAAACTCGTTCGACAGCGCGCTGAATCCCTGCTTACTACGCTTGGCCTGCAAAGTCGCCTGACGAATCTTCCCTCGCAGTTATCCGGGGGAGAGCAGCAGCGGACAGCCGTGGCGCGTGCTCTGATTAATGAACCGGCTATTGTTTTCGCCGATGAGCCCAGCGGAAATCTCGACTCGCGTAACGCGGAAGACCTGCATCAATTATTTTTTCGGCTTCGCGATGACCTGGGTCAGACGTTCATCATTGTCACACACAACGAAGCCTTAGCGGCCCTTGCCGACCGTACGGTCACCATTCGGGATGGACTTCTGTTCAATTGACTTATACGTCATTTGACGGGTAGGAATAGGTAGTTTTGTAAGTATATTTACTTATATTTTCTCTAAAAATCGTTCATTTTTTTAGTTGCAAATTATTGGTAGTGAGGTTTTTATGCTTTTTAGTAAAAAAATATTTCATTAAAATGAATAATATTTATTAATTTTTGTTTTATAATTGTGTCGAAAAGAAAAGTTTTTCATAACGTTGAGTAAATCAGAAAGCCAAGAGAGTGTCTCGCTTGGCTTTTTTGTTTGCCCTATTGCGCGCATTTCAGTCCGCCTTTGCCCCCGAAAGCGGCACTTCTTTAGCCGCTTTGCGCCGTTGTTCGTATTCCTCCCGCAGCATTCCGTATAAGTTTAGATCGTAATACGCATCATCCACCCGCGATGCTTTTCGCAGTGTGCCTTCATACTGAAATCCAACCGATTTATACAGGGTTTCAGCCCGCTCATTAAACGCCCGGACATCCAGCCACAGCCGATTTGCGTTTATTACGTTGAATGCATAAGCCATTAGCTGATCCAAAGCCGACCGACCATAGCCCTGCCCCTTCGCCAGAACAAGGATGCGTTTGAGCAGGATTGCGTTATCCGGGCTTTGCAAATTACTCAGAATGCAATGGCCAACCGGTTGATTGTCAGCAATAAATAAGAAGCACTGATAGGTCGGGTCACGTAATGCCTGGCGGTATTGTTCGTGCGTCCATTGTCCAACAAACCGGCGGTTATCGGGGTGATTTTCGGCTTGAATAGCAACCTCAATATCGGCTTCGGTGAAGGGTTGAAGGGTAAGCATCCTGTTGATGTATGGGCTACCTCGTGGGCTGGTATGACCCTGGCAGCTAATCCGAAATTACCGCCAATAACCGGTTGGGCCACGTTGCCTGAGGTAATGAGTATGTACGTTTGAAAAAATCTCTTCGCTATATTGAAGGTAAAATAGCTTACAATTGACGAATACAACCTCTTTAAGACCATCAATTGAGTATGAAACTGCTAAATAGCCTTGTTATCCTCATTTTTTGCCTTGACTTAGCTCATGCACAAAGTCCGAAATTAGACAGCTTAGACCGGCTTATAGAGCGGGCCTCTACGGATACGGCACGGATCAACCGGATTAATGAAAAGATCACGATGTTAGGCGAAATAAATATTGATTCGGCAGTAAGCCTAAGTTTGAAAAACATCGAAAATGCCAAACGGATTAAGTATAAACAGGGCGAAGCTTTCGCCAGAATGCGCTTAGCCAATAACTATAATTTTAAAGGGAGTTACACAGTTGCTAATCAGAATCTGAAGATAGCCGAAGCGATATATGGCTCACTGAATGACTCCATTGGTCTACTAAAAGTGTACAACTCCTATGGAACGATGTATGGAATGCAGAGCAAATATGATAGCTCCATAGCCTTCTTTGAGAAGAGTATGGGCATTGCCGAACGGAACGGAAATAAGGCTGATTTAGGAACGATTTATTCCAATATAGGCATTTCCTACCAGATGCAATCCAACATGCCGCAGGCGCTGCACTATCAACAAAAGGCGCTGAATCTGGCTGAAGCGGCCCATGATCTCAATGATCAGGCGTATTGCTTAGTGAATATGGCCAACATCTACCGGGAAATGGGCGATAGGAAGGGGGCTGAACAACGGTTTGAACGAGCGATAAAACTGGCTAAGCTTGAGGGTGTCAAAAACGTGGAATTGTATGCCTACACCAATTTAGCGGCTATTTACTCCGAAGCACACACCGCCCAGAAAGCGTATGAGTTTGCCATAAAAGCGGCCAACTTAGCCAAAGAGATGGGCGATCAGGGCATTCAGGCCACCAGTTTATCCAGAGCTGCCACCAACTTAGCCGAGCAGAATAAGTTTGGTGAAGCTGAAATTATAAACAGGCGGGCTATGGCAATTGCCGACGCATCCCGGCAACCGCTGAATATTCATCAGACGTATTCGGCAATGGGGACGATCCTGAAAATGCAGGCAAACTACGCAGCCGCTATTCCCTATTACGAAAAGAGTTTTGAGGTCCTGAAGGATGCCGATATTTATGATGCACAGACGGGCCTCATCTATTCGGAATTGGCAGAGTGTTACGAAAAAACGGGTAACTATCGGCGTGCCCTGGCTACCTATAAGACGTTCGCAGCCATTAAAGATTCTATTCAGGGAAAAGAGAATGTTCGGAAAGCTACTGAACTCATGATGACCTATGCGTTCGATAAGAAACAACAGGCGGTGCAGGCCGAACAACAGAAACAGAATGCCCTGGCAAGTGCCCGGCAACTGGCTCTGCTGGCGGGAATGGGGCTGACGCTGCTGTTGGCAGCCGTGGCCTTTTATGCTTATCGCACCAAACAAAAAGCCAATACCCTGCTTCAACAGCAGAAAGAAGAACTTCAACAGGCACTTGCTAAACTTAAAGCGACGCAAACGCAACTTGTTCAATCGGAGAAGATGGCTTCATTGGGCGAACTAACGGCGGGTATCGCTCATGAAATTCAGAACCCGCTGAATTTCGTCAATAATTTCTCCGAAGTATCAACTGAGTTAGTGGAAGAAATTCAGGAAAAGCGCAGACAGGCCGAACGGGACGACGAACTGGAAGAGGAACTTCTGGGTGATCTTTCAGGGAATTTAGTGAAGATTAATCATCACGGTGTGCGGGCTTCCAGTATTGTCAAAAGTATGCTTGAGCACTCCCGCATCAGCACGGGTCAGAAACAGCCTACCAACCTCAATGCGCTCACCGATGAGTACCTGCGCCTGGCGTATCACGGCCTGCGGGCAAAAGACAAAGAATTCAGCACCGAGTTAGTCACCCACTTAGACCCAGCGGTAGGTGAGGTTGAGGTGGTGCCCCAGGAGTTAGGCCGGGTGCTGTTGAACCTGTTCAACAATGCCTTTTATGCAGTACGCCAGAAACAACAGGCTAAGGTTGAGAACTACCAGCCTATGGTAACGGTCAGTACGAAACAGCAGAACGGACAGGTCGAAATTCGTATTCGGGACAACGGTACGGGCATTCCTCAACCGGTGCTGGAAAAAATCTTTCAACCTTTCTTCACCACCAAACCCACCGGGCAGGGTACGGGCCTGGGCCTGTCACTGAGCTACGATATTGTGACAAAGGGGCATGGCGGAACGCTAACAGTAACAACGCAGGCGGGTGAGTTTGCGGAGTTTGTTATTCAATTGCCGCTGACGGTGTAAATGAATCCTCGTCGCTCACCGGCGAGTGACCGATGCTCTATTGCCTTTAGGAGCAGTATTGAGCTGCCTTACCACTTTTTGAACTGTTTAATGGGCGGTCCTACACGTTTAAGACCATGTTCGTCCCGAAATTTATCCTGTTCTTCTTCCGACATACCTTTGGTGACGCCTTCACTAATTTTCCTGAACATTTCTTCCATTTTACCCGCAGGCTGAAAGAACATTAATAATTTCCCTTCTCCTTCTCCAACCTTCGCAAAACTGTGCGGTACTCTTCTGGGACCGAAAACGCTGTCGCCCGCTTTTGCCTGGTGGGTTACCTCACCTACTTTAATCAAAAATTCTCCCTGAAGAACGTACCACCACTCATCCTGATCAAAATGAAGGTGATGCGATGGGCCACCCTCCTTTACCCGGATTGATTCAAACATATAGATGTCGCCATCCGTATCTTTTGTTGATACCTTCGTGGAAAAGGTATCGCCTTCCAAAAGAGAAATGCTTTTATTGAATCGGTCTTTACCCGAATCAACCTTGAATCCTTTCTCCAGCCGGTACTTTCGTACTGATTCGGCAACCAGACTGAAGGGTGAGGACAGGAGCGTTCCCAGCGCCAGACAGGCCCTCAAAAAATTAGTTCTTTTCATCGTAATACGGTTGACGGGTTCGTTGTGGATTTAATGCCGGATGAGCTAGAAAGGCCAACCAGAAAAACTGACGTCCGTTGCCCTGGGTTATCCGCCCGACAAACGTAAAACTACCTCGTGTCGACTGGAAAATCGACTACCCAGTTAGTAAGCGGTCGAATTCCAGGTCAAAGCCTATTTCGCCTTTTGAGAATGCTTCTGGAAAAACGCGTCAGCGTTTATGCCCAAAAACGGAAACGCCGGGTGCTGACCACCCAGGGTTAATTGCAGAATCCGGTCGGCAATGTCTAATCCGTTCGATGAGTTGGCGAAATAAATAACCGCATCTTTGCGGGCATAACTGGCCGTTACGTAGCATTTGAACGCGCCATTGTCGCCCCAATGCCAGAAGTAGGTAGCCGATGGTGTTTGTTCCAGACCGATACCTAAGCCCCAGAATAAACCCGGCGATAAAACGTCGGAGCCGGAGAACCGCTGCGGCAGTTGACTTTGTGGCGTCAGCAGTTGGTTAACGGTAGCAGCTTTTAGACCCGTGGGTGTCAGAATTGCCAGAATAAAGCGGGCATAATCCTCGGCGGTGGTGTGCAGGGAATAGGCCATATTAGCCTGCGATGGCTTGTATTTCGGTTGCGTCTCTCCAGACTCGTTATGGGGCTGAGCGAAATGAGTCTCGAAAGTGGGTTGCCAGACAAACCGGCTGCTGGTCATGCCCAGCGGTTTCAGTACGCGCTCATCCATAAACTCGTTGATGGGTTTAGCCGTAATTTTCTCAACTACTTTTTGCAGATATACGAAGCCTTCGCCCGAGTAACCAAATCGTTGGCCGGGCGTAAAGGACATAGCCAGCTCCGGCGATTTACGGTTTTTGCGCCAGTTCGGAAAACCCGATTGATGGCTGAGGACCAGCCGGGCGGTAATTTTCTGGTAGCGTTCGTCGGCAGCAGCGTCTGAATAGGGGAGGTATTCGTAGAGTGGCTTGTCTAAATCGAGTACGCCCTGTTCAACCAATTGCAGGACTGCATAGGCAAAAACCGGCTTGCTTAGGGAGGCCGCTTCAAAAATAGTGCTGGCCGTAACCCGTTGCGTCGAGTCGGCTTTTGTCAGGCCGTATCCGTTGCTATATGCCAGTTTATTATTCCGGATAATAGCGATGGATAAGCCCGGTATGCGGGCGCTGTCCATCAATTGGGTGATACGCTGGTCGAACTGCGATGGCGCAATTGGCGGTGGAACGGATTGGGTGTAGCCTGACCGTGTCAGCAACAGAACAAGGATCAGACAGGTGAAAACGCTCAACAGCGGACGTAAGGTGAATGTCATCGGAAAGTCTTAAAAAGCATATGCTGCCTGTGTCAGTACACTAAATTCATACGAAGATTTATTCGTTTTTGACCCCCCTAACTGCCCCAGTTTAAACGCTATGGTGGGTTGAGCGATTAACTTAATGTGCTGATTCAGCGTATATTGAGCGCCCGCGCTCAGTAAAATATGAAAAATAGGACGGGGGTTGGGTTCAAGCCGGAGATATTGAGTTGACTCCGCTCCGCGCGTAACCACGACCCGCGAGCGGATGGGCAGGTCAGTGAGGGCGCCCAACGAAAAATAAGGCGACAGCCGATTCGCCGACGGGCCGTAATTCAGCAGCAAAGGAAGGCGTATAAATCGGTTGTGCACGGCAATCCGGCCCTCACCTGCTTCCGGCTGGCGGGTCTGGCGCGTCGTCATTTGCGTAAACCAAACGCCCGACGATACCGACCAGCCGGGCGCGTAGTTGTAGCCTACTGACACCCCCGCCGAAAATCCCCCCGACCACCGGCCGCCATTCAGAAAAACAGGCTCAACAACCTGGCCATCGCTTTCGGGATACAGGTATCGGAAGTAGTAATTTGTGTAAGCCCTTGCGGGCGACACGGATGCTGATACCGAAAGATACGGCTGGCCGGAGTTCGGCTGACCGAAACAGAGCGTTGATACGATAAACAGAAGCGTACTGGAGAAGCCTGCCTTTTTCTTCATACCTCAAGACACCATTTTTTGGGATGAGCGATTAAAGATACACGCACAACCGAACAGTCGGATTATCTTAGCCCGAAACTTATGAATCAGCCGCTTTCGCTCCCATGCTCTTTTTAGGTCTTAGCATCCTGCTCTCGGTGCTGTTGCTGTTGAACTTTCGGGTGTTTCCGCGTTACGAAGTCAATACATTTCAGGCCATTGTGTTCAACTACCCCGTGTGCTTTCTGACGGGCCTGCTGCTGTTGCCCGCCGGTCAGTCGTTCACAATAGATTTTACGCAAACCTGGACCTGGCTGGCCTTCGGGCTGGGCGTCGGGTTCATTCTGACGTTTCTGCTGTCGGGAGCGTCCACCCAGCGGATGGGCATTACGGCCACGTCGCTGGCCAACAACCTTTCCTTAGTGATTCCGGTATGTTTCAGCCTGTTCGTGTTTCGCACGGGCGGGAAAGCCTTCGATGTACTCAACTACCTGGGGTTGCTGCTGGCGGTTGTTGCGGTGGGGTTGAGTACCTATAAAAAAGAGTCGTCGGAATTGGCTTCAGCAACGACCAAAGCAAGCCGGTCAGGAACGAATGTATTGCTGCCGGTGGGCGTGTTTTTGATGTATGGAGCGACCAATACCCTAATTAACTACATGAATCTGCACTACATACCCTCAACCGACAAAACCATTCAGGTGACGCTCACAATGGTACTGGGTGCCCTTGTTGCGGGTCTGGTGATGCTGGGCGTTCGGCTGGCGCAGCGAAAAGAAGCCCTCCAACCCCGAAGCCTGATTGGGGCCGTAACGCTGGGTATCCCAAATTTTCTTAGTTTTTATATGCTGATTCTGGCATTGTCGGCCTTTGGCGGGAATGGCGCGTTCGTTTATCCGCTCTACAACATCGGGGTTATACTGGTGGCTGCGCTGCTGGCCGCCCTGTTCTTTCGCGAACACCTGTCAACTGCCAACAAAGCAGGGCTGGCCTTAGCGGTGCTGGCCATCGGTCTGATTTCCTGGCAGGAATTGGCGAATGTGCTTTAATTGCGCTGAAACTAACCCTGCTTTGGCCTGATGGCGAGAGGGTAGGTTCTGTCATTGAGCCAAAATTCTGCTAAAATTTCGTACCTTTGGGCTTCAATCTGAACGAAAAAATAAGACATGGTAACGGTACAAAACGTCTCACTTCGCTATGGAAAGCGGGTGCTTTTCGACGACGTAACGATAAAATTCAACGCTGGTAACTGCTACGGCGTTATTGGAGCCAACGGAGCGGGCAAATCCACGTTTCTGAAAATTCTGTCGGGCGAAATCGAAGCCCAAACAGGCTCGGTCACGATGACGCCCGGCGAACGGATGTCGGTACTGAACCAGAATCAGTCGGCCTACGACGAGTATCCGGTGCTGCAAACAGTTATTATGGGCAACAAACGCCTGTATGACATCTCGCTGGAAAAAGATGAACTCTATGCCAAAGCGGACTTCACGGATGCCGATGGCGAAAGGGCCGCCGAACTCGAATCCGAATTTGCCGAGATGAACGGCTGGGACGCCGAGTCCGATGCGGCCAGCCTGCTGTCGGGGCTGGGCATTCGGGAAGACCTGCACTATTCGCTGATGGGCGACCTCAACGGTTCCGAAAAGGTGCGTGTGCTGCTGGCCCAGGCGTTGTTCGGTAGCCCCGACGTGCTGCTGCTCGATGAGCCGACCAACAACCTCGATGTGGAATCGGTTATCTGGCTCGAAAACTTTCTGGCCAATTTCAGCAACACGGTGATCGTAGTTTCCCACGACCGGCACTTTCTGGACCAGGTTTGCACCCAGATTGTGGACGTTGATTTCAGCAAGGTCAAACTCTTTGCCGGGAACTACTCGTTCTGGTACGAATCGAGTCAACTGGCGCTGAAACAACGCCAGGATCAAAACAAAAAGACGGAGGACAAACGCAAGGAACTCGAAGAGTTTATCCGGCGGTTCTCGGCCAATGCCTCCAAATCCAAGCAGGCCACCAGCCGGGCAAAGTTGCTCGAAAAACTCACGCTGGAGGACATTCAGCCGTCATCGCGGAAATATCCGTATGTGAATTTCAAACCTGAGCGTGAACCCGGCGACCAGATTCTCTCCGTCGAAAACCTGACCTACACGGCGGAAGACGGTTCCAAACTCTTTGAAAACCTGTCGTTCACGGTCAACCGGCAGGATAAAATTTTCCTTTATAGCCGCGATGGACTGGCTGTGTCGGCCTTGTTAGATATCCTGGCTGGCGAACGCAAAGCCGATTCAGGCACATTCAAATGGGGCATCACCATCACGATGTCGTACTTTCCGACTGATGCCGAAAAGGAGAAATTCTTCCAGACCGACCTGAATTTGGTGGACTGGCTTCGGCAGTATTCGGTGGAGAAAGACGAGAGTTTTATCCGGGGTTTTCTGGGGCGGATGCTGTTCTCGGGCGAGGAGTCGCTCAAGAAAGCGACGGTATTGAGCGGGGGCGAAAAAGTGCGGTGTATGCTCTCCAGAATGATGCTTTCGGGTGCGAACGTGCTCATGCTCGATGAACCCACCAACCACCTCGACCTCGAATCCATCGAATCGCTGAACAACGGAATGATTGATTTCAAAGGCCCGATTCTGTTTACCTCACACGACCACCAATTCGTGCAAACGGTAGCCAATCGCATCATTGAAATTACCCCGGCGGGTATTCTCGACAAACTGATGACCTACGACGATTACCTCACCGACGAGCGCGTGAAAGCCCAGCGTGGGGAGTTGTATGAAGCCATGGCGTAACCGGTTGCTGTTGTGTAAGTCAATAAATGAAATACTCCCCTGAGAAGCCATAAAAGAGCTTCCCAGGGGAGTATTTCATTTTGAAAGATTTATGCCTGTAGTTTCCTGATAGGTTAGATAAAGCCTGTGAGTCTACAGATGAGTTACCGCTTACTCAATAGTCTACCGGTTTATATGGTTAAGTTCTTATTTTTCACAACCTGAAAAGAGGTACTACATGAAAACGACAAACCCCAACCCACTCACCCGCCGGTCTTTCCTGCAAGCGTCTACCAGGCTTGTATCGGGTCTGCCCTTTCTCCCGCAAATGCCCCTCAGCAATTCGTCAGCACCACCCGCCAGCATTCATATTATCGGACCGATGGAGGGATATGCCCCGCAGGTGGGCACAATGCTCTCCATGCTAAACTGGATGAGCGATAGTGTTGTGCGGGCAACCCGAAAACTTACCCCGACTGAACTGGACTACCTTCACGATGATAAAGCCAATACCATCGGGGCGTTGCTCATGCATTTAGCGGCAACTGAAGTTATCTATCAGGAGTTAACCTTTGCCAACCGGCAGGATTTCAGTGACCAGAACAAGAAAAAATGGGGGGTAGCCATGAACCTCGGCGACGAAGCCCGTAAGCAGATAAAAGGAAATTCGCTCGACTACTATTTGAACGCCCTGAGTGAAGTGCGGGCAACAACCGCAGCGGAGTTTAAACAGCGCGACGATGCCTGGATTTCAAAAGTTGACCCACAGTTCTTTGGCAATCAGCCGACGAATAACTACTGCAAATGGTTTCACGTAGCCGAGCACATTGGAAACCACCGGGGTCAGATTACCTGGATACAGAAACGCTTGCCGGGCGCTAAACCAACCAAAGATTGATGGTTAATACGCACGCCAGCCAATAAAAGTGCAACGCAGGTAGTTGCAGAAAGACTCAATACAAAAGCCGCTATTAGTTCTGACTAATGGCGGCTTTTGTATTGCCGCATCTTTTGGGGACCCGATCGGGTAGGGTCGTTTCGGAAGTACGGACAAACAAAGCACTTACCTTTCTTCGAGGTCGCCTATTCAGTTGCATGTGCCTGAAACAGCTACGAGAAGTTATCTGTATTCATAAGGCATATAGTTAATTAATATAATTTTTAGAATTTATTTTTGAAATAAACAAAGATATGTAGTAACTTCCTACTATATAGTAACGACATCCACCATGAAAACAACTTTATCCGCCCTGCTGCTGACGCTGTTCGTGAACAGCCATGCAGTTTCCCAGGCCCCGGAAACGCTTGTTAGCCGGGGAAGCTCCTGGAAGTATTTTGTCAATGCCCAGCCCACGGCCAACTGGTCGGGTGTCGATGCATTTAACGACAGCGCGTGGCCGCAGGGGAATGCGCCCTTAGGGTATTCGCCGGGGAACGGCGATGGTGCCGCCACCCCCGTATCGAATACCAGCAAGACCGTCTACTTTCGGAAGGCCATCACACTGACAAACGTCTATGATTATCAGCAGTTTATCATTAGATACCAGCGCGACGATGGCATCGTCCTTTATGTGAATGGCAACGAAATCCTGCGCGACTCACTGCCAAAGGTGCCGAATATAATCACGTATGATACGCCCGCCAGTTTGGGCGGTAGTGAAACGAATTGGAATGAGTACTCAGAGGATATTGCTCATAACTCCCTGCAGTATTTTCATACCGGCGTCAACATCATTGCGGCTGAGGTTCACCAGGGCACTTTTGGCACCACACCCGATGCGGATTTGCGCTTCGACTTTGAATTAATCGGGGTTAAGGTCACCAATCCGGCTTCGCTGTCGGCAGTGACCCGTGGGCCGTACCTGCAAAACGGAACAACCGGCCAGATGACCATTCGCTGGCGAACCGGTACGCCCACGCGGGGAATCGTGCGTTATGGATTTGCACCCGGTTTTCTGAGAGACTTTGCCATCGAACCACCCGCCACCCGAACCAACGATCACTCCGTAACGCTAACGGGCCTTAGCCCCAATGCCCAATATTACTACAGCGTTGAAACCCTGGAACCGACTGCACAGGTGCTGGAAACGAGTGATCAGCATTTTTTTAGAACAGCGCCAACACCGGGAGCGCCCCAAAAAACACGAATCTGGGTATTGGGCGATTTTGGCACCGCCAACGCCCGGCAGGACAGCGCCACGGCGGGCTACAAAACGTTTGTGCAGAACAACAACATCGACTACGTGAACCTGTGGCTCTGGCTGGGCGATAATGCCTATGGCTACGGCGTTGACCAGCAGTATCAGAGCCGGGTTTTTGACAGGGGCAAATCCCGCTACGACTGGCTGATGCGGCAAACGCCGTTTTATGCTACCCCCGGCAATCACGACTTTAAGAATGGCGATTTTCCGTCCTTCCGCAGCAACCACAAGATTCACTACTACGACGTGGTCAGCAATCCCTCCCAAACACCCGAAGGCGGGGGCGTGGCATCGAACACTCCGCATTATTATTCCTTCAATTACAACAACATCCACTTTGTAAGTTTGGATACCTATGGCTATGAACCGGGTGAAACCACGGTTTTTCCGGCCAACAGTGCCCAGTTGGCCTGGTTGGAGGCCGATTTAGCGGATGCTCAAACGAAGCCCACCATCAACTGGATTATTGTTTATACGCACTATCCGCCTTATTCGATGGGCACAAAAAACTCAGATTCAGACCTTGAACTGGAGAAAATCCGGGTACGGCTGGTGCCCATTCTGCACAAATACAAAGTGGATTTAGCCTTGTTTGGGCACAGCCACGTTTATGAACGCTCCTACCTGATGAAAAGCGGGCATACCGGACCCGAAGGCAGTTTTAGCTTTGCCCAGCATACGGCCCCGGTGGCCAACAACGGGCAGACCTCAACGGGCACTGGCACCCCCACGAACTGCTATTACTTTAAAAATTCGGCAGATACGGAAAATTACCTCGTCTACCTCGTGAATGGCGCAGGTGGAGCCGGACCCGAAACGCTGGATAATAGCGGGAAACGACCGCATAACGCGATGCCTGTTTTTTTTAATAAGGGCGGGTCAATTCACATTGAAGTGGATGGAAAGCGGCTGAATTCCAGGTATGTAGCCGCCGGTGGGCAGGTGCTCGATGATTTTACCATCGTTAAAGATTATGACGGGTTCCTGGTGCCGCCCACCAACGGCAGCAGCCTGGCAGCCACCTGCGAATGTGCCGATACCCAGGGATACACGCATTACACCGATAATAAGGGCAATTTGCTGCTGTCCATCAAGAAGAACGGCATCACGAAGATTGGCAAACCCGGCGATGGCACCTTTGCTTTAACGCTGAATGCGGCAACGGGCGGCACGGCTGTGAATGCGAGCGCCCCCGTAAACTACGTGCGCGATAATCCCCTCAGCGAGAACCGGTTCTGGCGCGTATCGAACCGCTACTGGACCCTGAAACCAGCCGCCGAACTGGTAGGCAGCGAGCAGGTAAGCATCCGGCAGTATTACAAAGAAACCGACCGGCAGACCTTAAATAAACTGATGGCAAATGCACCGAATGATTCGCTGGGCGCGCTGAATCCCTATAAAATCAATAATGACAATTCAACCTACGATCCAAATCCGGCCAGTGGAAGCCACGCCACCATTCCCAAAGCTACTGCCTTCGATACAAAAGGGGCGTGGGTATATGATTTGAATAAGGATGGGCTTGCCTCTATGTTCGGTGCCCGCTGGGTCCAGATGGATAAGGAAAACCGTTCGGTTGAGTACACAGTGGGTCGACTCAATGGGGGCGGGGGCGTTGGCGGCTACTGGGGCAGTTTAAATCCAATGGGCAATCAGCGTATCACCCTGTCGGGGGGCAATTGGGCGTATCTGGCCAATGGAGCGGCTCCTGAAGCGAACTCAAACTGGAAAGGACTGCCCGGCGGGGGCGAATTCATTAAAACCAACTGGATCTATGAAGATAAAGACGGGAAAGAAACCCAGGATTACGTCTCGCCATTAGGGTATTCGCCGGGGGGAATCAACGGCGAACGAACACGAATCCCACCCTGCGCGTCGGAACCCTGTGCAACCCAATGGCGAACGACCTATTTCCGGCATACCATTGGCGCACTGTGCGCCTGCCCACAGTATCAATATTACATGCTGAGCTACCGGCGCGATGGGGGCGTCGTCATTTACATCAACGGTATCGAACGGGTGCGGGAAAATATGCCAACGGGTCCCGTCAGTTTCTCGACCGTACCCAACGGGGCCACATCCGATAAAGCCTACTGGCAGGTTTATGCGTTTCCGAACGATGGCTCTGTTCTGACGACTGGCGATAACATTATTTCGGTTGAAGTGCATCGAACGAATGAGTTGCAGGGACCAGAGCAGTCACCCCGGCTTTACTGGGATATGGAGCTGATTCGGTCGCCCGATTTGCTGACCTCGTCCAATCGACTCGCGGCAGACCCGGTGGTTGTTACGGGTGTAGCCAAAAACGAAGAACCGATTGTGGTGTACCCGATGCCGGCAACGAAGGGCAAGGTCTTTTTTACACCACCGCTCGTGTTTGAAACCCTTTCGCTGACGGATCTGCTGGGGCGCGAACGATTTCGGTTTGCCAGGGCTGGAGTCATCAGCGAACTGGATGTGTCGACCCTGCCCCCCGGTATGTACATTCTCCGCAGCCAGAAAGGCGACCGGCTGAATCAGTACAAAGTGGTTGTACCATAGGACGAACTCCATAGAGGTAGAAGTGGCTGATTTAGAGCGGGTCAGCCACTTTTTTTAATCAGTAGGTCGGGTTTGTTGGTTATAGCCTAAAGTAGTTACAACCTGAAAAGCCGATGCATACCTTCGACCTGCTTGTGATTGGTACGGGTTCAGCCGGAGTAACCGTTGCCAAAACCGTTCGTGAGGCCGGGAAACGGGTGGCCATTCTTGACAAACTACCGTTCGGCGGGACCTGCTCCCAGCGTGGTTGCGACCCCAAAAAAGTGCTGGTCGGCGCTGCAGAAATCATCGCCCGGGCCAATCAACTGAAGGGAAACGGGCTCACGGGCGGCTCAACGATTGACTGGCCCGCCCTGATTCGGTTTAAGAAGACATTTACCGAGGCTGTTCCTCAGCGAACCGAAGAAAAATTTGCCGACCTGGGTATTCAGGCATTTCAGGGCGCGGCTACCTTTTTGTCGGCTAATACCATCCGCGTTGGCGACGACGAATTGCGGGCACACCGCATTGTTATTGCTACGGGCCAGCGGCCTAAATTACTCGGCATTCCCGGAGAAGCCCTGCTTACCGACAGCACTGGGTTTATGGAACTTCCGAATCTGCCCGACAAAATTGTGATGGTCGGCGGGGGCTATATTGCCTTTGAGTTTGCCCACATTGCCGCCCGCGCCGGGGCCAGGGTGACCATTCTGCACCAGGGAAAACGACCACTCGACGGTTTCGATGCCGATTTGGTAGCGCTGTTGGTGAAAGCAATGGAAGCCATCGGTATTCGAATCGTGCTGAATGCCAGCGTAACCGCGCTGGAAGGGAAACCCGGCAATCTGCTCGTCCGATATGAGCAACAGGGGAAAAGCCATTCCATATCGACCAACTTAGTGGTTCATGCCGCCGGGCGGGTAGCCGACGTGGCCGAACTGGCGCTGGAGAGGGCCGGGGTTGCGGTTAATGAGAAGGGTATTGTGGTCAATAAGTACCTGCAAAGCACAACCAATCCGGCAGTGTATGCGTGTGGCGATGTGGCCGACAAGGGACTGGCTCTCACGCCCTTAGCCTCGTTTCAGGGGCAGCTTGTTGCCGGGAATATTCTGCACGGCAATCGAAGCGCATTCATGAATAGTCCTGTTCCGACGGTGGTTTTCACCGTGCCGCCCTTAGCCTCGGTCGGCCTGACGGAAGAGCAGGCCAGCGAGCAGGGGACGAACGTAAAGGTGATGTTTCAGGAAACCACCGACTGGTATAGCAGCCGACGAATTAAGGAGCCGGTTTCGGCGTTTAAACTCCTGATTGACGAGCAAACCGACCAGGTTCTGGGCGCGCATCTGCTGGGTTCGGGCAGCGAAGAAGTTATTAATGTTATCATGCTGGCCATGAAACACCGCATCCCGGCCAGCGACCTGGCAAACACGCTCTTTGCTTACCCAACGCACGGGGCCGATTTGAAGTCAATGCTGTCGGCGGAGTAAGCCAGCAACACCGGTTTACGATGGATTGAGCAGCCGGTACAGAAGCTCAAGACCAATGCCCGTTGTCAGGAAGCGTTCTTTTTTATTTTGCAGGAGTTGCTGCGTCCAGTCCACAAAACCACCATCGCCAATATCAATAGTCTGCGTGCCGTCGGTGATCTCAATTTTATACTGCAATCCGCTATAGTATTGGTTATCATTAAGGCTATCGGCCATAACCTCAACCGGCATATCATACTGGCAAAGGTATTCTCCTAACAGGCTTACAAAACCAACGGGGTCGGCGTATCCTTTACGCGGGTACAGGCGAATCGCCAGCGAGTTGAGGTGCAGGGCATCGCGAAAAAAGCCCGTCACTAACCCCATGTGCTCAGCTAAAGCCTCTTTTTCAAACTGATAGCTGCCCGTGTCGCGACCTGCCGTAACGAAGCAGGCAATCTTGAAATGGGGCCTCATACCGGGTAAATCGGGCACGGGTGGCGTTCGGATGTGCCGATGAATGGCGCTGAAACGAAGTTGTTCAGCGGTGCGAGGGTGTCGTCCGGCTTGTCGGAGTGAAGCAACATGAAGTGCCAGAGAATTGGTTGCATCGGCAATAACCTCTGTTTGCCGGGTGGCCGACAGGACTTTTTTCTGGTCGGCAGTAGCTATAACCGAACAACTACCCAACGGAGCCACCGGCGACAATTCAACGGGCACAAAGCCAAACGCACCGGAAACGGAAAACGCCTGATTTTCCAGGGTTCGTAAGCCCATAACGTCCACGTCAGCCGGTTTCACAAAACGATTTTGCTGATACTGCCTGAGCAGGTCAGCGGCTGACAACTGCTGCGTTTTTTGGTTAAAAACGTCTAACAGTACTGAGGTCAGTTCTGACCCCGACAGGCTGTTTGCCAGTGTATCTATCAAAGCTGGCTGCCCGATTCGTTCCGCTATTTTCTTCGAGATCATGTCAACTAACAACGCAAAGTCGGCGAACTGATAGCTAATTAGCCCTGAAATCCTATTTTAACGTGCGAACCGTCGCAGTAGGGTTTGTTGCTGCTGGCCCCACACCGGCAGAAGGCCGTGACCTTATTTTTCTGGGTTTGGTGTCCGCTGGCGTCTTTCACCCGTAAGTTGCCATAGACCAGCAACGGGCCATTTGGCAAGGGTTCCACAATGCTTTCGGCCTGAACATCAGCGGGTTTTATAGCCTCTTCGTTTCGGAAATAGCTCAGCGCTTTTGATGGGCATCGGTCAACCTGTTCGGCAATGCGTTCAGTAGTGGCGCCGTCCATCTTAATCCAGGGCCGCTCTCTGGGATTGAACACGTCGATCAACTGCGTCCAGCAAACTTTGGAATGAATGCAGACAGCGGGTTTCCAAACAACGGTAATCTCGTCGTTGGTGTAAGTTTTGGTGATATCGGGTGTTTCGCTCATGGCTGGGTACTCGTAATTAAGACATTGATAGACAGCGGCTTGAATGACTAATACTTAGTAAGGACCAACTGTCTGGTCAGCCGGGTTACTCAATCGCCCGTCGTCGACCAGTGTCGTTTCAAAATCAATGGGGTTTCGCAAGGCCCGGTGAACGGGGCATCGGTCGGCTATTTCGAGCAGCCGGCCGCGCTGGTCGTCGCTCAAATCACCGGTCAGAATCAACTTCACCGCAAACAGCGACCGGTTTGCTTTGGCATCGTGCGTATAGTCCACATGCGCGACCACCGAAGCAAGCGGCCAGCTTTTTCGGTCGGCATACATGCGGAGCGTAATGACTGTACAGGCTGCCAGCGAACCCGCCAGCAACTCACCCGGTCGCATGCCCCGGTCCTGCCCACCCACATCGGCGGGTTCATCGACAACAATCACCTGCGAACCAGTTGACAGATGGGTTTCATAAGGGGTACGCTCAATTCGGGCGGTAATAGTGGGCATATACTAGTAGTTTACAAACCTAAAAGGTTTTTGAAAACCTTTTAGGTTTAAATAAATTTACTCCCCCACGCAGCCGGGTTCTGCCGCCAGGCCGCGAGCGATTCCAGGGCATTGGCCGGAATGTAGTTAAGCTTCCGGGCTTCGGTCAGCAGGACATCGTAGTTGCTCAAACAAACCAGCGGCACGTTCTTCTCGGCAAAGTTCTGGTCGGCAATGGGAAAGCCATAGGTGAAAATAGCGGCCATGCCCAATACCCCGGCCCCCGCGGCCCGTAAGGCATCGACGACTTTGAGCGAACTGCCGCCGGTAGAAATTAAATCTTCAACGACTACCACGCGCTGTCCTGTTGGCAGGTGGCCTTCTATTTGTTTACCCATGCCGTGCGCTTTGGGTTCAGGTCGAACGTAGCAGTAGGGGAGTCCCAGCACATCGGCCACTAAAGCGCCCTGCGGAATGCCCGCCGTAGCTACCCCGGCAATTACCTCGGCAGTAGGGAACTGATAATGAATAACCTCGGCCAGCGCGTTTTTGATAAACGTCCGCACGTCAGGATACGCCAGCGTGACCCGATTGTCGCAGTAAATGGGTGATTTCCAGCCCGAACTCCACGTAAATGGATTATTGGGCTCAAGCCGAACGGCCTGTACCGCCAGCAGATGCTGGGCCACAGCTTGTTGAAGGGATGATGAATTCACAGGGTCTTTATTTAGATTCTGCTGATTCGTTGGATTCCAATTAAGGCCAGAGAATCGATAGAAGCGAGCTTCTCTTTATTCCTTTGTCAGATGAACCTTCACCGTATCAATCCGGGTGCCATCCATCGAAATAATGGTAAAGGTAAACGGGGCGAATTCAATCACATCATCAACCTGTGGAACGTCTTCATGGGTGGATAGAATCAGGCCGCCGAGCGTGTCGTAACTCCCTTCGGGGAGGTTCCAGCCGTATAGTTTATTCAGATCTTCAATTTCATGCCGGGCACTGAGCAGCCAGGTGTTCTCGTCAAGTTGTTGTTCAACCCAGTCCTCGCTGGTGTCATATTCGTCCTGAATCTCCCCAAAAATCTGCTCCACCATGTCCTCCACACTCACAATGCCTGCCGTGCCACCAAATTCATCGACTACTAGGGCCAGACTCTTCCGTTCCGACAGAAACCGCAGCAACAGGTCCTGAGCAGGCATGCTTTGAGGAACGGTAATGATGGGCGTAATGATTTCGTCAATAGTGGCTGGCTTCTTAAATAAAGACAGGACGTGACAGTAGCCCACAACGTCGTCAATTGTACCGCGATACACCACAATTTTAGAGTGACCGCTATCCTGAAACGCCTGCCTTAACTCGTCAATCGGGTCGTCGATGGCAATGGCCGTAATGTCGGGGCGCGGCACCAAGCAGTCACGCACGCGTACATCGCGGAACTCGATGGCATTGTTAAAAATCTGGGTATCGACCTCTACATTTTTTTCAGTGTCGTCTTTCAGCGTCAGTTGCTGAAGGTAATGATTCAGGTCGGTCAGGCCGAAAACAGGCCGGATTTCAGGATTTTTCTTGCCCAGCACGTAGCGTATGAAAAAACGGGCCGTGCCCACCAGTATTCGAACGACGGGCGCAATGGCTTTATAGATAACCCACAACGGTACGGCTAAGGCTTCCAGAAAACGGTCGGGGTGAATCAGAGCGAGGCTTTTGGGAATATAGTCGGCTAAGGGCAAGAAAATAACCGTCAGAATGAGCGTTTCGAGGGCAATAAAGATGAACTCCTGCCCGGCCCAGGCCTGCGGCAAAATGGCCATGAGCAGCGGATTCAGGACGGTTACACCCAGAACGCCGTAGAGAACCAGAAAAAGGGTGTTTCCGGTTAGGGTTGTTCCAACGAAGAGTATCGGATTTTTCAGAAAACCCGACACTAATTTCTCGCCCAGCGGCCCCTGTTTGCTGTGTAGCTCAAAATACAGCCGGTTAACAGACACATAGGCCATTTCAACGGCCGAGAAAAACCCGGCCAGCACTAAGGCCAGGAAAGCACCAAATACCAGGGCGTAAGCTTCCAAATGAGTTTCAGGTTCAATGGTTCAGGTTCAGCAACAAGGAACTGCACCGGCGGCCCGGCTTGAACCCGAACCTGGGAACTATTTTTTATTTTTCTTCCGATCTTCCACCATTTGCTTAATGGTGGGCGAAACGATTTTGCTGCGGTCGAGTCGTTTGGTACGAACATACTGAAATGCCAGCAGAAACGCTAAACACAGCATTAGCAGCCAGTAACTATTGGCAAAATCAGTGCGTTGATATTCGGCAATCCAGATGACCAGAAAACCGGCCGCTGCCGCTAAAAGAAGTATTTCAGGAAGTTTCATAGGGAATTTAGTCGGTAGTTTTCTTGAGGAACATCAGCTTGACTTTGACAAAGTTTGGAACTTTGTCAAAGTCAAGCTGATGTTCCTCAAGAAAACTATACTCCTCTGTCTCTCATCTTGCTAAACTCCCGATACCGCCGAACGGTGGCAATCAGGAAGCCGAGCACAATCACTAAGGTGCCAATCCAGAGTAGGTTAATGAGTGGCTTTTCAAAGGCCTTCATCACAATGTAATCACGCTGGGTGCGGTTGACGGCAAAGGTGAATTTGCCGGTGCGCGGGTCAATTTCGTTCAATTGAATACGAACGCCAAGCTCATCGCTTACCTCCGCCGGATGCGCCACCAGGCGGTTTTTGATGATGAACGCTGGGCTTAGTATTTGCTCGCCGGTTTTGCTCATCACCCGCACCCGCGCCCGAACGGCGGCATCGGTGGGGCCAATCTCCATGCCTTCGACCTCGCTCGCCCGCACCACGTCGTCCAGAACAGCGACGTAATCATTCAGGAAAAACGTGTCTTTGATGGCTACGCTATAGGTTTCGGTTTTCTCCCACTTGTCTTCCGCAGTAGGGTCCGGCACCGACGACACGAAGGTGTACATGTCGCGGTCAGCTTTGTGCCGAATATCGGGCGAGGCCAGCAACCCCATGCGTTCGTTTACCTGAGCGCGGGGATAGAGACTGAAAATTTTACCGTTCGGCTCGCGGTACTCCACTTCGTAATACGTGTTTTCGGGATAGAGGGCCAGCGTATCGCCTTTTTTATGATATACCTTGCCCTTCTGTACAATATCGCGCTGGGCAATTCCGTGAAACGATAGTTTCTCGCCAGCCCCCTCGATAAGCAGCACATCTTTCCGCGGAATGTAGCCCGGCACGTCGCGGGCTTCAATGCGTTGCCCACGATAGGTTAGCTGGTAGGGACCCATGCGCTCCGGTTGGTTGAGCCACAGCAGCGTGTTTTCTTTGTTTTCTTTGTTGTCGTTCTTGGTAAACTCGTCCTGCTTTGAGATGAGCAAGCCACTGTTATTGAGCGAAATAACTTTCGAGAACCCCGCCGAATACAGGATGCCCAGCAGCATCAGCGCCAGACCGATATGGGCAATAGCCCCGCCCGATAGCCGGTAATTACCCCGGATGATACCCAGCAGGATGGTTCCATTCGTTGCCAGTGCAAAAACCGACGCAACCAGCAACACCATGTAAATAGGATTTGTGATGGAACTGAAGGCAATGATACCCGCGCTGACCAGGAGCGTCAGAATGCCCGGCGTAATGAGGGCATCCCATTTTTTATGCTCCACTTTTCGCCACCACATAAATTGACCAACGCCTGTCAGCAACGCAATCGCGACGAAAAACCAGACCTGAAACTTGTTGTAATGGGCAATCTGGTCGGCGGGCAGGGCGAGGTTGGATACCTTGCCGAAGATTTCCAGAATCTTGTTATAGACCGGAATCGACGTGGTCGCAATCACCTGGAAAGCTGCCAGACAGATGACCGTAGCCCCAATAAACACCCAGAATTCTTTGGTATAAACTGACGCTTCCTGCTCATCGCTCGGAATATGCTTCCATTTACGGGCCGCCAGCCATACCGCCAGCACCACGAACGCCAGCAGATACACCAGCAACTGCCCCGACAGCCCTAAATCCGTGAAAGAGTGAACGGAGGCATTGCCCAGAATGCCGGAGCGGGTCAGGAATGTTGAGTAAAGAATCAGCAGGAATGTACTGATGGTCAGAATAATAGCGGTTTTCAGGCCCGTTGAGGATTTTTTGGCAATGAGCATCGTGTGCAGTGCAGCCACCAGCACCAGCCAGGGCACATAAACCGCGTTTTCGACCGGGTCCCAGTTCCAGTAGCCGCCGAAGTTAAGGGTTTCATAGGCCCAGTAGCCGCCCATCACGATGCCAACGCCGAGAACCATGCCGCCGAATAGTGTCCAGGGCAGTGCGGGCCGAATCCATTCGAGGGGCTGATTGCGCCACAGGCCGGCAATGCAGTAGGCAAACGGCACTAATGTGAGCGCGAAGCCCAGGAACAGCGTGGGCGGGTGAATAACCATCCAGTAGTTCTGAAGCAGGGGATTCAGGCCGTTACCGTCTTTCGGGATAAAATTGGGGTCGGCGGCAAAGATGGGCGTGTCGGGCATGGCTTCCCGAAGCAGCAGAAAGGGCGAGGAACCAATCTTGAACGAATCACCGAAAACAACGCCCAGAATCATCGACGCCAGAAACGCCTGCACCAGCGCAAAAACCGTCATCATGGGCGCTTCCCACCGGCTCCCACTGCTCCGAATCAGAATGGCGCCCAGCAGTGCATTCCAGAAGAGCCAGAGCAGAAACGACCCCTCCTGACCTTCCCAGAAACATGAAATCATGTACTGCACCGGCAGCGCCAGCGACGAGTGGCTCCAGGCGTAGTGATACTCGAAATAATGATTGTAGATGATGTAGTACAGACTCACGGCTATACCCACCACAGCCGCGCCGTGCATATAGAACGCCCACCGCGCCAGTGTCCGCCAGTCGTCTTTTTCATCCAGGGGCATAGGGGCGGGGACTATAGGTGCTTTCCGACGGGCAGTTTTGCCACCGAAGGAAGCCCGGTTTGGATTCGCTTGTCTTGATTCTCCTGCATAGGCTAATTGCGGTTCTTCAACCGACTTGACTTGCACAGCAGCACCTGCCCGACCGAGTGCCGACAGAAAATAAGCGACGGTTGCCACGAGTGCCGTAACGAACGACAGAATAACGAAAAAGTGGCCGAGTTGCCCGATGGTAGTGTGTATCATTGATTAATAAGTCTATCGTATTCTGCATGTGGCCCTATCCAGAACCAAAGCATATCTTCCCCATCTTCAGTAGCTAAAGCACGATACTTTTTGCCAACTCGAACAGACCACAAACCTTTCTGAACCTTCTTAAAATGTAGAGATGGGTGGAACAGATCGGCTTTAAGCAATGTGTAATTCTTATTAGCCAGTTTCTGAATATCTTCAGGCAAAGTGTGATAACAATCCCAATAGTCCGGAGTTGTTTTATGTATCACAATGGTCGCGTCAAGCCCTGACGATTTTGTTCTTTCGCTTTGTTAATAAGGGCATCCAACCTCCCAGCTTTAGCGTCTTCTTCAATCTGTTTATCCCAAAGTTGGTTACGAAGTTCTGCTAACCAATCTGCTAACTCGTATATCTCCTTAGTCGGTAGATTTTCGATAGCCGCTTCGATTTCCTGTACGCTCATATCTTTGCTGGCTTAGTCCCGGACGACTCGTGTTCGGTCGTTTCAATCTTGCCTTCCTGGTATTTAGACGGGCATTTCAGTAGAATTTTATTGCACTGAAAATGGTCGCCCTGCATGGCGCCAATCACCACAATCTGCTCAGCGCTGCCGAAGTCCTGCGGTTTGGGGCTGTTAAACACGACTTTCTGCGCCCGGTTATCGTTGTCCACAAGTGTAAATTCAAAGTGGTTGGGGTCGATGGCCGGGTTATAGAGCATGTCGGTAATGTTGCCCTGAGCATCTTTCTGCACTTTGCCCACAACGTGAATCATCTTATCGTCGCCATCCTGCGCGAGTTCAGACGCTTGTTTGAAGGTAACATAGGAACTGGCATCGCCCGCCGTTGACACGATGATGCCAATGGCTACGGCAATAACGATGATACCGAGAATATGAGAGAGTTTCATTTTACACTGAGCGAATGAGTGAATAACTGAATAAGCGAATTAAGATAATCGCGCATCCTGCTTCTTACGAATTGTTTCACTGACTTCCTTTTCTAATTTCCCAATCTGCCGGTCGAGCCGAACGAGATAACTAATAATACCGGCAAATACGGCGGCAATAACGGCCACCACAACCCAGATTTTGCCATCGGCCCGGAGCCGGTCGGCCATTTCGACACCGGTAGCAACGGGTTGTTGAGCCATGAGGTTCTGGCTCAGCAAAAGAAGAGCCACTAACGGGTATTTCAGTAGAAACGGTAGTCGCATTTGAATGGGTAACTAAGTCTAAGAGTTAACGAAAAAAACAGGTGAATCATTCCGGTATATTACCATAAAGTCAATCGTCTAAAGCTACTTTCAGCCGGCGTAACCGAACGCGGAGTTCCGTAATCCAGACGCCCAGCAGGGTAAAACCGATAATGGCCGGGTAAAAGACCGTTCGCATCTTATTGTCCATGTCGTCGTATTGGCCAAAGGCGGGGTTGCCTCCATTGCCCGGATGCAGCGAATCCGTTAAACGAGGAACGACGAAAATCAGCGGAATAAACACCGCAAAGGCAAAGATGTTGTAGACCGCCGAAATCCGGGCACGTCGCTGTTCGTCGTCGAAAGAGCCACGCAAAATCAAATAAGCGAAGTACATTAGCATTCCTACAGCAGCGCTGTTGAGTTTCGGATCGTTGGGCCACGGTTCACCCCACGTAAAATTACCCCAGATCGACCCAGTCACACAACCTAATAATCCAAACAGAATAGCCGTATTGGCAAATTCCACCGCAATCAAATCATCATCGAACCGGCCTCTGCGTAGATACCGAACCGAGTAAATGCACGATGTCAGCAACAGCGTACTCATGCCGAACCAAAGTGGTACGTGAAAATACACATTCCGAATACTCTCATTCAAAATCCGCATACGCGGCACCACGCCCAGCAATCCCTGAAAGATTACATAAGTTAAAATCAGGACCGCGAGGGCTTTCCACCAGGTAGTTTTCATTGTTTATCGTTTCAGGTTCAATGTTCCAGGTTCAATGTTTCATGCAGCAAACATTGAACCTGGAACGTTGAACAGTTTTCAACTCCGCCACAAAAACGGAAACAGCAGCCACGACAGCGTCAGCACGATAGCATCGATGGCCAGCACCGTCCCGATTTCGTTCCAGCTAACACTGCGGTCGAGACCGTCGAGTGCATTTTTCGATATTTTCAGCAACAGCAGCAACAGCGGCAAAATAATCGGGAAACTCAGCACCGCCATCAGCGTGGCCGGATTCTCAGCTTTGCTGGCAATGCCCGATACAAGTGTCAGCGAAGCCGCAAAGCCTACCGCTCCCAATATTAATGTCAACAGATACAAAGGCACATCGTTAACTGGATTACCCAGCACGAACGCATAGACACTAAACCCTAAAAGAGCCAGCACCAGCATTAATACCGTGTTGTACAGGATTTTTGCGAGGATAATTTGTTCAGGACTGGCCAGTGTGTAGTAGTACAACTGCCGCCCGGCCCGCTCCTGCACAAAACTTTTGGCAATGGCGTTGATAGCCGTAAACAGCAGAATAATCCAGAACAGCGTGTTCCAGACAATGGGTGTCAGTTGGCCGCGCCGGGCGTTGAAACTCAGGTAACACACAAACACCGCCCCCACAATGTACAGCAGCATTCCGTTGAGGGCGTAGCGTTGCCGCCACTCCAGCAGAAACTCTTTCTGCATCAACGCCTTCATCTGCCGTACTGATTCTGCCATACCGGTTTAGTTACTTCTGCAAATTTACAGTGCAATGGGCACGCAGAAAAGAAATAGTTTTGCGTTTCAACCGGCTCGCCAGGTTGTCTTCTATCAATCGTAACTCCATCATCCTGTGTACATCAAACGTTCGTTCAGCTTGCCCCTGATTTACTTTTTCACCTGGCGTATTCTGCTCTATTCACTTGTCGTGAGCCTTATTGCGTTGCTTATGTATGACGTGCTCGACTGGAAATGGGTAGCCATTCCCTGGCTACCGGTGTCGCTGATCGGCACGGCGGTTTCGTTCTATGTCGGCTTTAAAAATAGCCAGTCGTATGACCGGCTCTGGGAAGCCCGAAAAATATGGGGCGGCATTACCAACACAAGCCGGGCCTTTGCAACCGCCGTTAGAGCATTTGTAACCGACGAGTTTGCCCCTGAACCCGTTTCGGAAGAGCGGATAAAGCAGGAAAAGAAAACCCTGATCTATCGCCATATTGCCTGGCTCTACGCGCTGAAACACCTCATGGGGCAGCGCACCGCCTGGGAACACCAGCGAAGCACAAATGCCTGGTATCGGAATTATTTTGAAAAAGAATTCGCGTTTGGCTCCTGGGAGGATGAGTTAAGCCCCTATCTGAGTGCCGATGAGTTGCACTGGCTGAAAGGCAGGAAGAATGCCGCGGTTCAGTTGATGGACTGTCAGAGCCAGCACCTCGCTCAACTCCGAAAAGAAGGACTGCTCGAAGACTTTCGGCAGATGGAACTACAGAAATTTATCACCGATCTACTGGCCGAACAGGGTCGGTCGGAGCGCATTAAAAACTTCCCATTTCCGCGCCACTTTGCGACTACCAGCCTGATTTTCATTGGAATTTTTACCTTCCTGCTGCCCTTTGGTTTAGTGAGCGAGTTTGCCAAAATGGGCGATAATTTCATATGGCTGCTCATTCCGAGCAGCATGATTGTGAGCTGGGTATTTGGCACGATGGAGCTTAACGGCGACTACAGCGAGAACCCGTTTGAAGGCTTAGTCAACGACGTGCCCCTGTTCACCATCGTTCGAAATATTGAAATTGACCTGAAAGACATGCTCGGTGAGAGCGACTTACCCGAAAAAGTGCAGCCTGTGCATGATGTGTTGCTTTGAGGTAGCCGGTATCAATGACGTATTCAATTCTGGTCCTGTGTGGTTTTTCATTTCTGGCGGGTTTTGTGGATGCTATTATTGGCGGGGGTGGGTTGATTCAAACGCCCGCTCTGCTGTTCACGCTGCCGCAATACCCCGTCCCGACGCTGATTGGCACCACTAAAATCCCGTCCTTAGCCGGGAGTCTGATGGGGGCGGTTCAATATGGCCGACGGGTAGCGGTGGCTGGGCGGTTCATTGGCCCGATGATGGCGATTGCCTTTGGAGCTTCCTGGGTAGGGTCATGGACACTCGCCCGCGTGCCCAATAGTTTTATGAAGCCGTTAATCCTGGTGATTCTGGTTGCGGTGTTCAGCTACACACTCACCCAAAAACAGTTCGGACAAGTGGCTCAGCAAGTTGTTCCTGAACAACAGCAACGACTGCGAATGTGGCTCATGGGCGTGGTGATTGGCTTCTACGATGGCTTTTTCGGGCCGGGAACGGGCAGTTTTCTGGTGCTGGGCTTTATCGCCCTCATTGGCTTCGACTTTCTGAAGGCCAGCGCCCACGCCAAGTTAGTTAACGCATCGACTAATTTGGCCAGCCTGTTATTTTTTGCCATGAAAGGAAGTGTACTTTATCCGGTTGCCCTCCCAATGGCAGCGGCTAACCTTACGGGGGCATTCCTGGGGGCCAGACTGGCAATTCTGAAAGGGAACAGTTTCATTCGGGCGTTGTTCCTGCTGGTCACTGCCGCAACAATTCTGCGATTTGCCTGGGATTTAGTCCGGTAGATTTGCTTACGCGAACTTTCTGCTGTAATCTTGTGGTTAATTAAACTGAATCTAAATAAGTGCAGGCACTAACCTGACTGTGCTTACCACCATGATGAGCAATCGAAGTGCCGCCGACCTGAAAGTTGGTGAACAGGCCATAATTCGGTCGTTCAGCGATCAACTGATGTCGCTGAAATTGCTTGAAATGGGTTGTTTGCCAGGTTCGCCGATCCAATTAACGGCGAAAGCTCCGCTGGGTGATCCAATTTGTCTTATGGTGTCTGGGTACTCGTTAGCTATGCGGAAGTCGGAAGCCGCCACGATCCTTATTAGAAGTGAAGAATAAATACGTTTCATTCTTCACCGTTTGTTTTGAAAACATCTCCTAAAATCGCCCTTATTGGCAACCCGAATGCCGGTAAATCGTCGCTGTTTAATCAGCTAACCGGATTACGGCAGAAAACGGGCAACTTTCCGGGTGTTACGGTCGATAAAAAATCGGGGACCTGGTCAATTGACCCACAAACCACGGCCATAATTGTCGATTTGCCCGGTGTTTACTCAATTTATCCCAAATCGTTAGACGAACAGATCGTTACCGATATTCTGGCCAATCCGGCTCACCCTGACTATCCCGAGGTGGCTATCGTTGTGGTCGATGCGGCCAATCTGCACCGAAATCTGCTGCTCTTTACCCAGGTCGCCGACCTCGGTGTGCCGGTTGTGCTGGCCCTGAATATGCTCGATGTCGCCCGCCAACAGGCAAAAGAAGTCAACGCGGTGCGCCTGGCTATGCGGCTGGGTGTGCCGGTTGTGCGGATCAACGCCCGCACCGGCGAAGGACTTGACCAACTCAAAAAGGCTGTTGTGGCTCAACTTCACACCCCAACGCTAACGGGCGCCTTATTCTTCGATCCGGCAGAGGGAGCTGCAGAGCTAATAACCGATACGAAACAGCAATACCAACTCAGCAATAACTACCTCGCCCTCCAGTACATCATTCAGCACGACGGGTTCACATTCCTCAATCGCCAGCAACAGATTGGTCTGGATGCCATTATTACCCAGCATCGGTTTAACGAACGAACGTTTCAGGCGGGCGAAACCATTACCCGTTATAAACGTATAGCGCCCATAGTGGCTGATGCCGTCTCGAACAGGCACCCGGCGAATCGACCAACCTGGAGCCAGAAACTCGACCGCGTGCTGCTGCATCCAGTCTGGGGTTATGCCATTTTTGGCTTCATCCTCCTTCTGATTTTTCAGGCCATTTTTGCCTGGGCACAGCCGTTCATGGATGGCATCGACGCGGGCATGGCCTGGCTCAACGGCCAACTCAAAGAAAACCTGCCTGCCGGGCCGCTCACCGATCTACTCACGGATGGCATTCTGGCGGGCATTGGTGGTATCCTGGTATTCATCCCGCAGATTGCGTTTTTGTTCCTGCTGGTGGCCCTGCTCGAAGAATCGGGCTATATGTCGCGGGTGATGGTCATCATGGACCGCATTATGCGAAAATTCGGGCTGAATGGGCGCAGCGTAGTGCCCCTGATTTCGGGCGTAGCCTGTGCTGTACCGGCCATCATGGCCACCCGCAGCATTGGCTCCCGGCGCGACCGGCTCATCACGATTTTGGTGACACCCCTGATGAGTTGCTCGGCCCGGTTGCCTATTTACACCATTCTGATTGCCTTAGTAGTGCCAGACCAGCGCGTTTTGGGCCTGTTTAACCTGCAGGGACTGGCGCTAATGGGGTTGTATCTGTTGGGTTTGCTTAGTGCATTGCTGGCGGCCTGGGTGCTGAAAGTAGTGCTTCGCTCCAAAGAGCGCGGGTACTTCATTATGGAACTACCGACCTTCAAAATTCCCCGCTGGAATCACGTTGGCCTAACAGTTTGGGAAAGTGTCCGGGCGTTTGTGTGGGAGGCCGGGCGAGTCATTCTGGCCATTTCGATTGTGTTGTGGGTGCTGGCCAGCTACGGCCCCGGCGATGCCATGAAGCAGGCCGAAACCCGCGTTCGGCAACAAAATCTGGCTGTTGCCACCGGAATGCCGGACCACGGAATGCCGGACCACGACCACCTGCAAAATCGAATTGCCTCCGAGCGGCTCGAAGCGTCCTATGCCGGTCACTTCGGTCATTTTATTGAACCCGTTATTGAGCCACTGGGCTACGACTGGAAAATTGGCATCGCCCTGCTGAGTTCCTTTGCCGCCCGCGAAGTGTTTGTGGGCACGATGTCGACCATTTACAGCATTGGCCAGTCTGCCAATGCAGATAATGCCGGTGTGACCATTCGGGAGCGGCTTCGGCAGGAGCGTAACCCTAAAACGGGTGGACCCATGTATACCCCGGCCCTGGCCTGGTCGCTGCTGATTTTTTATGTATTTGCCATGATGTGCATGAGCACCCTGGCGGCCACCCAGCGCGAAACCAAAAGCTGGAAATGGCCAACTGTGCAGTTAGTGTACATGATGGCCCTGGCCTATGGCGCAGCCTTCGTGACCTATCAGCTTCTGCGGTAATCGTGGGGCAGATTACCAGAGTAATCCCTGGGCCATCAGCGGGTGAACAATGTGGTAAACAATGTAGGCCAGTAGAGCCACCGTCAGGCTGCCCAATGCTGTTGTTTGATCGAAGGGTAATCGCGCCTTGCGGGCAGGTCGGTTAACCTGCCAGTGGCGCTGTGCTGTATGCTTCATGGTTTATATCTGTTGTCAACTGTTCCAATGTGGGTGCAAATTTGGGCTTATGGGCGTTGCCAGAACAGCGCAGAAACCCGGAATTTGCTCCCTACGTATATCTACCTGTTGGTCTAAACCACCAGAACGTGTTGGGTTACTAACGAGAAAAAGGCACGGATGGATTCTTCGGCAGACCCACCCGGCAATTGTAGACAAGAGTTTTCCTTTTCTGATAAATCAGTCCCAGCGCAACGCGTCGATCACGTCGGAAGCAACCATACCGATAGGCCCTCGCTGTTCAGCCACCCTGTCGCCGGCCAGTCCATGAGCGAAAACTCCCAGAACGGCGGCTTCGATGGGGTCATAACTCTGAGCCAGCAGGGCCGTCAGTACGCCTGTCAGCACATCGCCCGTGCCGCCCGTGCTCAGGCCAGGATTGCCCGTTGAGTTAAAATGCACATCGCCCGTGGGCGTTGCAATGGCTGAGTAGGCTCCTTTCAGAACGACGACGACCTGGTATTTTTGGGCAAATTCGCGCAGGATATCTAATTTCTGATAATCGTTATCCCACTTCTTCGTCAGTCGCTCAAACTCTTTAGGGTGGGGCGTCAGGATGCTTTGTGGCGGAAGTTGAGTCAGTAAGTCGCGATTTTCGGCGAGCAAATTCAGCGCATCAGCATCCACAACCATCGGGTTTTTGAGGGTAGGCAGCAGTGCTTTCACCATCGCCAGCGTTTCGGGTGCTTTGCCAATGCCGGGGCCAAGACCAACGGCTGCGTAATCGGCAGGCACCGGACTTTCAACCTCACTGAAGCCACGGTCCGGCCGGTCCGCCGGTGCGGTTCCGGTGAGTACATGCTGATGGGCATCGGGTCGACACATGGCTTCGGGAACCGCCGTTTGCAGAATGCTATAGCCACAGCGCGGCACCTGAACGGTCAGTAAGCCCACACCCGACCGCAGGCAGGCTTTTGTGGCCAGCACAGCCGCCCCAATTTTACCGTAGCTGCCTGCCAGCAACAGCGCATGGCCAAATGAACCTTTATGGGCATACCGATCCCGTTTGTGCAACAACAAACGAGCCTCGGCGGGCTGCGTGAAATAATAAGGCGTGGGTGTAAGATCGATATACCGTTTGTGCAGCCGAATGTCCAAAATGTGCCATTCGCCAACATAACGGCCATTTCTGGGGAGCACAAAGGCCAGTTTGGGCAACTGAAACGTAACCGTATAATCGGGTTCGATGATGACATCGGCAGGCGCGTTCGGCTGATCGGCATAAAGACCACTGGCAATATCGACCGACACAACGTTCGCAGGAGCGCGGTTAATGGCTTCAATCGTGTCTTTAACGATGCCTTCAGCCGGACGTGATAGCCCTGACCCCAATATGGCATCGATAACCACTTCATTATGGCGCAGGGCCGGAATATCCTGCGGAGATTCAATGTATCGAATGGTGTCCATAACGAGTTTAAGCCGACGGTGGTTGTGCATAAAATCGTCGGACTCGCGCGGAGCATAGCGCACCACAAACACCTCAATCGGATAGTTGCGTTCAAGCAGCAACCGGGCAATGGCCAGCCCGTCGCCCCCGTTGTTACCCAGGCCGCAGAAAAGTTTAATTGGGGTTGTGTCAGCGAACCGGTCCACAAACCAATCGACAAAAGCGAGCGCGGCCCGCTCCATCAGATTGAGTGGTGCAATCGGCTCGTGTTGAATAGTCGATTGATCGAGCGCCCGAATTTGGTCAACATTGAGTATTTTCATGAATATGGAATTGGTGCCAGGGTGTAATTTTACAAAAGTATTTTCGGCTACCAAGAATAAATGCTATCTTTGCGGCTCATTTGGGAAATACTTATCTGGCGATTATATACGGTCATGAGCGAGTTAATTAAATTAGTGGAGGCAGACAACGCGCAGCGTCGCACCGAGTTGCCCACATTTCGGGCGGGCGATACGGTAAACGTACACGTTAAAATCCGCGAAGGAAATAAGGAACGTATTCAGGTATTTACGGGCACCGTCATTCAACGCCGGAATCCAAGCAGTGGTGGCGAAACGTTCACCGTCCGCAAAATATCGAACGGTATTGGGGTCGAGCGGATTTTTCCGGTTCTATCGCCAAACATCGACAAGATTGATGTCGTTCGTCTGGGCAAAGTTCGCCGGGCGCGGTTATTCTACCTGCGTGGCCGTCAGGGCAAAGCGGCTCGTGTGAAAGAGCGTAAGCCAAAGGCAGCCGTAGTCGCTTAATTGCTTCTTCAATCAGAAAAAATAAAAAAGCTGCCTGAGAAGGTGGCTTTTTGTTTTTAAGTCGGTAGTCAGGAGTCGGCAGTCAATAGGAATTAACGACTTTACTGATTACTACTTATTACCTGTTATCGACTCTTGCCTAATGACTATCGACTTCCATAAATACCAGGGTACCGGTAACGATTTTGTGCTGATCGACGATAGAGCCGGGACCTTCCCGGCCACCAGTCAGGCGTTCATCGAACGCTTGTGCCACCGCCGGTTTGGGATTGGCGCCGATGGCCTGATTCTGCTTCAGAATGATGCCGAGTCCGATTTTCGGATGGTGTATTTCAATGCCGACGGCGCCGAGGGCAGCATGTGCGGCAACGGGGGCCGATGTATTGTTCGGTTCGCCCACGACCTGGGGCTGTTCGAGAGCGAAACCCGATTTCAGGCGGTCGATGGTGAACACGTCGCCGTTGTCTGCGAAGAGGATATCTTTTTAAAAATGAGCAATGTTGCTGGTATCGAAGACCGCGCTGGACTAACATTTCTGACTACCGGATCACCCCATGTCGTTCAGTTTACCGACGATTTAGAATCGCTTGAGGTCGTCAGGGCGGGCCGCGCCATTCGGTATAGTGAGCCATTTCAGCCCAGCGGCACAAACGTTAATTTTGCTCAGGTCATCGACGACAATACGGTGTTCGTCAGAACCTATGAGCGTGGCGTTGAAGATGAAACCTATTCCTGCGGCACGGGCGTAACGGCGGTAGCCTTAGTCGCACACCAGCAGTTAGGGATGCTCGATCCGGTGTTTATTCAAACCATCGGCGGCAATCTGCGCGTATCTTTCAACGCCTTACCCACCGCAGGTTTTGATAACATTTACCTGATCGGTCCTGCCAAACGCGTTTTCGCCGGAACAATTACGGTTTGAGTCGTATTTAGATACTATGGATTCAATGCATCAATTGAATCTAATACGTCCTGACTACAACATGATTGTTTATAAAGAAAAAGACTGGTTGCCTGCCATCTGGCATTTTCATACGGGACCTACGGCTAAATCGTTGCTTAAACGCTTAGTGACGGTCGGCGTTTATGTAACCATCATTACGGTGTGTGAACTGAATTATATGGATCTGCGCCTGAAAGATACGCCCGGTTCTTTTTTGGGCGCGATGGGTATTCTGCTCAGTCTGCTGCTGATTTTCAGGACCAATACCGCCTATGACCGCTTTTATGAAGGGCGGCAGGCCTGGGGAATGTTAGTGAACAATTGTCGTAATCTGGCCATTTTTTTTAACGCCGTTTTGCCCGAAGGTGACAGTGCCAGTCGGGCTTTTTTTGCCAAATCTATTTCCAATTTTCCGTTTGCTCTCAAGAACCACCTGCGCGATTTATCGGGTCAGGCTGAGTTGGATATAGTTGAAGAAGGTGAACGGCGCGATCTGAGCAACTTCGACCATAAACCGGCTGGGGTAGCCAACCAGCTTTGGGTACGCACCGAAATCCTATACCGGGAGGGCAATATTTCGGAGTCTCAGCACATCAACCTAAACCAGCATTTAACGACGCTGATGGACGTTTGCGGCATTTGCGAACGGATAAAAAGCACACCGATTCCGTTTTCCTATTCGCTCTTCATCCGGTTGTTCATTATGATTTATGTCGCCCTGTTGCCTTTTACGGTCGTCGATGTGTTTGGCTACCTGACCATTCCTGCCGTGTTGCTGACGTCCTACATTCTGGTTGGCCTGGAGATGATTGGCGAGGAAATTGAAGAACCGTTTGGGCTTGAACGGAATGATTTGCCACTGAATCAATTAAGTCAGTTGATTCGCGTGAATGTTCACGACATTTTGCAGATCTATTTGCCGCATGTGGAGAAGCAGGCGGCCAAACCGGGCTTCACCATCGTAACCTGAATCAACTCAATCGACGGCCTCAATAATACCGCCGTGCAAATGGTAGATTGTCTTGTGCTGAAACTCTGGCTGGCGCAGGAAATCTTTGGCGGCCACCCGGCTCCGAGCGCCGTTCGTGCAGATAATAATCAGCGAGCCGTAGGGGAGAAGTTCGGTTTTGCGGGCACGAATGTCGGGTAGGGGAATATTCAGCCCGCCGATGTTGAATTCCTCAAACTCCCACTCATCGCGTACATCAACAAGGGCTATATCGGGTTGTTGCCGGAGCGCGTCGAACTGGGCGAGGGTGATGTCAGTGTAGGTTAAGCCAGGCACAAAACACGCTAATTAGAGGCTGAAACGCGCCGAACGTCTTGCACAAACGTCAGCGTAACGCCAACTAAGTGAGCAATCTTGTCATCAGAAAAATCTGTTTCAGCCAGCAGGTTTTTTATCAATTGGAATTGCGCTTTGCTTTCTCCCTTTTCTTCTCCTGCCCGAATCCCCTTTTGCAATCCCTCCTGAATCCCCTTTTGCAATCCCTCCTGAATGCCCTTTTGGAGTCCTTCCTGAATGCCTTTCTCTGTACCTAATAAGAATCCCAAATTACGACCTTTCACGTAGAAAGGGTCGTTTTGCTCGTTTACGTATTTGGTTAGGTTATCCATTGCAGCGTCTAAAAGTGGTTGTAAATTACGCAATTGAACCAGAACCCGCAATTGCGCGATGTATTTCTGAAACACCAACGGGCCATCGGCAGTTTCATCAAGTTTAGTCAGCAATTGTTTCATAACCATTGGTGATTCTTGCGGTTGGTAATTAGCTAATATGGTCAGCAGAATTACTTCCGGCGTTTCGGAGGTGAGAAAAAGTCGATAATCAAGCTCCTGAAAGCTAATGAGATTGTAGCGAAACGACAGGTCGTTGGTTGTCAGGCTGGTTGGCATACGCGCCGGGGTTGGTCCGAGATAGAAAACATACTGCCGAACCGGAATCTCATACTGTTCCAGTAACATCGCACAGTACGTATGCATTCGATGAATCATCTTTGGCTCATTGGCTAACTGGAACTCAAGGTGCAGAACAAATAGCTGACCCGACTGGTCTGTAATGCGCTTCAGAGCATCTGGCTTCCGTTCTTTTGTATGTTGCAGATCATCAGGGAGTTCTTCCGATAGAACCGGGTGAATGTTAAGTACTTTTTCAATTAGAGCGGGAATAGTGGCTTCCAGGTTTTCTTTTAAAATCTTGTCATACTGGCTGGCTTGTCTCGTGTGTTGACGCTTCATGGTTATAAATATATTATTTTCTGTATTTGTTTACAAATCATTGATGTCTGTCAATCTGTCAGACTGGCCCGCTCTGGAACAGGATTTGATGAACATCCGACAGACATTAACCATACTTGACAAAACCTTATGGAAGCCATACAGAACGAAAAAGGCGAGTCCACGCGGGGCCAGATTTCCATCCATACCGAGAATATCTTCCCGATCATTAAGAAATTCCTGTATTCCGATCATGAGATTTTCCTGCGCGAACTGGTCTCCAACGCCGTAGACGCTACCCAAAAACTGCGACAACTGACCTCATTTGGAGAATTTGGGGGCGAACTGGGTGATTTGAAGGTAACCGTTTTGCTCGATGAGGAAGCCAAAACAATCACCGTCAGCGATAACGGCATCGGAATGACAGCCGATGAAATCAAGAAATACATCAACCAGATTGCTTTCTCCGGCGCGTCAGATTTTCTGGAAAAATACAAAGACAAAACCGATGATAAAGGCCAGATTATCGGACACTTTGGCTTAGGTTTCTACTCGGCATTTATGGTGGCCGAGAAAGTCGAAATCATTACGAAATCGTACCGGGAAGACGCTGAAGCGGCCCGCTGGGTTTGTGATGGCTCGACCGAGTTTGAACTGACCCCCGCCGACCGGGCCGAACGCGGAACGGACATTATCCTGCACATCGCGCCCGATTCTGAAGAGTTCCTCAACAAAGGCCGGTTGCGAAGTATCCTCGACAAATACGCCCGGTTCCTGCCTGTGCCGGTTGCTCTCGATGGGGAAACGGTGAACAACACCACGCCTATCTGGACGAAAGCGCCTGCGGAACTAACCGATGAGGACTATAAGACGTTCTATCGGGAATTGTATCCAATGAGCGAGGAACCGCTGTTCTGGATTCACCTGAACGTCGATTTTCCGTTCAATTTGACTGGTATTCTGTATTTCCCGCGCATCAAAAACGAATTGCGGTTTCAGCGCGAGAAAATTCAGCTCTACAGCCGGCAGGTGTTTATTACGGACGAGGTGAAAGATGTTGTGCCCGACTTCCTGATGATGCTGCATGGCGTTATCGACTCGCCGGATATTCCCCTGAACGTATCGCGGAGTTTCCTGCAGGCCGATGCCAACGTTAAGAAAATTAATGGCTACATCACCCGCAAAGTGGCCGATAAACTCAATGACCTGTTCAATGCCGACCGCAAGGCATTTGAGGAAAAATTCGATGATATTGGCCTGTTTATCAAATATGGCATTCTGAGCGACGAGAAATTCTGGGAGAAGGCTAAAAACTTCGTCCTGCTCAAAAACACTGAAGGTGAGTTTTCGACACCCGACGAGTATCGGGAGAAAATCCAGGCCAATCAAACCGATAAGAACGAAACCGTCGTGCTGCTCTACACCTCCGACCGGAAACAGCAGGACGCCTACATCGAATCGGCACGCAGGCGGGGGTACGATGTGCTGTTGATGGATAATGTCATCGACTCGCACTTCATCAACGCGCTGGAGCAAAAACTCGAAAAAATTCATTTCGTTCGTGTCGATGCCGATACGCTCGACAAACTGATCGACAAAGGGCTGAACAACGAGAGCGTTTTGTCGGAAGCCGATCAGACGAAACTAAAGGAGGTTTTCGAGCAGGTTTTAGACAACAAACTGCTTAACGTGAGTGTGGAAGCTCAACCAACCGATGAACTACCTGTGACGATCACCCAGCCGGAGTTTATGCGCCGAATGAAAGACATGTCGGCCTTATCGGGCGAACAATCGTTCTACGGTAATTTCCCGATGACCTACAATGTCGTCGTAAATGCGAACCATTCGCTGACGACTAAAATTCTGGCCGAAGCGGATGCTGACGTTCAGAAATCATTGGTTAAGCAGGTGTATGACCTGGCTCTTCTCTCGCAAAATATGCTTACCGGCGCCGATTTGACCGCCTTTGTACGCCGAACGGTGGCGACACTGTAAGAGGCTACAAAGCAATTTTAATCAACAGCCGGGCGAGCGTCCGGCTGTTGATTCTTTAACCGTAGTGTGAAAATATAACTTTGCTGTTGAGTTCGAGAAGTAATTGAACGCACAGGTACTCCACAAATTTTACCTGAAACAAACAGGCACAAGTCAGTCAAAAACGGCCTGTTCAGCCACCTCACGACAGGTTTTTACATCGCGCTGGACGCTTTCTATCTTCGACGTGATAGTTGCGAGGGCAATTTTCCCTAATGGCATTCGCAGCGGTGGGTATGCTGAACCGACAAGATCAATGATCGCCTTTGCCGCCTTCTTCGGGTCTCCTTCCTGTTGGCCGTTCACCTGCCGCATCCGTTCACGGAAAGCACCCGCTGTTGATTCATAATCAGTCAGTTGCAGGGAGGCTTCTCGAAACGAATGGCCGGCAAAATTGGTCCGAAAAGGCCCCGGTTCGACGAGAGTTACGTGAATGCCGAGCGGAGCTACTTCGGCGGCAAGGGCCTCGCTAAAGCCTTCGAGTGCAAACTTACTGGCGTTGTAGATGCCAAAACCAGGAAATGCTTTCAGGCCACCATGCGAGGATATTTGTACAATATGGCCTTTTTTTTGTTGGCGAAATAGCGGAAGAAAGGCTTTCGTAATTTCTAAAGCACTGAAGAAATTGACGTCAAAAACGGCTCTTGCTTCGTCAATACTTGTTTCTTCAATAGCACCGGCGAATCCTACTCCGGCATTATTTACTAATACATCGAGTTTGCCAAACCTTTCGTTAACGGTCTCGAATGTCGTTTTGATTTCAGAGGCCTTCGTAATGTCCAGTAGAATTGCGTACCCTTTGCCCTGATGCGACTCATTAAACGTATCTACCTGCCTGTCGTTTCTGAACGTACCAATCACAAAATCTCCGTTCGCAATGACTTCATCGGCCAATGCCTTTCCTAAACCGCTCGATATACCGGTGATAAGCCAAATTTTTGGTACCATACTTTTTACCAGCTTGTAGATGGGTCATTGATTTAAGACTGTGCTTCAGGCTACGTATCTTTCTTTGATTATTTTTCCATCATGCCAATCCTGAATGGCTACTTCTGTAACGGTAACGGGTCCATTATCCGCATGGTCAAAGTCGAGCGACCAAACCAGGAAACTTCTGTTTCCTTTCACTACTTTTCCGACTGCCGTAAAATCGCGTACTGTTTTTACTTTCGATAAGAGTTCAATCCCAACCTGTTTATTCGCGGCTTTGCCGGTGTGCATTATGCCATCCAAATCGGTTTTTTCTACATCATCGTGGTAGAATTTTTCAAAGGCTTCCAGGGGTTTGCCTGCTGCCATCATAGCAATCAGATCGTCTAATGCGGCCGAAATCTGCTGTTCTGTCGTAATCATAATAAGCTGTTGGTTAGCACTGCGATACAAAGTTGCAGCCATACGACCCCTGCCTGTTATAACAAAAACTACCTTCTTCGGTATTTTTCGGACACGATTTGCTTAAACCTTCCCGGCGACAGGCCTGTTTCGGTGCGGAACAGTTTGGCGAAATAGGACGAATCGAAATAACCCAATTCGGCGGCAATTTCCGTAATCGTATAATCAGAAAAAGTCAGCATCCGTTTGGCTTCCAGCATACTCCGCGCCCGAATTAATTCACTGGTGGTTTTGCCCGTTACCTGCCTCACAATGAGGTTCAAATGATGTTGAGTCATATGAAGTCGGTTGGCGTAGTCGCTGGCGGTTAGCGGTTGAGTAAAGTGAGCGTCAATGAGTTTTTTAAGGTTTTTGTAAATCACAATTGACTTCTTGGGAGGAGGTTGTTCCGTTTTAGCATCAATACACCGCTGGATTTGGGTTAGCAGAATCAAGAGTAGCGACGGTGCAAGGCTAACTGAATAAGACGACCGGTTTTTCTCCATTATCAGCAGGTCGATGGTATGCCTTATTTCCTGGTAGGTTAGTTCGTCGGGCTGCAGTAAAGGCTTCGCGTAGAGATTGTCTAAGTAGCTTAATTCAAACAGCTTGTTTTTGTCGGTAGCGTGTAGCAGCAGGAAGTCTTCAGTAAAAAATATACAGCCGCCAACTAAGGGCTGCCATTCTTCAAATAAGTGCAATTGCCCTGGCGAGATAAAAAAGAGAGTTCCAGGCGCAATGTCGTATTCCTGGTAATCAATGGTTTGGCGGCTTGTTCCCGCGTCAAACCAAATTATCTCGTAGAAGGTGTGTTTATGCGGGTCGTCTACCTCCGGCTCGTCCATCTCCTCGAATCGGGTGATTTCGAACTCAGTTGGATTAGCCGGTTGATTAATAAAATGGCCAATGGAATAAAATGGAAAGAGTTCGTTCATACCTCAAACCCGCCCATTGCTGCGTGTAATCCGGGTGATTGACGACCCGCCGACCTGCTTGCCGGAAGCCCGCGTAAACCAGACCTTCCGGCGGGATACCAGCCATCCCAGAATAAAAATGACAACCAGGCCAATTAAAAAGGCCCCAACCAATGGCAGAAAAATAGTAAAGAGCGACAGACTAAACGAGGCCACGTTCTCGCCCGTTGCGACAATTGGGTTGCCCACCCCACCCGTTGTTGCGGTAGAGCCGAGCCGCAGCAGGCTGGTTCCGGCCTGAACAATACCTGCCGAACTGCCGCCGAGGATGAGTCCCAGTCCCCAATGCAGCACGGGGTTGTCGATTTGCAGAAATGAGGTGCTGAGCAGCGTTCCGGCAATGACCGACGCAGGGGTAGCAATGGTATCGAGCAGGTTATCGAGCCAGGGAATGTAGTAGGCGCCAAGTTCAAAAACCGTTGCGACCGACAGGCCCAGCAGCGCAGGCCACCCGCCCAGCCACTCGAAGCCGGTCATAGCGCCAATGATGCCGAGTTTGGTGGCCGCGCTGGCAATGAGCAGGGGCACAAACACCCGAAAGCCGCAGCAGGCAGCCAAACCAACGCCAATACAGGCACTCATAAGCCATTCGAGAGACATAAATGTATCCGTTCAAACCTTTTAGGTTTTTGAAGCCTAAAAGGTTTATGAGGTTATGTAAAAAACTGTGAATTAAAATTCATCAGAAACGCTTCATCAGTGGCGCGGGTCAGGGCGGTGTAAAGCCAGCGCACAAACTCGTCGTTTACCTGCCCATCGGGCAAAAAACCCTGATCGACAAACACCGCACTCCACTGACCGCCCTGGGCTTTATGGCATGTGAGTGCATACGCAAATTTTACCTGCAAGGCGTTCAGATAGGGGTCATGACGGATGGCTTCGGATCGCTCTTTCTTGCTCTTAATGTAAAAGTAATCTTTCATCACACTCTCATATAACGCCTTATATTGGTCGGATGTTAACGACGGCACCGGCGTATGCAGCGTATCGAGCATAATCTTGGCGTCAAAATCGGGCTGTTCTTCGTAATCGACCAGCCGAAGGGTGACTGTTGCGAAGCGAAAGCCGTGCATTTCTTCTTTATTACGAATTTTCTGCACTTCGGCAAATTCGCCGTTGGCCAGAAATCCCGCTGGTGAGTCTTCGTCCAGCACGGTATAGTTGTTGCGGGCAATCATGAGCATATCGCCCGCGTCGAGTTCTTCCTCGCACTGGTCGATCATCCGCCTGACAAACTGATTATACTGAACAGCCGTCTTATTCGAACGGCAGATAATGGCCGTGTTCTCACGACCGTATTTATCATACGCATACCGGATACCATCTTCCAGCTTAGTCAGCGGCATTTTATAAATATCCGTAAACGACCGGACATTAAGTTGAATATTGGGTGCATCGCCCGCCAAATGGGGGGCGTTGTCGCTCAACAACGCATCGAAACCAACCGCTTTTGGCGTAGGTGAGCTATCATTGTCAAGCAGTATTCGCAGGCCCGTTGCATTGTAGAGAATGCCCGATTCTTCTTCCTGTCGCATCACCTCGGTCAGTTCCTGCTCATACACGGTCATATCGAACGTACTGGACAGGAACCCCCGGTCGAGGGCGGGGCTTAGTTCGCGGCCAACGGGCGGCAACTGGGCCGTATCGCCCACCAGCATCAGTTTATTGCCTTTATTCTCGAATACGTAATCCACCAAGTCGGTTAGCAGCCCTTTTCCGCCAAAGTCAGCCTCATCCGAAATCATCGAAGCCTCATCAACGATAAAAAGCGTGTCTTCATGGTAGTTTTTCTGCCGCTGAAAGGCGAGTGTTCCCGAACCGGGGTCGGCCACCTGCCGGTAAATTTTCCGGTGAATAGTTTGAGCGGACTTCTTGGCATAGTTGGTCATTACTTTGGCCGCCCGACCCGTGGGGGCCAGCAGAACCGATTTATAGCCAAACCGGGGCAGCACTTTAATAAGCGTACCGACGAGCGTCGTCTTGCCCGTACCGGCATATCCGCGCAGCAGAAAACAGTCGCGGTAGTGTTCATAATCTTCGTGAGTGATGAACGCGCCAATTTGCTCGAAGAATTGTTCCTGACCAGAAGTGGGTTTAAAAGGGAATCGTTTAGCCAGCAGATGTGCGGCTGTTTCGGTTTCGTTCATGGTTCTAATTTACGAAAAAATGGGCAGAGCAGCAAGGGGCAGGGAGCAGGGAGCGCGGGGCATGGAAGGCTGCTTAACTTAATTTCTGTTCCCTGCATCCTGCGCCTTGCACCCTGCTCCTTTTTTACTATATTCACCCGCCAACTAATCCCTTCTACCTGATGAACATACGTCAAATACTCCAGGGCAAAAAGATAAATGCCCTCTATTCGGTCTCGTCGGATCAAACCGTACTGGAGGCTCTCAAACTAATGGCTGAGAAAAATATCGGTGCAGTACTGGTTGTTGATAAAGGTATTCTGACGGGTATTTTCTCCGAGCGTGACTATGCCCGCAAGATTGTCCTGAAAGATCGGCACTCCGATGATACCCTCGTTGCTGATGTGATGACACCAAACGTGATCACCATCGAGCCTGAACAAAGCTTAGACGATTGCATGGTCATCATGTCGGATAAGCACATTCGCCACCTGCCCGTAATGGATAAAGGTGAATTGATGGGGATTATCTCTATTAATGATGTGGTTACGGCCATTATTCGCGACCAGAAAACCCGCATAGACTCCCTCGAAAGCTATATTTCGGGTAGCCCATATTAATTTAATGATAAATTATGACGGGGCCGCCCGTGCGGTGATGAATGATAGTGCCTGTATCTTCCATTTCATACTGCACGGGCGGCCCCGTCATAATTTATCATTAAAAACTTACCTTTGCGTCCCCAAATATTCATGACACTGTGGCGCAAGTTCTTGACAGCCCTCGGCAGGAGGTGCAGAAACTCTATGGAAACCGGCTGCGGCTGCGGGTTTGCGGCTTATACCGCGAGGGCGACCGGTTGCTGATGGTTAAACACCGGGGCATTGGCCCAACCGATACGTTCTGGTGCCCGCCGGGTGGTGGTGCTCAGTTTAGCGAAACCGCTCCCAACGCTTTGATCCGGGAATTTATTGAAGAGACGGGTTTGGCAGTGGAAATTGGCGAACTGCTTTTTGTCAACGAATTCATGCAGCCGCCCCTCCATGCTCTGGAACTGTTTTTTGCCGTAAAGGTGACAGGAGGGGCACTTCAGCAGGGATTTGATCCGGAGATGAGCGTCGATGAGCAGATCATCGAGGAGGTTCGGCTGATGAGTTTTGAGGAAATAAAAAGCTACCCCTCCGAAGAAGTACACGCTCTGTTCCGTTATTGCGATTCGCTCGATGATGTGTTTCGCCTGCGCGGCTATTTACACGAATAACCGTTTTAGTACTTTACTTTTTATTTATAGGGCTAAAGTGCGAAGCAATCAACTTCCTGTTTGCTATATTGCCTGTTCTTACCCATAAAATTCAGTTGTTCGAAGTTGTGCAAATCGCTGTGACCCTCCTTCCCACTGTAGCTGTCCGTTCCGACTCATTCGATCCAAGACAAACCGCTACCTCAACGCTGTGCTTAGAAGTGGGGCGGGACCGGTTTCGGTTGCTGGTACAGGATAAACGCAGACGGGCCATCTATCTCGAAGATTATACAGTTCCATCGCTGCTAAACGACCGGCCACTGACGAGCGTTTTGCCCGACGTCTTTCGTGGTCACGCCCTATTATCGTCCGGTCCCTGGCAACAGATTCGCATTGGGGTTAATTCGCCATCGTTCACCCTGGTACCCAAGCCGCTTTTTCGCAAAGAATATGCTGGTAGTTACCTGGCCCTTATGCGGGGCAGCGAGTTACCGGCTCATGAATTTACCCTCACTTACGACCACGAAGCCGAGGGATTCCTGTCGGTGTTTTCGCTGGATCATCCATTAGCTGATTATTTTTCGGAGATATACCCGCTCCAGCCGATAACCTTTGTTCATCAAACCAGCGCCTTACTGCTGGCTACGGCCAACCTTGACCGCAGTTCCCTGATGCCAATCAATGTTTATTTATATTTTGAAGATGAATTTATAACGGTTATATGTCGTAGTGAGCATAAACTGCGCTACTGCAATCGGTTCGGCTACAGAAACGTGCAGGATTTAACCTACTACATCCTGTATGTGCTGGATGAGCAGAAACTAAACCCTGAAACCATCAGGGTGTCTCTTTATGGAGAAATCACGCCCTTTGCTGAAGCCTACGTTGAGTTAAGTCGATTTCTGCCACACTTGTTATTTGGTCAGGCACCTGCTGGTTTAACACTGGCTGCCGGATTTGACGACTTGCCCGACCATCGCTATTTAAACTTATACGGACTTGGTTTAATGAGCGAATGAGTGAATGAGTGAATAGCTAACGCAATTAATATTCACTCATTCACTCACCGCGCGGGCGGCCCCGTCACTAATTCCAAAAGATGAAACGCATCGCTCTCTTTCCTGGCTCGTTTGACCCTTTCACACGAGGGCACGAAGATATTGTTTTACGCGGTTTACAATTGTTCGATGAGATTGTCATCGGCATCGGGCGGAATACCCGTAAGGAGCGGTACTTTGCGCTGGAGCAGATAATGGGGCTGATTGAACGGGCCTTTCACCACCACCCGGCCGTGCGGGTAATCAGCTACGACGACCTGACGGCGAATGTAGCCCGCGATATCGGCGCAAAATTCCTGTTGCGGGGGTTGCGGAACACCACTGATTTTGAGTACGAGAACGGAATTTCGCAGGTTAACCGGTACGTTTACGAGGAAATCGAAACCGTATTCCTGATCACATCGCCCCACCTGGCGCCCATTAGTTCGAGCATCATCCGCGACCTGCATCGCTACGGGCAGGATGTTGATGAGTTCCTGCCGTATCAGTTAGATAAGTCGATAGTTGATGGTCGATAATCAGGAGTAATCAACGGTAGTCCTACCAACTATGGCCCTTACTGCACTGGTAGTCCTTTCGTGGCTTCATCAATCACATAGCGGATCGAACTAAAGGAGTTCGTCAGGGCCAGTTTGGTTTCACGCCCATCGAGCCAGGCCAACTGGTCAATGTCTTCCTCGATCTGCGGAGCCATACGACTATCGTCCAACACGCTCATCCGATACCATTTGGTGCGTTTCAGGATGCGATTGCCGTTGAGGGCATAGGTGTGCCAGGTCGTGCAAATACGTTCGCCAACCCGTACCCGAACGCCGGTTTCTTCTTCTACTTCGCGGGCCGCTGCCTGGCGCGACGATTCGCCATCGTCTAATTTGCCTTTTGGCAAATCCCACACGCCCCGCCGAAACATAAGCAGTGTTTTAGCGCCTTTTGACACAACCCCACCAGCGGCTTTCACCACCCGAAATGGTTTTTTCATGGCTTCCTCACAGGCTTCCTTATCTAAACAACCCAGCGTTACCGACAGGAGCGGGCTGTCATCTGTTTTTTGAAGCAGGGTAAGCAACTTGCTGATAGTGGCCGGTGTGGCGTTGAGCAATAACAGATGTCCGTTCAGCGAATCAGCTTTAAGAGCCTCCAGACGGGCATCGACAATATGGTCGTAATCAGGTAAGACCGGGCGATTTGCCGAAGCAGCGGCCGTTCGTTGAGCAGCAGCCCTGGAGCCGACGAGCCGGATCGGGCGGTCATTAATAAAAACAATCATTGAGTTATGTACGGTTCGGGTGGTAAAAATAGCAAAAGCAATGGTGTGTAGCACGACTATACTCCGTTTAAACGAGTTCCGTTTTGTATTTTTACGCCAGGCCAATTACCTTCCTTTGTGGAAATTCTCATTATTCTGTTATTAACGATTCTGAACGGGGTTTTCTCGATGTCAGAAATCGCTCTGGTTTCCTCGCGAAAATCGAAGTTAGAAACAGCCGCTAAGAACGGTGACCGCCGGGCGCAGGTTGCTCTCGATTTGTCGAATTCACCCAATCGCTTTCTATCGACGGTGCAGATTGGCATCACCCTGATCGGTATTTTGCTGGGTATTTTTTCGGGCGATAAATTAACGACCGATGTTCAGAATGCCGTGGCTCAGGTAGCGTTTCTAAAGCCCTATGCCCACGCGGTGGCGGTTGGTTTAGTGCTGTTGCTGCTCACCTACCTCTCGCTCGTATTGGGTGAACTGGTGCCTAAACGCATCGGTCTGTCCAATCCCGAAGGCATCGCCAAAACAATGGCCGGACCAATGATTCTGTTGTCAAAACTGACATCACCCTTTATTGCACTCCTGACCCTGTCGAGCGATGTGCTGCTCAAAATCCTGCAAATCAAGCCCAACGAAAGCGCCGTAACGGAGGAAGAAATTAAAAGCCTGATTCAGGAAGGCACATCCGGCGGAGCAATTGAGGAAATCGAGCAGGAAATTGTGCAGAATGTATTTCAGCTTGGCGACCGTAAAATCACCTCCCTGATGACCAACCGGCAGGAAATCATTTACCTCGACCTGGAGGACGAACCCGCCGAAAACAGGGCCAAAATTCTGGAATACAGGCACTCGGTATTTCCACTCTGCAACGGGGGCGTCGATGAAGTGGTGGGGCTGATTTACACAAAAGATTTTTTGGGCAAAGACCTCGATAACGAACTCCTTTATTTAGATAACATCAAGCGTGACGTATTATTTGTGCCTGAAAACAACCGGGCTTACCAGGTGCTGGAACGGTTTCGGGAACGAAAGCAGTATGTGGGCATCATTGTCGATGAATACGGGGGGGTGCTGGGTGTAATTACGCTCAACGATATTTTAGACGTGCTGGTGGGCGATATCAACGACAACATCCATTCCGACTACGAAATTCGCGAACGCGGAGACGGGAGCTATCTGATTGACGCTCAGTTGCCTTTCGAGGATTTTCTGGCGTATTTTTCGATTACCCTGACGGCGCTGGTCCGACGCGACCTAACCGGCTTCGACACGCTTGGCGGCTTTGCCCTCCACATCCTGAAAGACATTCCGCAAACGGGCGAGTCGTTTGTCTGGCACGGCTACCAGTTTGAGATTATGGATATGGATAAAAGCCGGATTGATAAAATACTGATGCAAAAGCAAACCGAAGAGTAATTGGGTTTCTGAGCTCTGTTTATAAGGGAAACTAAGGTAATTGTAATCCCTGACAAGATTGACCAGGCAGATAAAGTAGCATAACAAGTTAACAAGAACACACTGCCCCCCACGAAAAGGAAACGCTCACTAAAGAAGCGGAAGTTCTGGATCAAGAAAAAGAAGTCTAATGAAAAATTGGAAAAGGCGAATTAAACCTTGCGCCGTGAATCAAATGGCCAAATTCTCTTATTAAGCCATGAAAGCATCTTAAACAGCCAGGCTACTGAGCGAGTTATAGAATAGAATCCAACTCATCAACAGCCATGCGATACCTCATTCCCGATGCCAGCGATCTGACCAGCACCGACCCCAGCCGCGTGCCAACCGGCATGGAAAACGACCCCAATGCCGACGAAGAAGTGATCGACCAGGACGCCAACGAACAGTATCCTGAACCTGTCAAAGAAGAACAAGAAGCAAAGCTTGCACCCGATAAACTGGCTGATTCAATTGCCTACGCGCTCGATGGCAGCGGCCCCGGCCCCATGAACGAGACACCAAATGTGTCTGGTCACAAAGTAATTACAGAAGGAATGACGGGTGGCGGTTTGGATGAGGAAGAAGATGATCTGCGGCCGTAAAGTAGACGGCCAGGCTTATTCGACTACCACAATACCTTCTTCGGCCAGGTAGTTAGCTATGTTGAAGGTGTGGCCATCCATCAGCTCGATGTCGGTATTCCATTCGCGTACCTGCCAGTCGCGCGGTGCCCCGTTGGAACTGGGTTCAATAACCGTCACGGTCTGGGTGTTAATCATGATCCAGATGATACGTTCGACACCGAAGTCAAGCAGTTTTTTCGATTTTTTGTAGATGTAGCCAAAACCAGTCAGTTCCGAAACGTCGGCCTCGGTGTCGATTTCAATAACGATTTTGGGTGGTACGTCGGGATGCTTTTTGTTAATCTTATCAGGGGTCAGTACGGCTTTGTCGAAAATGGCGATGTCGTTCGAGAGATTATTGTTTGTATCAATGTGGTTGCCGATTTCGTTGGTATAAACCCGATACTTTTTGCGGTCAATGAACTGATAAATAACCGATAACACATAACTAACTAATTCTGCCTGAAGCGAACTACAGCCCATAATATCCTCTAAGGTTTTGGTTTTGTTAAGCACCGACTGATAGCCCCGGTAATAAATGGGCTTGCCGTCCATAACCTCATACACTAAGTAATCCGGAATTTTTCGTTTCGGCTTTGCGGGCGTTTTGGTTGTAATAGGCGTAGGCATACGTGATAGGCTTTTACTCTAACTATACAGAAAACAGGCTACTGCTGCCGATGGTTCTTTACACAACTTCCTTATACTGCATCCGGTACAGGTTGGCGTAGAAGCCCTCCTGCTGAAGCAGTTCCTCGTGGTTACCCTGCTCAACAATTCGGCCTTTATCGACCACAATAATGTTATCCGCTTTCTGAATGGTCGAGAGCCGGTGAGCAATCACGATAGCGGTTCGGCCCTTCATCAGCTTGCCGATAGCGTCCTGAATCATCTCTTCGGTTTCGGTATCGACCGATGACGTCGCTTCGTCAAGCACGATGATTTTGGGATCCTGCACCATCGCCCGCACGAACGAAATCAATTGCCGCTGCCCAACCGAGAGCGTTGCCCCCCGCTCCATGACGTTGTAGTCGTAGCCGCCCGGCAATCGCTCGATGAACTCATCAACGCCCACTAACTTGGCGGCTTCAACTATTTTCTCCCGGCTAATGCGTTTATCGCCGAGGGTGATGTTATTTTCGATGGTGTCCGAAAACAGGAAAACGTCCTGCAGCACCACCCCAATATTCCGGCGCAAATGGCCGAGTTCGTAGGCATGTATATCTACGCCATCGACCCGGATTTCGCCGTTGTTGATGTCATAAAACCGGCTTAACAGGCTGATGATTGACGATTTGCCCGCCCCCGTTGCGCCAACGAAGGCAACTGTTTCGCCCGCATTGACCCGGAATGAAATATCCCGCAGCACCCAGTCTTCGTTGGTATAGGCGAACCAAACGTTTTTGAATTCAACCTCGCCCCGAAGCGTTGCGGGGGTGTAGCTGCCGTTGTTCACCGTGAACTCATCGCTGTCTAACAGTTTCAGAATCCGGTCGGTGCTGACAATGCCCATCTGGAGGGTGTTGAACCGGTCGGCCAGCATCCGAATGGGGCGGAAAAACAGGTTGATGAACATCACAAAGGCCGTAACCGTCCCGAACGTAACATCGGAATGAATAATCTGGGTAGCCCCGTACCAAACGACTAAGCCCACTGCCACCGCCGAAATAATATCGGCAACGGGATAATACACTGAGTAGTACCAAATGGAGCGGATGTTGGCCGCCCGGTGTTCGGTATTGATCGCCCGGAACTTCGCGGCTTCAATTTTCTCGCTGCCGAAAATCTGGACGATGTTCATGCCCGTAATGTGTTCCTGCACAAACGAGTTCAGGTTGGCTACAGCGGTGCGTACTTCGTTGAACGACTTTTTGATTTTTTCCTTAAACACATAGGTGCTGAACAGCATCAGCGGAATCGTCGACAGGCTGATGGCCGCCAGTCGCCAGTCGGTGTAGAACATCACGCCAATGATCAGCGTCAGTTGCAAAATATCACCCGCAATGGCGGCCATGCCCTCACTGAACACGTCGGCTAAGGTTTCAACGTCGGAAATGGAGCGCGTTACCAACCGGCCAATGGGCGTATTGTCGAAGAATTTTAGCCGCAGGTTCAGGATTTTTCGGTACAACTGCGTCCGAATATCGCGGATAACATACTGCCCCAGCCAACCCGACAGATACGTATTTAAAAACTGGATGATGGCCTGGGCGATCAGAACCCCAATCATTAGCACCAGCATCAGCGTTAATTGCTGATGGTCGCCCACGGCAATCACGTTGTCGATGGTATGTCGAATCAGCAGGGGCGCCAGGGGCGCTAAGCAGGCCGCCAGCATGATGATACCGATAAGCAGATAAAATCTGGTTTGATACGGCTTTACAAAGGCGTAGAGCCGCCGGAGAATGGCCAGGTCGAAAATCCGACCGGGACTTTTCTGTTCTTCGTTCACGGAAAGCAAAAAGGACGAGTTTGTTGGGTAACAGCGTTTTTGGGCCGAACGTTTCAGCTTTTGTCGTTGGCAATAAAAAGCAGTAAAAACAGGCTCTGCTGCCACTTTGGTAACTAACCACCTGAATAACCCCCGTCATGAATCGCCGACAATTTGCCCGGTTAGCCGCCGTCATACCCGTAAGTTTACCCATCGACAACAAGGCTTTAATTTCAGTTGCTTCGGGTCCTAAAGCCGCCGACGATGATCGGGCCTACTGGCTGCAAATCCTCCTGAAAATTGCCGACCCGGTGCTGTCGGCACTGGCCCAAAACCGACTGAAAGCCACCATGCCGGTTGAGTCGGCGCCGGGGCAGCAGCCGGGGCGCATTGTTGTGTCGCACCTCGAAGCCCTCGGCCGGACAATGGCGGGCCTGGCTCCCTGGCTGGAACTCAGTGCCGACGATAACGTGCAGGAAAGTCTTTCACGACAGCGTTACCTCGATTTATCCCGCCAGGCGATTGCTAACGGCGTGAATCCACAGTCGCCCGATTATTTGAATTTTACGAAGAATGCCCAGCCCTTAGTCGATGCAGCTTTTCTGGCACACGGGCTAATTCGGTCGCCGAAGTTGTGGAATGCCCTGAGCACTACTGAGCAAACCAATGTCGCGAAGGCGCTGCAATCGAGCCGGGTTATCAAACCGGGCTATAACAATTGGATTTTGTTCAGCGCGATGGTCGAAGCGGCTCTACTGAAATACACCGGCTACGGCGACGAGATGCGGATGGATTATGCCATTCGGCAGCATCTGGCCTGGTACAAGGGCGATGGCGCTTATGGCGATGGGCCTGATTTTCACTGGGATAACTACAACAGCTACGTCATTCAGCCGATGCTGCTGGACGTGGTCAAAACCCTGTCTGATGCGGGAAAAGCCGACAAGGGTTTGTACGAAACCCTGCTGGCCCGCGCCCAACGCTACGCGGCTGTGCAGGAGCGGCTTATTGCTCCCGATGGCTCCTTTGCGGCTTTCGGGCGGTCGCTGGCCTATCGGTGCGGAGCGTTTCAGGCACTGGCGCAGGTCGCTTTGCAGGGGAATCTTCCCCCTGAATTAGCGCCTAATCAGGTACGTTCAGCCCTGACCGCCGTCATTCACCGGACAATGGACGCGCCCGGTACGTTCGATGCAAAAGGCTGGCTACAGATTGGGCTGTGTGGGCATCAGCCTGCTATCGGAGAAACCTATATCTCGACGGGGAGTTTGTATTTATGCTCGGTGGCGTTTCTGCCGCTTGGTTTGCCCACGTCAGACCCGTTCTGGTCAGCCCCGACGACCGACTGGACGGCTAAAAAAATATGGTCGGGCCAGAATGTGCCAACCGACCATGCGATAAAGGGGTGAGTTATTTTTGGGCGCGAAGCTGAGCAGTCAGGTCAAAATAAGACAGGATGATGTTAGCCCGATTAGGGTTGTCGTTTCGAAGAAGCATCATAATCAGGTATACTTTGCCCGTCCGCTGATTGATTATCCGTTCATTATATCGTCCAAATCGACCGTCCTGAAACTCGGAAAACCAGAGTGAAAATTTCTGAAAGCGGGCAAACTGTCGTCCATCAGTTGTGTCGCAGGTGAAGAATACAATTCGCCATGAATCTTTGGCCACAAAATCCTGAATGATCGCCGTTACGGTAACGCCGATTTTTTGGTCGGTGGCGTAGGCCGGTGGCGCTTTCTCTACTCGCAAAAAGACTTCCTATGTATTCCGGGCGTAAGCATATTCTTCTTCAGCGAAGAAAGGTTGTTCAGTGAATTCCATTGAATAACTGCGTCTGTCATTAGTGACGAAATAATAGGTATCGTCAACTAAGTAAAACGGGTAATCACCGATTGACTGGTTTTGCATTCTTCAGCAATTCGTTGATTTTACCCGACTCACAGTCTTTCTGAAACTAAAGTTGCTTTTGCTTTTTATATTCCTGCCTTTCTTCGAGCCAGGCAAAAATAGCTTCAGGTGTCAGGGATTTTTTCTGTTTCGCTTCCATGACTGGTTTCTGTTTTTATCAAAAGTTACTATTTGCTGGTGACAATTAAAGTAGCTGGCCCCGTTCAGTGTAACAATCGAGCAATGCCCCGACGACCGACTGGACGGCTAAAAAATCTGGTCGGGGCAGAATGTGCCGATAGATTGACCATGAATGGCTATGACACCGTTCCGCCGTTCCAGACCGAATCAGGTGGGGCGATGAGTGACAGTTTTCCATCGCGGTCTTCAGCCATTAGAATCATGCCCTGCGACTCGAAACCCATCATCTTGCGCGGGGCTAAGTTGGCCAGAAATGTGACCTGTTTGCCAATGACTTCTTCGGGCGCAAAATGTTTGGCAATTCCGCTCAGAATCTGCCGCCCGCCTAAGCCGTCGTCTACTTTCAATTTCAGAAGCTTGTCACTTTTCGGCACCCGTTCGGCTTCGGTAATCGTGCCGATGCGGATGTCCATTTTGGCAAAATCGTCGTAGGTAATCTCCGCCCGAAGTTCCGGCACCGTTTTAACCGGATGGCCGGACCCTTCTAACTCGTTCATTCGTTTGGCAGTCAGCAGTTTCTGAATCTGTTTGGTAATCTCGTCGTCCTCAATTTTTGCAAAGAGTAGTTCGCCTTTCCCTAACTCATGGCCTTCAGTTAATAAATCGGCGCGGCCCGCATTCTGCCAGTCGAGCCGGTCCCGTATCTGCAATTGGTTACAGAGTTTCTGGGCCGTGAATGGCAAGAATGGCTCACAGACAATGCTCAGGTTGGCCGAAATTTGCAGGGCGATGTTCAGAATTGTGTTGACTCGAAGTGCATCGGTTTTGACCACTTTCCAGGGTTCGGTTTCGGCTAAGTATTTGTTGCCGAGTCGGGCCAAATCCATCAGGTGACCCAGGGCTTCGCGAAAACGGAACTGGTAGATGGCCTGCCCAATACGGTCAGGAAATTGTGCCAGTTCGTCCAGCACCTGCTGGTCATAGTCGGTCAGGTCGCCCCGAACGGGTACATGGTTGTCGCAGAATTTCTGTGTCAGCACCACCGCCCGGTTCACGAAATTGCCAAACACCGCTACCAGTTCGTTGTTGTTACGGGCCTGAAAATCTTTCCAGGTAAACTCGCTGTCTTTGGTTTCGGGGGCGTTGGCCGCCAGTACGTAGCGCAGCACGTCCTGCTTGCCAGGTAATTCCTCCAGGTATTCATGCAGCCAGACGGCCCAGTTGCGCGACGTACTGATTTTGTCGCCTTCCAGGTTCATGAATTCGTTGGCGGGCACGTTGTCGGCCAGAATGTAGCTGCCTTCGGCCATCAGCATCGCTGGAAAGATAATGCAGTGGAAAACGATGTTGTCCTTGCCAATGAAATGCACAAGTTTGGTGTGCTTATCGCGCCAGTACAGTTCCCAGTCGCGGCCCTGCTGTTCGGCCCACTCTTTGGTCATCGAAATGTAGCCAATGGGCGCGTCGAACCAGACATACAGCACTTTGCCTTCGGCATCGGGCAGCGGAACCTTAATGCCCCAGTCGAGGTCGCGGGTCATGGCGCGGGGGCGTAAGCCCTCTTTCAGCCACGACTGGCATTGGCCAGCTACGTTCGTTTTCCACTCCGTGTGGCTATTCACGTATTTTTCAATGTCGGGCTGCATCCGGTCCAGTGGCAGGTTCCAGTTTTTGGTCCGGCGCAGAACGGGCTTCGAGCCGGAGAGCGTCGAGTGCGGGTTAATCAGTTCGAGCGGACTGAGGGCCGTGCCGCAGCGCTCGCACTGGTCGCCATAGGCATTCGGGTTGCCACATACCGGACAGGTACCCACGATGTAGCGGTCGGCCAGAAACTGCCCGGCTACTTCGTCGTAATACTGCTCAGTCACTTCCTCATCGAAATCGCCTTTTTCATAGAGTTTCGTGAAAAACGCCTGCGAGGTTTCGTGATGAATCGGGTTTGAGGTGCGCGAATAAATATCGAAGGAGATGCCGAACTCCTCAAAGGATTGCTTAATCTGGCCGTAGTATTTATCCACGACCTGCTGGGGCGTCATGCCTTCTTTTTTAGCCCGGATGGTGATGGGTACGCCATGTTCGTCGGTGCCGCTGATGAAGGCAACATCTTTACCCGTTGAGCGGAGGTAGCGCACGTACATGTCGGCGGGCAGGTAGCATCCGGCCAGGTGGCCGATGTGAATTGGGCCGTTGGCGTAGATGAGAGCCGCCGTAACGGTATAGCGTTGGGGATTTTCGAGAGACATAATCAGGGTATTGGTGGGCAAAATTAGCAATTCAGGCCCGAACGTTGTTATGTTTACGTAAACAGTATGGCCGGGCCGCAATGGAGAACAACACACCGAATACGAATAATTTCCTCAACTGGGTCGAAATCAAAAACTTCAAGTCCATCAAAGACCTGCGGATGGACTGCAAGCGGATGAACGTCTTCATTGGCAAGCCCAATGTGGGAAAGTCGAATATTCTGGAGGGATTGGGGTTGTTGGGGGCGGGGTATGATACTGGTAAATTCTTAAAGGGGGCGGTTAGGTACCAAAGTATGAAACACTTGTTCTGGGATTTTGATACAAGTAAATCTGTTGAAGTAGGGTCAAATTCAAAGATAGTAGCAATAAGTCCAGGTCTTGGTTTTAAGACTTTTAGCGGTGAAGAGATGACTGGAGAATTCAAATCTTTTTCGATAGGGGCTTTTGATACAGAAGAATTTCAGGTAAATATAGATGCAAGGCGTTCTGTAGGAGCGGTAGCCCTTTCTGCTAAAGCAGGGCGTAGAGTCGATGAATCAGGTTCATTAACTGGTTCAGCACCTGATGACAAAGACAGAAGAGCGAAATTTAATGAGATGCTAAGGGTAGTGAAAAAATATGATTTTGCTAACCTAATAGAATTTGAAAATCTGTTTCAAAATTTCTTATTACCTCCCAACGGCCCGAATCTGTATTCAGTAGTCAGAAGAAATAAAGAGTTATGGGCTGAGTTCGCGAAGCTGTTTACAGAACAGCAGTTGGAACTTGTGCTATTTGATGAAAAGCAGGAGTTCATTCTCCAGAAAAAGGACGGGCCTTACGTTTGGCAATACCCTTTCTTCTCCATCGCCGACACCTTCCGGCGGTTCATGTTCTATATCACGGCCATCGAATCCAACAAAAACTCAGTCATCGTTTTTGAAGAGCCGGAAGTGCATTCGTTTCCGCCTTATGTGAAAGCAATGGCGCATCGCATGGTGTACAGTGAAACAAACCAGTTTTTTGTGTCAACGCATAGTCCTTACTTACTGCAAACGTTGATTGATGAGTTAGATGAATCAGAATTGGCTGTTTATATCACGTACTATAAAGATTACCAAACGCATGTCCGGCAGTTGACCGCTGACGAGTTGCAGGAAGCCCGTGATCTTAGTATCGACTTGTTTTACAATCTTAGTCGCTACGAGCCAAATGCCTGAGTTGTCTGTTCAGTTCGTAGCCGAATGTCATGCCGACACGGCTCTGATTCGCTTCTTTTTTCCTGATACCCGACTATGCATTCATGCCCAGGGCTGTCCTGAAGTTGGTAATACAATGATGTCACCCCGAGCCAGTGAGTACAAGCTGGTAGGTATCGTAGATAACGACGATGACTTGCATAAGCGTTGCAAAGGCTTTTTTAGTGCTTTTGAGCCAGTTGAGCAGGAGAATAGATTGTTCTTGAGGAAGCATCCGATGACGAATCAACACATTGTTGTTGTCGATAAAGCTATTGAGAGTTTCTTGTTGTGGAATGCTGAATGTGTGGAAATCGACGTAAGCATATACGGCTTTTACAATCGGACGAAGCATTTCCGCAATCAAACAAAATTACCAACCATTGAAACAGATCCTGCCTATTACAAACTCCTTACCGACCTCCACACCCGTCAGGCACCGGGCTTCCTCACGCTTGAACGAATTTTGAATGACCTCCTCACAACCTAATCCGGTTTTCATTACGGGCGCAACCGGTTTCATCGGCTCCCACATTGCCCGGCGGTATCTGGCCGGGGGGCATTCGGTTTCGGTGTTGTACCGGCCCCACAGCGGCTATGGAATGCTGGCCGATGTAGCCCACCAAATCACCTGGTACGAAGGCGACGTGCTGGATATTCCATCGCTGGAAACAGCCATCCAGGCCGAATCAGAGGTTATTCATGCGGCAGCCATCGTCTCGTTTGTGCCGAAAGACCGCGACCGCATGGAGCGCATTAACGTGGAAGGCACCGCCAACGTCGTGAATGTGTGTTTGAAAGCTGGTGTGCGGAAACTGGGCTATGTCAGTTCGGTGGCAGCCATCGGCCGGCCAGTGGCGAAAGGAGGGGATGCAACCGAGCCCGTTTTGATTGATGAGAGCCAGAAATGGGAAGATTCCCCCAATAACTCGACCTACGCCAAAACCAAGTACCGGGCCGAACTGGAAGTATGGCGGGGCGTGGCCGAGGGGCTACGTGCCGTTATGGTGAATCCATCTATCGTGCTGGGCGCGGGCGACTGGAGCCGCAGTAGCCTGCAACTTATCAAGTACGTAGCCGACGAAAAGCCATTTTATCCGGCGGGCTTAGTCAATTATGTCGATGTGCTCGATGTGACCGACGTGCTCGTTCGGCTCATGCAGTCCGACGTGACAGCCCAGCGGTACATCCTGAATGGGGGCACCATTCCCTACCGTTCGTTGTTAGAACAGATAGCAGCCGCGCTGAGCAAGCGTCCGCCAGCGAAGCGGATATCGCCCGCCCTGACGCGGTTGCTCTGGCCACTGGAAGCCGTGCGGTCGTGGATAATGGGGAAAGCCCCGCTCATCACCCGCGAAACGGCCAGGTCGGCGAGTTCGTTATATGCATACAATGGTCACAAAATCGAGCAAGTGCTTCGTTTTCAGTACCGACCGTTGAGCGAGACATTACAACGTGTGGCAGACGCGTTTGGCAGCCCTGCTTCGGCCCCGTAAATTTTCGGACCGGGGGTTGCAGTTTCGCTTTTTTGGTTTTATATTTCACTGCCAAAGGATAAATCGCGCCATTGGCGCGGCCCCTATCCGCTGATCTACGAGGTATGATCTATGATGTGCATTTTAAGTACGTTACAAACCATACCTCGTGAATCGTACCTCGTAAATTTTTTCTAAATGGAGCAAGAGTTCGAAGAACGAGAAGGCGATATTAAAGAATCAATCCGGCGTTTCGAGCAGATGCTGGACCAGCAGGAGAGCCAGTTTTTCGATTTGGATGTCTATGAGCAGATGGTTGAGCACTACCTCAACCAGGGCGATTTAGACAAGGCCCTGAAAGCCGCCGAATCCGGTTTGGAAAACTTCCCCTACGCGCTGGAGTTAATGCTCGATAAAGCCCAGATTCTGGCTAATTTTCAACGATTCGACGAATCGCTGGAGTTACTGGAGCGGGCTTCTTTGTTTAACCCCGGCGACCTCGACGTGCCGTTCATGCAAGGCTCGGTGCTGAACATGGCCGGTCGCTATGAGGAGTCGATTCAGGTGCTGGAAGAACTGCTGGACCAGGCCGACGATAAGGATGACATCCTGTTTCAGTTGGGCCAGAGTTACCAGAACTGGGGTAAATACGACGAAGCCATTACACAGTACAAGAAGTCTATCGCGCTGAATATCAACAATGAAAACGCCCTGTATGAACTGGCGTTTTGTCTGGACGTGACGGGCGAACTGGAGAACAGCCTGTCGTATTATCAGCAACTGATTGATACGGACCCCTATTCGTACAATGCCTGGTATAATATGGGCATTGCCTACAGCAAGCTGGCGCGGTATGCCGAAGCGGCCGAAGCGTATGATTACGCGATTATTATCAAGGAAGATTTTGCCTCGGCACACTTCAACCTGGGCAACACCTACATGAATTTAGGGTTGTTCGAGAAAGCCGAACAATGTTACCGCGAGACGCTGAAGTACGAAGAAGCCTCCGCCGATACCTTTTGCCATCTCGGCGCTAGCTTAGAGAAACAGGATCGCCTGCCCGAATCGATTAAAGAATACCGTGAGGCTATCAAATTAGACCCCCTGTGGGACGAAGCCTGGTATGGCATCGGCGTTTGTCTGAGCGAGTCGGGCAAGTGGTATGAAGCGTTGCCGTTTCTGCAAAAAGCAGTTAAGCTGAACGACCAGAACGGCGATTATTACATTGCCATCGCCGAAACCGAATACAAGGTCGGGAATGTGTTGTCGAGCGTCGAAGCGTTCGAGAAAGCGGCTGAAGTTGATGCCGAAAATCCCGACGTGTATCTGACATGGTCGCTGGTGCCCTTCGATCAGGGCGATTTTCTGCGGGCCAACGATATTATTCAGTCGGGCATCAATGACATGCCCACCGAAGCCGATTTGTATTATCGCTCGGCTGTCTACCTGATTCATGCGGGGCATTACCGCGAGGCTCTGATTCAGTTGGAAGCGGCCCTGTCGCTCGATTATGACGCGCATGTTCAGCTATTCGAGTTTTTCCCGGAACTGGAAAAACAGAAGGCGCTGTACAAGATTATTCAGCAATACAAGAAGGAGTAAAACCGCAGAGGTTTATACGTAGAAGAGGCCGCATTTGATAGACAAGTGCGGCCTCTTCTGTGGGTAATACTGCCGATTCAGTCGGGCAATACCGGTGCCAATTTCAGGTTAACCCTGGTAAATAGCAGATGGTTTTTCTGGGCATTCGGTAAAGGTGTACACCCACTAATCAAGTTCTTGTGGAGAGGAAGCCTACTTCTCCGTTGCCATCAGCACCCAGAGTGCCTAACTACCAAGTTTACCAATAGCTGATCGAGTTTCTGTTGCTAAATGGCCAAACGTTGTCTGCTTAACAAGAGCAGATCGGGCGCAGGTACTTCGTTCTGCATTTTGTTGTATTTTCTGCGGTTTGTACAAATAACCACCGTTAAATAACTATTACCGTCAGTTGGTATTGAGTGTATTGAAGTGTATATAACTTAAAGGGTTATACACCACATGTCATGTCATCATGTCGCCACATTTACGAGAATCGCTCTACAACGAGCGATGTGCAATAGCAACCGAACGTCAACCTGATCTGACGAACGAGGTTCAGCTAATCAGGCAATATTTGAAGAGATGTAACTTAATTCCGTATGGTAAAGAGTCTATGCCTCATGCTGAATTGGCTCGCCAGGTTGCTTATTACGATCCGGGAGCGCAGTGGGTTGTGGGCGACATTGGTGACCAGCCCTACTTGTATCGTATTGAAACATTGCAGTCATTCGTTAGTAAACACATAGGCCGGTTCAAGTCTATGCGGGAAGGTGGATTTGGTATTGGGACCGACATCCCGGCTGCTGAAACCAGCCGGGAAGTTAATTATCAAAAAATCTGGGAAGACCTGTGTAATAAATACGACGAAGATTGGCTGTCGCTATCAAATTGGGTTAAAGAGTTCTTTGCCTATCGGCAGTTTTCATGGTGGACCACTAATTTTCCTGAGCCTACAGTTCGTTTACCACGTTACTTTGTTGGTGCTGACCTGACGTTCCAGCATAAGTGGATGGTCGACCTGGCCCACCATGTGGGCATTGCAAATGATTGGCTTTCAAACAACCTGCTGCTATTGCGGTGTGATTGCACACAGATACCGCCACAGTCAATACGCGTTCCGTCGGTAGTGGATGGGTTTTGTCAACTTATTTTTGATCCTCAGCCCCAACTTCCACAACCTGCTCATGGTATAGCTATTCGGTTAGGCGAGCCGTTTCAACATGGTTATACCGAATATGCAGTTACTCATATCCCTGTCGATGCCATTACGTTTGTACCTGTAGCTATATCAGACATCACACTTGATCGTATTAATGAACATGCCCGTATTAATGATTCGATGTATGTGAAATTGATTGATTATCTCACGAAGGGTTCAATACCTACGAGCATCTGACTACCTATGAACTCAATTCCAGATAGTTATAAACCGGAACATTGGCGCAACTTCTTAAGCGATATACTTGATGGCTTTCATGATGGTTCTATACGTAAAATTGGTAGTGCAGCAGCCTTTGTTAATAATCAACTGAATGCTTCGACAGGGCGGCATCGTGCTCGTCAGGCTTTTTTAGAAGGTTTATCCGCTTTATTGAATTCATACGAATTTTCAGCGGTAGACGCACTTCGCCAGCCAATTGCTTATACCTACTTAGTCCGTTGGATTGAGACATTTCTTAAACATGAGCCAAAGCAGTTATATCGAGTGTATAGTCTTTTTGCCGATTTGATGGAAATGCGCGGCAAGCGGCAAGCTTTATCAATCGAAACATCACAGGATCTAACCGGGTTGTTATGGCATACGGGTGAAATTTTGCAGGAGGTTACTCATAATGCCGCCCAAACCCGCCCTCAGGATAAATTATTGATCGACTACCCATTTATTCCTGGGTAGTGGTAAGATAGCCGCTGATGACTTATCTTAGCCCGATGATAAGCGAAGTTAAACAATACACCTGCTCCCGCTGTGGTAGTGTCAATTTACGCAAAAACGGGCACTCGGCCGAAG